>JBOFII010000043.1:0-184239 GCA_051650085.1 Formosimonas sp.
GAATCTCGCAAGAGATTCGAAATGTCAGTCAATACTTGAGAGCTGCAGAAATGCAGCAAATGCGATAAGCAATGAATTAAACTGAAGAGTTTGATCATGGCTCAGATTGAACGCTGGCGGCATGCTTTACACATGCAAGTCGAACGGCAGCATGAATGATGCTTGCATCATTTGATGGCGAGTGGCGAACGGGTGAGTAACACATCGGAACGTACCGTTTAGTGGGGGACAACTTTCAGAAATGGAAGCTAATACCGCATACGAACTACGGTTGAAAGCAGGGGACCCTTGGGCCTTGTGCTAAACGAGCGGCCGATGGAAGATTAGCTAGTTGGTAGGGTAAAGGCCTACCAAGGCCACGATCTTTAGCGGGTCTGAGAGGACGATCCGCCACACTGGAACTGAGACACGGTCCAGACTCCTACGGGAGGCAGCAGTGGGGAATTTTGGACAATGGGGGCAACCCTGATCCAGCAATGCCGCGTGAGTGAAGAAGGCCTTCGGGTTGTAAAGCTCTTTTGTTAGGGAAGAAAAGGTTTGGGCTAATATCCTGAACTGATGACGGTACCTAAAGAATAAGCACCGGCTAACTACGTGCCAGCAGCCGCGGTAATACGTAGGGTGCAAGCGTTAATCGGAATTACTGGGCGTAAAGCGTGCGCAGGCGGCTTTGCAAGTCAGATGTGAAATCCCCGAGCTCAACTTGGGAACTGCATTTGAAACTACAAAGCTAGAGTGTGTCAGAGGGAGGTAGAATTCCACGTGTAGCAGTGAAATGCGTAGAGATGTGGAGGAATACCAGTGGCGAAGGCGGCCTCCTGGGATAACACTGACGCTCATGTACGAAAGCGTGGGGAGCAAACAGGATTAGATACCCTGGTAGTCCACGCCCTAAACGATGTCTACTGGTTGTTGGGGATTCATTTCCTTAGTAACGAAGCTAACGCGTGAAGTAGACCGCCTGGGGAGTACGGTCGCAAGATTAAAACTCAAATGAATTGACGGGGACCCGCACAAGCGGTGGATGATGTGGATTAATTCGATGCAACGCGAAAAACCTTACCTACCCTTGACATGCCACTAACGAACCAGAGATGGATTAGGTGCTCGAAAGAGAAAGTGGACACAGGTGCTGCATGGCTGTCGTCAGCTCGTGTCGTGAGATGTTGGGTTAAGTCCCGCAACGAGCGCAACCCTTGTCATTAGTTGCCATCATTCAGTTGGGCACTCTAATGAGACTGCCGGTGACAAACCGGAGGAAGGTGGGGATGACGTCAAGTCCTCATGGCCCTTATGGGTAGGGCTTCACACGTCATACAATGGTCGGTACAAAGGGTCGCCAAGCCGCGAGGTGGAGCCAATCCCATAAAACCGATCGTAGTCCGGATTGGAGTCTGCAACTCGACTCCATGAAGTCGGAATCGCTAGTAATCGTGGATCAGAATGTCACGGTGAATACGTTCCCGGGTCTTGTACACACCGCCCGTCAAACCATGGGAGTGGGTCTCACCAGAAGTAGTTAGCCTAACCGCAAGGAGGGCGATTACCACGGTGGGATTCATGACTGGGGTTAAGTCGTAACAAGGTAGCCGTATCGGAAGGTGCGGCTGGATCACCTCCTTTCTAGAGAAAGTACTTGCTTTAGCAACGTACCAACTAATAGAAGCTGCATGTGTCCACACTTATCGGATGTTAAAACAGAACGAATTTCCAGGGGGATTAGCTCAGCTGGGAGAGCACCTGCTTTGCAAGCAGGGGGTCGTCGGTTCGATCCCGTCATCCTCCACCAAAATGACGGGTCTTTAGCTCAGTTGGTTAGAGCACTGTGTTGATAACGCAGGGGTCGATGGTTCGAGTCCATCAAGACCCACCAAACGTTCTGTTCTAGTGAAACATTAAACCTAAGCATACAGTGTTTAGATTTAATCTTTTACGAAAGATAACAATCAACCTAGGTTGATTGACGGCTGTTTCTTTAACAATTAGAAACCTGAGATTATGATTGATTGCAAACTCACGCAAGTGAGCAGAACAATTGATGATATGAAGCAAATTTAACAAGTAAACAAACACGCAAGTGTTTGCATATGGGTTAGATTGCATCAAACAAAGTAGTTCTCAAGAAACAAGAAGTATGAAGAATACGACTAAAACTTGAAATTACGGCAAACAAACCGAGTGTTGTACTCATGACAAAACAACACTCAACATTGATTTGAATTATAGCTAAGCCAGTCGGCAAAGTTATAAGGTCAAGTGAATAAGTGCATGTGGTGGATGCCTTGGCGATTACAGGCGACGAAAGACGTGATAGCCTGCGAAAAGCTTCGGGGAGGTGGCAAATAACCTTTGATCCGAAGATCTCTGAATGGGGAAACCTGGCCAGCAATGGTCATCAAACAGTGAATACATAGCTGCTTGAAGCGAACGTGGGGAACTGAAACATCTAAGTACCCATAGGAAAAGAAATCAACCGAGATTCCCAAAGTAGTGGCGAGCGAAATGGGAGAAGCCTTGCAGTGATATATATTGTGTTAGCAGAATGGAATGGAAAGTCCAGCCATAGCGGGTGATAGCCCCGTACGCGAAAACACATTATAAGTACTAAGCTGCAGACAAGTAGGGCGGGACACGAGAAATCCTGTCTGAATATGGGGGGACCATCCTCCAAGGCTAAATACTCGTAATCGACCGATAGTGAACCAGTACCGTGAGGGAAAGGCGAAAAGAACCCCGGGAGGGGAGTGAAATAGATCCTGAAACCGCATGCATACAAACAGTAGGAGCCCCTGCTTTAAGTGCTTTCGGCGTCGCGCAGCGACGTCAAAAGACACCAAGCAGAAATAGATTCGGCAAAGCCGAGAGTACTTAAAGCAGGGGTGACTGCGTACCTTTTGTATAATGGGTCAGCGACTTACATTGTGTTGCGAGCTTAACCGAATAGGGGAGGCGTAGCGAAAGCGAGTCTGATAAGGGCGACAGTAGCACGGTGTAGACCCGAAACCAAGTGATCTATCCATGGCCAGGATGAAGGTGCCGTAACAGGTACTGGAGGTCCGAACCCACTAACGTTGAAAAGTTAGGGGATGAGCTGTGGATAGGGGTGAAAGGCTAAACAAACTTGGAGATAGCTGGTTCTCTCCGAAAACTATTTAGGTAGTGCCTCAAGTATTGCCAACGGGGGTAGAGCACTGTTATGGCTAGGGGGTCATCGCGACTTACCAAACCATGGCAAACTCCGAATACCGTTGAGTATGAGCTTGGGAGACAGACATCGGGTGCTAACGTCCGGTGTCAAGAGGGAAACAACCCAGACCGCCAGCTAAGGTCCCCAATATAAGCTAAGTGGGAAACGAAGTGGGAAGGCTAAGACAGTCAGGAGGTTGGCTTAGAAGCAGCCACCCTTTAAAGAAAGCGTAATAGCTCACTGATCGAGTCGTCCTGCGCGGAAGATGTAACGGGGCTAAGCTTATAACCGAAGCTGCGGATATGTACTATGTACATATGGTAGGAGAGCGTTCTGTAAGCCTGAGAAGGTGTGTTGAAAAGCATGCTGGAGGTATCAGAAGTGCGAATGCTGACATGAGTAGCGATAAAGGGGGTGAAAGGCCCCCTCGCCGTAAGCCCAAGGATTCCTACGCAACGTTCATCGACGTAGGGTTAGTCGGCCCCTAAGACGAGGCTGAAAAGCGTAGTTGATGGGAAACAGGTTAATATTCCTGTACCGATGTGTAGTGCGATGTGGGGACGAATGATGGAAGGTGAGCCACTTATTGGATTGTGGTTTCTGTGATGTAGGCGACTGTTAGGCAAATCCGGCAGTCATAAACCAAGGTCACGGATGGAAGTACTTAGGTACTGAACTCATTGGAAGTTGTTCCAAGAAAAGCCACTAAGCTCCAGCTGCACACGACCGTACCGCAAACCGACACAGGTGGGCGAGATGAGTATTCTAAGGCGCTTGAGAGAACTGCGGAGAAGGAACTCGGCAAATTGACACCGTAACTTCGGAAGAAGGTGTGCCCTTATTGGTAAGATGAACAATCAAGCTGACGAGGGTCTCAGAGAATCGGTGGCTGCGACTGTTTAATAAAAACACAGCACTCTGCAAACACGAAAGTGGACGTATAGGGTGTGACGCCTGCCCGGTGCTGGAAGATTAAATGATGGGGTGCAAGCTCTTGATTGAAGTCCCAGTAAACGGCGGCCGTAACTATAACGGTCCTAAGGTAGCGAAATTCCTTGTCGGGTAAGTTCCGACCTGCACGAATGGCGTAACGATGGCCACACTGTCTCCTCCGCAGACTCAGCGAAGTTGAAATGTTTGTGATGATGCAATCTCCCCGCGGCTAGACGGAAAGACCCCATGAACCTTTACTGTAGCTTTGCATTGTATGTTGAATCGTCTTGTGTAGGATAGGTGGGAGACTTTGAAGCAGTGGCGCCAGCCATTGTGGAGTCATCCTTGAAATACCACCCTGGATTATTTGACGTTCTAACCTAGGCCCCTGAATCGGGGTTGGGGACAGTGCATGGTAGGCAGTTTGACTGGGGCGGTCTCCTCCCAAATTGTAACGGAGGAGTTCGAAGGTACGCTTAACACGGTCGGACATCGTGTGTAAAGTGCAATGGCAAAAGCGTGCTTAACTGCGAGACTGACAAGTCGAGCAGGTGCGAAAGCAGGACATAGTGATCCGGTGGTTCTGAATGGAAGGGCCATCGCTCAACGGATAAAAGGTACTCTGGGGATAACAGGCTGATACCGCCCAAGAGTTCATATCGACGGCGGTGTTTGGCACCTCGATGTCGGCTCATCTCATCCTGGGGCTGTAGTCGGTCCCAAGGGTATGGCTGTTCGCCATTTAAAGAGGTACGTGAGCTGGGTTTAAAACGTCGTGAGACAGTTTGGTCCCTATCTGCCGTGGGCGCTGGAAATTTGACGGGGGCTGCTCCTAGTACGAGAGGACCGGAGTGGACGTACCGCTGGTGTACCTGTTGTTTCGCCAGAAGCATCGCAGGGTAGCTATGTACGGAAGAGATAACCGCTGAAAGCATCTAAGCGGGAAACTTGCCTGAAGATTAGATTTCCCAGGAGTTCAACTCCTTTGAAGGGCCGTTCGAGACCAGGACGTTGATAGGCAGGGTGTGGAAGCGTGGCAACACGTTAAGCTAACCTGTACTAATTACCCGTAAGGCTTGACCTTATAACTGTGACGATTGGACACAGTATAAACAAATCATGGTTTGTGACCTTGATTCAATCTAACCCTATTCCTTGCTTTAATTCAGGTTTCTAATTCGTTTGTTGTGCAAACACACAACAAACTGCAAGCTTTGCTTGACGACCATAGCAAGTTGGTCCCACTCCTTCCCATCTCGAACAGGACAGTGAAACGACTTAGCGCCAATGATAGTGCGGATTCCCGTGTGAAAGTAGGTCATCGTCAAGCTTTATATACTAAACACCCCAGTCTATCACTGGGGTGTTTTTTTATTGTTTTTTTGCTACAATCATGAGAGTTATTTTTGTAAACTTCTAACAACAATGAGGGTCTTATGACAACCAAACAACCTACCGCTCAACCTGCATGGGCTGATTTAACCGCGCATCGCGAGGCATTGCGCCCAGCGACGTTGCCATCTTTATTGGCCGATGACGCCAGTCGTTCATCGCGTATGGCGGCCAGTGCTGCGGGCGTGTCTTTGAATTATTCACGGCAATTGATGAATGATGCGACGTTCGATTTGTTTGAGCAGCTGTTTGAGCAGCAAGATTGGCAAGGTTGGCGCACGCGGATGTTCGCTGGTGAGGCCATCAACACTTCGGAAAACCGTGCGGTGCTGCATGTGGCGTTGCGTGATTCGTATCAAGGCGCGGACGTGGCCATTAACGCTGAAATGCTCGAAACACAAGCCAAGTTCTTGGCGTTTGCCGAACAGGTGCGCAGCGGTGCGATTAAAAGCCACAGCGGGCAAGCATTCACCGATGTGATTAATTTAGGGATTGGCGGTTCGGACTTAGGCCCGCGTTTGATTTGCCACGCACTGGCCAGTGGCGAGCAAGGCCCGAAAGTACATTTTGTCGCCAATCTTGACCCTGTTGAAATGGCACGGGTTTTGAAAGATCTCAGTCCTGCGACAACGATGTTTATTTTGTCGTCGAAAAGTTACTCGACCATGGAAACACAGGCCAATGCCGAAGCCGCCGTGGCGTGGTTGAGTGCGCACAGCGATGCGAGTCCTACTGACCTTAAGGCTGCGCATTTTTGCGCGGTGTCCAACAACATTAAGGCGGTGAGCGCGTGGGGCATTGACATTGAGCGTTGCTTTACCTTGCCTGAATGGGTTGGCGGGCGTTTTTCATTGTGGTCGGCGGTGGGTTTGTCGATTGCGGTGGCGATTGGCGCAGATGGCTTTAAAGAATTGCTCGCAGGGGCGCATGAGATGGACGTGCATTTTTTAAATGCGCCATTTAAGCAAAACTTGCCTGCCTTGTTGGCCGCGATTGGGATTTGGAATACCAACTTCCAAGGCGCACAAAACCACGGCGTCATCAGTTACGCCGAGCGTTTGCGTTACTTGCCTGATTACTTACAGCAATTGGAAATGGAATCGAATGGCAAATGCGTGGACAAAGACGGTCAGGCGGTCACTTATGCGACCTCGCCTGTGTTGTTTGGTGGCTTGGGCACGACGACGCAGCACAGTTTTTTCCAAATGCTGCATCAAGGCACGCATTTGGTGCCGTTGGACATCATCAGCGTGAGCGCGAATGATGATTTTAAAGTGCATGCGGCAGATACGCGCTCGGATGACTTGTTGTTGTTTGCCCATGCGCAGTCCGATGCGCTGGCCTATGGCATCAACGCGCTGCCCGCCAGTTTGCGCGATGCGTGGTCGGTCAAGCCCAGTTACAGCCATTTCCCCGCCAGCCGTCCCAATTCGCAAATTCACCTCGAAGAATTGAATCCGCGGACTTTAGGGGCGCTCATTGCGTTGTACGAGCACAAAACCTTTGTGCAAGGCGTGATTTGGCACGTGAACAGCTTTGACCAATGGGGTGTGGAGTTGGGTAAAGTGATGTTTGGGGCGTTGAAAGCCTAAATGAAAAATCGCCTTGAATATTCAAGGCGATTTTTTTAGACCGATTCGATTTGCTCTAAATCAAAGGCTTTGTGCAACTCGCGCACCGCCAATTCCATGTATTTGTCGTCAATCACGACCGATATTTTGATTTCAGAGGTGGAAATCATTTGGATGTTGACGCCTGCTTTGGACAAAGTTTCAAACATCAAACTGGCCACGCCGACATGTGAGCGCATACCAATGCCGACCGCTGAAACTTTACAGACTTTATCGTCACCAATTACCTCTTTGGCGTTGACCAGATCAACCACTTCATTTTGCAACACTTCCATCGCTTTTTTGAACTCATTGCGATGAACAGTGAATGAAAAATCCGTCGTGCCGTTGGTCGATTGGTTTTGAATAATCATGTCCACATCAATATTGGCTTGAGAGATGGGGCCTAAAATTTTGAACGCCACACCTGGGGTGTCGGGTACTTGCATCAAAGTGATTTTCGCTTCATCGCGGTTAAAGGCAATGCCTGAAATAATGGCTTGTTCCATTTCGGTGTCCTCATCTTCAAAGGTGATTAATGTGCCAGAATTGGCTTCTGTGTTGATGTCCATCAGCGGGTCGGTGAGGCTGGACAAAACGCGGGTTTTGACGCGGTATTTGCCAGCGAATTCGACCGAGCGGATTTGCAAGATTTTTGAGCCAAGGCTGGCCATTTCGAGCATTTCTTCAAACGTGACTTTGTCCAAGCGACGCGCGTTTTCCACCACACGCGGGTCGGTGGTGTACACGCCGTCCACGTCGGTATAAATCAAGCATTCATCGGCTTTAATCGCTGCCGCAATCGCCACTGCCGAGGTGTCAGAACCACCGCGACCGAGTGTGGTGATGTTGCCTTGCGCGTCCACGCCTTGAAAACCCGTCACGATGACCACACGTCCAGCGTTAAGGTCGGCTTGGATGCGGGCATCATCAATCGACTCAATTCGTGCCTTCATAAACGCGTTGTTGGTGCGAATCGGCACTTGCCAGCCTGCGTAACTCACCGCCTCTTGGCCAATGGCTTGCAGCGCAATCGCCAATAAACCCACCGAAACTTGCTCGCCCGTGGAGGCAATCACGTCCATTTCGCGCGGGCTCATGTTGGCGCAATTGGGGTTGATGTCTTTGGCCAAACCGAGCAAGCGATTGGTCTCGCCCGACATGGCCGATGGCACGACCACCACTTGATGCCCCGCCTTGACCCATTTGGCGACCCGCTGCGCAACATTTTGAATGCGCTCGACCGAGCCCATAGATGTTCCACCGTATTTATGAACGACTAATGCCACTTGTATACCCCTGTTTTTAATAAAATATGCAATCCATAAAAATACATGATGCAGTGCAAAAATTCAAGTATTTCATGGGCTTATTTCGTACAATTTAGCCCATGAACACACATTTACAGCCCGCTCGTTTAATCGACTTGATGCAACTTGCTGCGCAGCAACACGCCCATCTGACTTTTGACATCAAATACGCCAGTTGCGACAACTTCACAGGACGGCAAATTTACGCCCAGCCCTGTGCATTTTTGCACGATGCCGCCGCGCAAGCCCTGTTGCAGGCGGCGGCTGATTTGGCCGCGCAAGGCTACGGTTTGCGGATTTTTGACGCGTATCGACCGTGGCGGGTCACCGATTATTTTTGGCAACATTTTCCCGCAAGCCACTTGTACTTGGCCGACCCCGCGCACGGCTCGCGGCACAATCGTGGCTGCGCAGTGGATTTGACCTTGTATGATGTGCACACGGGGCAAGAAGTCGCCATGCCCAGCGCATATGACGAATTTAACGAAAAATCGCACCTTGACTACATGGGCGGCACAGCTGAGCAAAACGCCGCGCGTGCCACGCTGCAAGCGGCCATGTTGGCGCATGAGTTCACCGCGCATCCGCACGAGTGGTGGCATTTTGATTACAAAGATTGGCAACATTTCGCGGTGCGCGATGATGCGTTTGAAGATTTAATGGAGGCGTTATGAAAAAAGTAATGGGTATGTTGTTGTGCGCAGCAAGTGTGGCGCAAGCCGCGTCTATCGAGGCTTGGGTGCCGCAGGGCTGGAGCATCATTCAAAAAGCGCAAGGCGATTTGAATTCAGACGGCTTGGCCGATGTTGCCCTCATCATCGAGAATACCGATGCCAAAAATAAGGTCAAAAACGAATATTTGGGTGCGCCTGAATTGAACCTCAACCCGCGTCATTTATTGATTGGTTTGCAAAATAAGCAAGGCGGCTATGATTTGGCACTCAAACAAACGAAATTTATTCCGTCACCGAACAGTGAGGAGTCGCCGTGCTTGCAAGACCCGCTCGAAGAAAGTGTGCCGATGAGTATCAAAAACGGTGTTTTGACGCTTCAGTTGAGTTATTGGTACAGCTGCGGCACGTGGTATTCGAGCAAACACACCTACCGTTTTCGCCACAATGGGGCGCAATTTGCGTTGGTGGGTTACGATGATTGGTCTATGCATCGCGCATCGGGTGAGGTTCGTGCAGAGAGTGTCAATGTTTTGACAGGGCGCAAAAAAATCAGTATCGGCAGTATCCGCAATGATAAAGAAAAAATCCGCTGGGTCAATTTCAAATTTAAGAAGGCATGGACATTAGAGCAACTAACTCAGGACGAGCAGATTGAATAGTCACCTCGCGCGAGCCGTCCACTGCGCCATAATGCAAAGTCACCTGCACGCTCGCCGCAGGCAACGCGCCCGCCGCTTGGCTGGGCCATTCAATCAGCGCAATGCTGCGCTCGTTTAAGTACTCATCAAACCCTGCAGAGAACCACTCGCGCGGCTCGGCCAAGCGGTACAGGTCAAAATGATGCAGCGTCAAACCATTGGGCAAATCGTAGGTTTCAACCAGCGTATACGTCGGACTTTTGACGCGCCCCGTCACGCCCAGCGCGTGCGCCAAGTGGCGGGTGAGCGTGGTTTTGCCCGCGCCCAATTCGCCTTCGAGATAAACCACGTCGCCCGCGCACAGGAGCGGCGCGAGTTGTTGGGCCAATTGGGCGGTGTCGGCTTCGGAGTGTAATAATCGTTTCATAAACGGTATGATAGCGGTTATGCACAGCACATACAATCTACGCGAGTTTTTGCGCACCGCCGCGCAAAGCCTCGGTTTTAGCCAATTCTCCATCAGCCAGCCCGACTTGGGCGCGGCGCGGCAAGCGCATCTGGACTGGTTGGCGCAGGGGTTTCAGGGCGACATGGCGTATATGGAACGCAACTTGGAGGGGCGTTTTGCACCCGCGCAACTTGTGCCCGATGCGCTGTCGGTCATCAGCGTGACTTTGCCGTATTTGGCCGCGGAGTTGGCGGATGATTGGGTGGCGCAAGGCTGGCAAACCATTGCCACGCCGCAGCAGGCGATGGTCTCGCGCTACGCGCTGGGGCGCGATTATCATAAAGTCGTGCGCTCGCGTTTACAAAAATTGGGCGAACAATTGGCGGCGCAGATTGCGCCTACGCCGTTAATTTACCGAGCGTTTTCTGACAGCGCACCCGTGCCTGAGGTTGAAATCGCCCAGCAAACCCAGCTCGGTTGGCGTGGTAAACACACTTTGTTGCTCAATCGCGGGCAAGGCTCGATGTTTTTTTTGGGTGAGTTGTACGTTAATTTGAACCTTGAGCCTGACGATGCGCCTGCGGCCAGTCATTGCGGCAGTTGCTCGGCGTGTATTGACCTGTGTCCGACAGCGGCAATTGTTGCGCCTTATCGGCTCGATGCGCGACGCTGCATTTCGTATTTGACGATTGAGTACAGCGGCGTGATTCCGCATGAATTTCGCCGCGCGATTGGTAATCGGATTTATGGTTGTGACGATTGCCAACTGGCCTGCCCGTGGAATAAATTCGCGGTTAAAAGCGTTTTGCCCGATTTTGCCCTGCGCAATGGCTTGGCGCAGGCCAGTTTGCTGGAGTTGCTGGCGTGGAATGAGAGCGAGTTCAAGCAACGCATGGCAGGCTCGGCGATTCATCGCATCGGCCACGCGCAGTGGCAGCGCAATATTTTGCTCGCTTTAGGTAATGCACCGCCAGCGGCTGAAGTGGAGGCGGTTTTGAGTCAATTCATCGCCCATAATAATCCGATTTTGGCCGAGCAAGCGCAATGGTCGTTGGCGCAACAGTGCAATCCGTCCCTCAAATAACGAGGTCGGCAAACGGTGCGCTTCAAATGATTTATTCGTGCCCTTATTTTGAGCAAAGTCGTTGACAGGTCGTGTCAGGCACATGTAAACTTGCCCCCACATTCCCGCGCAAAGCCCGAATTTACGGGCTTTTTTACGATTTTAAAGGTTTAAAACTTAAGTTAGGACAAGCATGACAATTTTAGGTATAGCGGGGATTCAGATGCCCGTTTCGGCGATTGCCGACAACATCGACATGATGGAGCGTTACGTCGCCCATGTGCGCAAGCGTTTTCCATGGGTCAGCGTCATGGTTTTTTCAGAATTGTGTGTGTTTGGCTCAATGCCCGCGCACGCGCAACCCATGCCTGGGGAAGCTGAGCAACGCTTGCAAGCGATTGCCGCCAAATACCGCATGTGGTTGATTCCTGGCTCGATGTTTGAGCAACTCGACGGCAAAATCTACAACACCACGCCCATCATCAACCCCGACGGCGTGGTGATTGATCGCTATCGCAAAATGTTCCCGTTTTATCCGTATGAGCAAGGCATCAGCGCGGGCGACCGTTTTGTCACATTTGACATTCCTGAGGTTGGCCGTATTGGTATTTCGATTTGCTACGACATGTGGTTCCCCGAAACTTCGCGCACGCTGGCCGCGATGGGCGCGGAAGTGATTATTCACCCGACCATGACCGACACGATTGACCGTGAAGTTGAGTTGGCCATGGTACGCGCGGCGGCGGCACAAAATCAAGTGTATTTCTTTGATGTGAACGGCGTGGGCGACGGCGGTGTGGGTCAATCGTGCGTGGTCGACTGCTCAGGTTACGTGGTGCATCAAGCCTCTACCATGCCCGAAATCATGGCTGTGCAAGTCGATTTAGGCAAAGTTCGTCGCGAACGCGAAACAGGTTTGCGTGGTTTGGGCCAAGTGCTCAAGTCCTTCCGCGAGCGTCCCGTTGAGTTTGACGTGTACAACCGCGCTGCGCACACCGATGATTATTTGTACTCATTGGGCGCACTCAAAAAGCCAGGCCGCAACTTGAACGATGGCCTGAACGAAGAGGAAGAGGGCGATCCGATGAATAAAACCATGGAAATCAGTGGGCCGATGGGCTAATCATGTAATGCGCGTTGTGACGGGACGCGCATTTTTATTTTTAAGGAGACTGCGATGGATTACCAAGGTTTACACTGTGAGGCTTCAAACGACGTGCCTCATTTGGGTGGCAATATTTCAATGGGCGACCCATTCACCCATGCACCATCGGTGTGGGATTACCTCATCAAACGCTTTGCCCTTAAATCGGTGCTGGACTTGGGGTGTGGTATGGCGTATTCGAGCGATTACTTTTACCGTCAAGGGCTTAAAGTGATTGCAGTGGATGGTTTTCCTGACAACATCAAAAAATCGGTTTATCCCTCCATCCAACAAGATTTGACGATATCTCCAGTGGTTTGCCACGTTGACTTGGTGCATTGCCAAGAAGTGGTTGAACACATTGAAGAGCGCTATCTTGAAAATCTGTTGCAGTCTATGGCCTGTGGCAAGGTCATTGTGATGACCAATGCTTTGCCAGGGCAAGGTGGTTATCACCATGTCAACGAGCAGCCTACCGAGTATTGGATGGCGCATTTGGCGCGTTACAACTACGAAGTTTTACACGAAGACACTATGCGCGTACGTCGTTTGGCCGCGCAAGATGGCGCGACTTATTTGGCGCACACAGGATTGGTTTTGGCCAATCACAGCAAAATTTAAATACATGAAGAAAGATGACTATGGCACGTAAAGCACCCGCACCTTTATCGCTCAACCGCTACCGCAGCGTTTGGGAAATGCGCGACGATGGTTGGATTACCTTAACTGACAGCATGGGGCGTTTGGTTGAACTCAAACAAGGCACGGCTGAATTTGATAAACAATTGGAGCAATCGGCCGCTATTTTGATGCTGCTTGCACCGATTGAGCGCTTCTGGGCCTTTCCAGGTCAACATTTATTTGCCGAAGTGATTCGCTGGTTTGAAGAGGCCGATTACATCCGCGCCCACAAAGCCGTGCGCCGCATCAACCGCATGCTGTCTGACAAAACCTATCGCCACCGCGAGTTTAATGTGGATGAAACACCTGAATCGATTGACGTGGTGGCCGAGGAGGAGCGTGAGCGCACGGAGCAAATGGCGCAGCCGTATTTTGAGGTTTTGGTGGTCGGTGATTTGACCGCCGATGAGCACGAAGCTTTGCGCCGCCGCATCATTCGTTCGCGCCGCAAAGACGACCAGTTTATTTATGATGTGGTGGTCGCGCCGACCTTTGAAGATGCGATGATTGCGACGCTGTTCAACTTCAACCTGCAAGCGACGATTATTCGCCACCAATTTCCGTTTAAGTCAGAGTATCAACTCGATTTCGTGCGCGAAATGATGGCGGGCGTGAGCGCGGAGCAGGTGGAAAAACTGCCTGAGTCGGAGCGCGGGATTTTATTGGGCAAACAACTCAAAAGTTTGCGCCCTGAAATGGATTTGTACTTGGTCACCGACGTGTCGGCCGCCGAAGTCGGTGCGAAAGTCGGCGACGTGTTCAAACGCGTGTTTTTCCGCGATGAAGACGACACCGAGTTGTATACGTCGATTCAACGCGGCGTGAACGAGCGTTTTCGCACGCCGTTTTTCAACGCGCTTAAAGAATATTCTAAACAACCAACAGGTGTATTCCACGCCTTGCCGATTTCACGCGCCAAGTCGATTATGAATTCCAACTGGATTCACGACATGGCCGAGTTTTATGGCTTGAACGTATTCATGGCCGAAACCTCGGCGACCAGTGGCGGCTTGGATTCGTTGCTTGAACCCGTCGGCCCGCTCAAATTGGCGCAAGAATACGCCGCCCGGGCGTTTGGTGCGAAAAAGACCTTTTTCGCCACCAACGGTACCTCCACCGCTAATAAAATCGTCGTGCAAGCGATTGTTAAACCCGACGACATCGTCATCGTCGATCGCAACTGCCACAAGTCACACCACTACGGCATGGTTTTGGCGGGCGCACACGTCGCTTACCTCGATTCTTATCCATTGAACGAATACTCGATGTACGGCGCAGTGCCGATTCGCGACCTCAAACGCACGCTGTTGACCTACAAACGCGCAGGCACGCTCGACCGCGTGCGCATGGTGTTGCTCACCAACTGCACGTTTGATGGCGTGGTCTACAACGTCGAGCGCGTGATGGAAGAGTGCTTGGCGATTAAGCCTGACCTCGTGTTTTTGTGGGATGAAGCGTGGTTCGCCTTCGCGCGATTCCACCCGACTTACCGCCACCGCACCGCGATGGCGACAGCGGCCGAACTCAAAGCCCGTTTCAAAGACCCTGCTTATATCGCTAAGTACGCGAAATTCGCCGAGACCATGAGCGAGGCGGACTGGGAAGACGAGGATAAAGTCCTCAACACCCGCCTGTTGCCCGACCCCGCCAAAGCCCGCGTGCGCGTGTACGCCACACATTCGACCCACAAAACGCTGACCAGTTTGCGCCAAGGCTCGATGATTCACGTGTGGGATCAAGACTTCAAAGACAAAACCGAAGAAGCGTTCCACGAAGCCTACATGACCCACACCTCAACCTCGCCGAACTACCAAATTTTGGCCTCGTTGGACGTCGGTCGTCGCCAAGTTGAACTTGAAGGCTACGAATTGGTGCAACGTCAGGTCGATCTCGCCATGACGTTGCGCGAGCGCATTGCCTCGCACCCGTTGCTCAAAAAATACTTCACCTTCCTCAAAGTGGCCGACATGATTCCCGCGCAATACCGCACTTCGGGCGTGGATGCATACTACAGCGTGGAAAAAGGCTGGGCCAACATGGAAGCGGCGTGGATTCAAGATGAATTCGCCCTTGACCCATCGCGCCTGACCTTGGCGATTGGCGCGACAGGGATTGACGGCGACACGTTTAAAAACGCGTATTTGATGAACAAATACGGCATTCAAATCAACAAAACCAGCCGCAACTCGGTGCTGTTCATGACCAACATCGGCACCACCCGCTCATCGATTGCCTATTTGATTGAAGTGCTGGTCAAAATCGCGCAAGAAATCGACGAGCGCGTCGAAGACATGAGCAGCGTCGAGCGGCGCATTCACGAGCAACGCATCAAATCGCTCACCGAAGACTTGCCGCCATTGCCCGACTTTTCGCGCTTTCACCCCGCGTTTCAGCACAGCACCAAGCAGTCGCTGATTACGCTGGAAAAAGAAGAGAAAAAAGGCACGGCCAAGGCCGAAAAAGCCACCAAAGGCAAAACCCGCGCCGATAAAATCCACGAAGCGATTATCACGCCCGATGGCAACATTCGCCGTCCATTCTTCTTGTCGTACGACGAAGAAAACTGCGAATACTTCCACTTCGGCGCGATTCGCAAAGAAATTGCCAAAGGCCGCGACGTGGTCTCGGCCATGTTTGTGATTCCCTACCCACCGGGATTCCCGATTCTTGTCCCAGGTCAAGTGATTTCGCAAGAAATTGTCGATTTCATGGAAGCCTTGGACGTGAAAGAAATTCATGGCTACCGTCCAGAACTGGGGTTCCGTGTGTTTACCGAAGCGGCCTTGCAGACGGTGATTCAACCTGGGGAATAATTTTTTGGGAGGTATTCAACATGCAGATTGATGCGGTTTTTCAAGACAAAAGCCTTAAAGCCAAGGCCAAGGTGGCTCAATTGGGTGACGCTTTGTTGAGTCAAGAGTTGTCGCTGTCTGAGCTTTTGGCATTTGCGCAGCGGCAAAAAGCCAGCGATAAAGCCACGTGTATTGAAGCGGTTGAATACGCCACGAAAAAATCCTCGCACGTGGCCACTGAAGACTTGCTGCATTACGTGGTTGACGCGGCACAAGAGCCAGAGCCGCGCGTGAAGTGGGAAAGCGCCAAGGTCATCGGCAATATCGCCAAACTGTTTCCAGAACATTTGTCGGCGGCGGTGGCGGTTTTGCTGGCCAACGCCCGCCACGAAGGCACGGTGGTGCGTTGGGCTGCTGCTTACGCGTTGGCAGAAATTGTGAAGTTAAAAACAGCGCACAACGCGCAACTGGTTCCTGAGTTGGCCGCGTTGTGTGCGGCAGAAACAGACAATGCCATCCAAAAAAAGTACAGCGATGCATTGAAAAAAGTAAGCAAGTAGTTGTTTTTGAAGTTTTGTTTGTTGAAGTCGTGCCGAATACGCTCCGTGCGGTGGTGCGCAGTATTAACCCTTACATCAGGAGACCCTTATGCAAATCATCCGCAACGTATCAGATTTAAACCTGTTTTTTCACCGCAACGAGAAGCCGATTTACTTCATCAGCGCGACCAATTTTAACCTGATGGGGATTGACCGTTGGGTGCGCAAGTTCCGTTACATCAATTACATTGATTGCTACGATGGCCGCCATCCGAACGTGTTTGTGCCGCCGAAAACGCCGCACGATGATTTTGAGTCGATTGAGGACATCAACAATTATTTGTTGCAACACAAAGCGGTGATTGATCACATTGAGCGCAATGGCGGCAATCCTGCGGGCGTGTTTTTGATGTTTGACGAAAAAACCGAAGAGTTGTGCAAAGAAATCGGTTTGGATTTGTGGTTTCCGTCCGCTGCGTTGCGCACGCGCTGCGACAACAAAATGGAGACGGTGCGCATCGGTAACGCCGCTGGCGTGCCGTCCGTGCCCAATGCGCTGGAAAAAGTCGACAGTTACGAGCACTTGATGCAAATCGCCAAAGCGCATGGCTTGGGCGAGCATTTGGTGGTGCAAACCGCGTTTGGTGACTCTGGCCACACGACGTTTTTCATCAGCAGTGCGGAGGATTTTGCCAAGCACGCCGATGACATCATCAAAGACCCAGAAGTTAAAATCATGAAGCGCATCAATTGCCGTGGCGCGACGCTCGAAGCGGTGGCGACCCGTTCAGGCACGCTGGTCGGCCCGTTGCTCACCGAGGTGGTCGGTGCGACCGAACTCACGCCGTACAAAGGCGGCTGGTGTGGCAATGAAGTATTTGCAGGCGCGTTTTCGGAAGAGATTCGCCAAAAAGCCCGCGAAATGGCAATGAAATTCGGCGACCAGTTGGTGCACGAGGGCTATCGCGGTTACTTTGACTTGGATTTCTTGATTGATAAAGAAACGGGCGATGTGTACTTGGGCGAACTCAATCCGCGCATTTGCGGTGCGTCGCCGATGACCAACCACGCGGCGTTTGCGTACGCCGATGCGCCGCTGTTTTTGTTTCACTTGATGGAGTTTTCGGGCGTGCCGTATGAGCTGGACACCAAAGCCTTGAACGAGCGTTGGGCCGAGCCGCATTTCATCGACAGTTGGAGTCAAGTGGTCATCAAACACGTCGAAAACACGGTGGACGTGATTACCCATGCGCCGCCATCGGGCGTGTATCGCATGTCAGAAGACGGCGCGGTGTCGTACCATCGGTTTGACTACAACCGCCAAGCGATTGATTCTGAGCGCGAAGCGTTTTTCTTGCGCATTTCGGGCCCTGGCGACTATCGCTATGAAGGCGCGGACTTGGGGATTCTCATCACCCGTGGTCGCTCGATGAACGATGATTTCCGCCTCAACTTACGCGCCCGCGACTGGATTGGTGGCATTAAGAAATACTACGGCGGTGCGCCGATTGTTGCCACGCACGAAACCTATGCGCCCGCACCTGGCTCATTCAAAATTTTGTAATTAGCGGGCAACTAAAAGAATAAGTATAATTACGATATGAGTATCTCTACAGTCCACTTCCGTGCTTATGCTGAAGACGCGCCCGCCCACAAATGGCTGGCGCGGGCGCAGCATTTTTGGCCGAGCTACGAGCGGTGGTACGGCTGGGGTGGCTTGACCCGTCGGCCGAGTTATTTGGAATGTCGGCGCAATTTGCGCAGCCACATGCCCGAAATTGTGCCGATGTACGAAAAACTCACCGAAATGCTCGGTGGGCAAGACGCGCAGGCGCGGTTTTTGAGTATGTGGACGCCGCCGCCGTTTATTGCGGGTTGCTCACAAGCGATTTGGCAAAACCCGCATCCACCGATTGTCGGCAACAGCAATCATGCACTGTTGCGCAATTATGACTTTTCACCTGCTTTGCTTGAAGGCTCGATGTTTTCGACCCAATGGCACGGCCAGCGCGTGGTCGGCATGTCGGACTGCATTTGGGGTTTGCTCGACGGCATGAATGAGTCGGGCGTGGCCGTGTCGCTCTCGTTTGGTGGGCGCACCGTGGTCGGCGAGGGCTTTGGCGTGCCGCTGATTTTGCGCTATGTGCTCGAATTTGCCACCACAGGGCGCGAAGCGGTCGCCATGCTGGAGCGGATTCCCAGTCACATGAGTTACTCGGTCACGGTGCTCGACAAAACAGGGTTTTACGCCATCGTCCATCTCGCGCCCGACCGTGCGCCGCAAGTGGTGTACGAGCAAGTGGTGACCAACTTTCAAGGCGAAGTCATGTGGTTGGCGCACGCCCGCGCCACCCGCAGCGTCGAGCGGCGAGCCTCATTGGAGGCGTGTTTGAATGCGGGCTTGGATTTGCGTGGCATGACCAACTCGCTGATGCACGCCCCCGTGTTTCAAACCTCGTTTCACCGCGGCTACGGCACGCTGTATGGCGCGGTGTATTTGCCTGAGCAAAACTGCGTCGATTACGTCTGGCCGTCGTACCGTTGGCGGCAAACGCTTGACGCGTTTGAAGAGGGGGAACTCAAAGTCAGCTATGGCGTGAGTTACCTCGACCAAATGGCAGGTGCGGAAAAGTCAGTGGTCACTGTGCCGTCGGCGCAAGTCGGTGTGGATGTCAGCTGGATGGACGACGTGATTCAGCCGCATGAAGTGGTGCGCCTTGAAGTGGTTTCTGGCGCGTCAAACATGGCGTTTGTGCCGTGGGATGACAATGGTTATGTGTGGTGATTTTTGAACTGTTGGGTTGGTTGTCATGCCGCGCTCGACGCGGCATCTCCTAATTTCAGCATCAATAACCAATTGGAATATAGACAATGATAATGAGGCTGATATGAAAATAATAATGGTGCTTGCTTCATTGGGATTGTGCTTTTTTCTCTATAAAAAAATAAAGCGGCGCAGGCTACGTGGCTTTGAGTCGCCATCTCTCTTAACGCCTAACTCGTCAGTGGATGTTCAGCCAAACAAGTCGTGTGATGTCCCAAGGCATGATATAACACTCGTCCCGAATCTAGTAGGCGCACAATCACCACCTGAGATTATGGATTCGTCGCTCTTGGCAGAGGTCGACTTAACTGAGCCTTGGCAGCAAGTGCAAAGTATTAAAAGGTTGTTGGATAGCGGGCATAAATACAATTGTAAAACCCTATTGAATGCTACGGAGTCTAAGGCATTTGCAGGAGTGACTGAAGCGGTGAAAAAACATAATGACGCTTGTCGCACAAAAAAGGTCAAATTTTTTTCGCAAGTGAGTCTTGGCGAAGTCTTTAACCAAAGCGAAGATGATAAAGATGCGAACGCGCTCATTAACAGCAAGCGTGTCGATTTTTTGTTGACCGATTGGAGTTACAACCCATTGATTGCGCTTGAAATTCACGGTTCGTATCGCTCTAGCAGTACAGCAAGTGAGGATACATTGCTTCGCGATGAAGTAAAGCGTCTCGCGTTAGAAAGCGCGGGTGTTGTTTATTGTGTGGTTGAGTGTTCTGTTGATACGGCAAAAGAAAAGAGCAATCAAGTGTTGAGTGAGGCGTTGAATAAAATGTTTTCACCTGTTGAATCCGCCTCTTAAATAAATGCTATCGCTGCTCAAAGGCCATGAACTCACGTTGCATCTGCGCCCAGCCCGCCGCACCAAGGGTGCGCATGGTTTGGATGTTGGTTTCAAAAATCGTGGCGGGGTTGGGAAATGCGGCGACGGCGCGATCTAGGCTGGCTTCGCGCAAGAGGTGCAAAATCGGGTAGGGCGACTGGTTGGTGGCGTTGGCAATGTCGTCGGGTGTGCTGTCGGCGAATTGGAATTGCGGGTGAAATGCGGCGATTTGCAGCACGCCCGCGTAGCCCAGTTGCGCGACCGCCATGTCAGCTAGGCTCAAAAAGTCGTTGTACGCCATAAAGTCGTGCAAAACCAACGGCGCAATCAGCAGCGTGGTGTCGGTTTGCTCGCTGGGCGTGGTGGCTAAGTGTTGCAATTCGTCGCACAGTTGCGCAAACAGCGCGTCGGTGTCGCGGGCGTGGCTGACTACGTAGCGAATCTGCTCTTTCACTTCAACTGCTTTGGCAAACGGGCATAAATTCAGCCCAATCACCGCGTGGCGCAGCCATGCGCGGGTGTGGCGGATGACTTGCGCTTCATCCATTGCGCCACCACACGACGGTCAACCGCGGCGCGTCGGCTTGCGCCAAAGCGTCTTCAAAAGTCTCTAGAATCGGTTGCAAAGCCTGCGCTTGCGGGGCATTGCTGCGCAAAATCCATGTGTGCGGCAGCTCAATGCGCTCGCTCAAAATATCGTACAGCGCGTCTAAATTGCCACCAAAGTAGTCAGGAAAGTTCAAACGTTGCGCCAAGTGCGCCAGCGGCTCGGCGCAGTTGCGCCAATCGACTAGAGTTGTGTCTTCGGTCAAGTATTGCGCCAATTGCGCGTCGTGAATGTGGTGAACCTGCGCCATTATTTTTGCACCTTGTAAAAATTGCGGTAGTGGTCGGGCGTGTAATAATACTCGCGCGGCTGGCCTGCGACAATGCGTCTCGCCCCGCGATTGCTCGCGTTGGGCGTGACGACGGTGTATTCTTTGTAGTAACCGCGTGGTTGTTCGGGCAGGCGTTTTTCACGGTTTTGAAAGGTTTGCCCGTCTTGTTTGTAGGGAAATGAGCCGCCTGACTCGATGCGCTCAATCACCTCTTGCGCTTCGGGTGGCAGTTGACGGTAGGCGATGGTGTCGCCCGTATTGGCTTGGGCTGTGGTTTCGGCGGTTGACGTGCGTGTGTTGCTGTTGTTTTGCCAGCAACCTGCAAGGGCGGCGAGGGTAAGTGCACTGGTTAAAATTCGCTTGAGTGTCATCGTTAAATATTCCATAAAATCAATCGCCAATGTACCACAAAACCGCTATAGTGATAGGTTGACACAGTTTACTGAACGCTTAAATTATGAACAGCCAAATCAAAATTCGCGGTGCGCGTACGCACAATCTCAAAAATATTTCCCTTGATTTACCCCGCCAAAAACTGGTGGTGATTACGGGTTTGTCAGGCTCTGGCAAGTCGAGTTTGGCGTTTGATACGCTGTATGCCGAGGGGCAACGCCGCTATGTGGAAAGTTTATCGACCTACGCGCGGCAGTTTTTGCAGATGATGGATAAACCCGATGTGGATTTGATTGAGGGTCTGTCGCCCGCGATATCGATTGAGCAAAAAGCCACCAGCCACAATCCGCGCTCAACCGTGGGCACGGTGACTGAGATTCACGATTATTTACGTTTGTTGTTTGCCCGCGTCGGCACGCCGCATTGCCCAGAGCACGGTTTGCCGCTGGCCGCGCAAACTGTGTCGCAAATGGTCGATACGGTGCTGGCTTTGCCTGACAGCACCAAATTGATGATACTCGCGCCCGTGGTGGCCAATCGCAAAGGCACGCACGAAGATTTATTTGCGCACATGCAAGCGCAGGGTTTTGTGCGTTTTCGCATCCGCTCAGGCGGCGGGACAACCAAAATCGCCGTGCCGCAAATTTACGATGTAGACAGTTTGCCGACGTTGAAAAAAACCGACAAACACACGATTGAGGTGGTGGTGGACCGCGTGAAAGTGCAGGGCGACATCAAACAACGCTTGGCCGAGAGTTTTGAAACCGCGCTGCGTTTGGGCGATGGCCGCGCGTTGACGGTGGATATGGACAGCAACGCCGAGCAGTTGTTCAGCGCGAAGTTTGCCTGCCCCGTCAACGGCTGCGATTACGCGATTGCCGAACTCGAACCGCGTTTGTTTTCGTTCAACAACCCGATGGGCGCGTGCCCTGATTGCGACGGCTTGGGCGTGAAAACCTTTTTTGACCCCAAGCGGATTGTGGTTGCGCCCGACACCTCGATTGCGGCGGGTGCGATTAAAAGTTGGGACAAACGCAATACGTATTTGTTTTCGATGATGCAGGGGCTGGCCGATTTTTATCAGTTTGATGTGGACGCGCCGTTTAATAGTTTGCGCGACGAAGTCCAACAAAAAGTGTTGTACGGCACGGGGCGGCAAGTCGTGCCGTTCACTTATGTGTCAGAAAAAGGCCGCTCGATGGTGCGCGAGCATACTTTTGAGGGCGTGATTCCCAATCTTGAACGCCGCTACAAAGAAACCGACTCGATGATGGTGCGCGAAGAGTTGGCCAAGCTGCAAAACGTGCAAACTTGCCCCAGCTGCAACGGCGCACGCCTGCGCGAATCGGCGCGGCATGTGCGGGTCGGCGAGGGCGAGACCGCCAGCACGCTGCACGAAGTGGCGCGGCTGGCGTTGGGCGACTCGTTGGCGTATTTCAAGCAGATTCAGTTTAAAGGCGCGAAGCAAGAAATCGCCGATAAAGTGATTAAAGAAATCGTGGCGCGGCTGACGTTTTTGAACAACGTCGGTTTGAATTATCTCTCGCTCGACCGCAGCGCAGACACGCTGTCGGGCGGCGAAGCACAGCGGATTCGCCTCGCCTCGCAAATTGGCTCAGGTTTGACGGGCGTGATGTATGTGCTGGACGAGCCGTCGATTGGCCTGCATCAGCGCGACAACGACCGTTTGATTGCAACCCTCAAGCATTTGCGCGATTTAGACAACTCGGTGATTGTGGTCGAGCACGACGAAGACATGATTCGCGCCTCCGATTATGTGGTTGACATGGGGCCGGGCGCGGGCGAGCATGGCGGCGTGGTGGTCGCGCAAGGCACGCCCAGCGAAGTGGAAGCGCATCCTGACTCGGCGACGGGGCATTTTTTGTCAGGCAAACGGCGGATTGAAGTGCCCGCCCAACGGCGCGAGCGCGGTGAGCACGAATTGGTGATACGCGGCGCGACGGGCAACAACCTCAAAAAAGTTGATTTGCACCTGCCCGTCGGCCTCATGACCTGCGTGGCGGGCGTGTCGGGTTCGGGCAAATCGACCTTGATTAACGAAACTTTGTACTTGGCAGCGGCGCAAAAAATCAACCGCGCCAGCACCGAGCCTGCGCCGCACGAGTCCATCAGCGGGCTAGAGCATTTTGACAAAGTGGTCAACGTCGACCAAGCCCCGATTGGCCGCACGCCGCGCTCTAATCCTGCGACCTACACGGGCGTATTCACGCCGATTCGCGATTTGTTTTCAGAAGTGCCCACCGCCAAAGAGCGCGGCTACCAACCAGGGCGTTTTTCGTTCAACGTCAAGGGCGGGCGTTGCGAAGCCTGCCAAGGTGACGGCGTGCTCAAGGTTGAAATGCACTTTTTGCCCGATGTGTACGTGCCGTGCGACGTGTGCCACGGCAAACGCTACAACCGCGAAACCCTTGATGTGCAGTACAAAGGGCAAAACATTGAGCAAGTGCTCGGTATGACGGTTGAAACCGCGCACGCGTTTTTCAGTGCCGTGCCCACGATTGCCCGCAAACTCAAAACTCTGCTCGATGTCGGTTTGGGCTACATCACGCTCGGCCAATCGGCCACGACTTTATCGGGTGGCGAAGCGCAGCGGGTCAAACTCGCGTTGGAATTGTCTAAGCGCGACACGGGGCGCACGCTGTATATTTTGGACGAGCCGACCACGGGTTTGCACTTTGCTGATATTGAACTGCTGCTTGGCGTGATTGCCAAATTGTCCAGCCACGGCAACACCGTGGTGATTATTGAGCACAATTTAGATGTGATTAAAACCGCCGACTGGGTGATTGACATGGGGCCCGAAGGCGGCTCAGGCGGTGGGCAAATCATCGCGCAAGGCACGCCCGAGCAAGTGGCGGCCAACAAAAAGAGCGTGACGGGCGTTTATCTCAAACCGTTGTTGAAAAGAAACGCGACAAGCAAATAATATTGATATTGATTCTCATTTGATGTAAGATGCTTTTCTATTCAAATTTTGGAGTTGGACATGCGTTTCAAGCAACCTGTTTTTTATACAATGACTCTCGCCGCATTGAGCGCGGCGGCTCTGTTGAGCGCGTGTGGCGACAAACCCGCGCCCGCCAAAACCGAAGCGGCCAAGCCTGCAGCGGCTGCCCCTGCGCCGATTCCTGCTGATGCGCAATTGGTGATTTACACCGCCCGCGCCGAGCAACTCATCAAGCCTTTGGTACAAGCGTACGAGCAACAAACGGGCGTTAAGGTCGCGTTTGTTTCGGATAAAGAAGGCCCGCTCATGGAGCGTTTGGCCGCTGAAGGCGCGAATACGCCTGCAGATGTGTTTATGACGGTCGATGCGGGCAACTTGTGGCAAGCGGCGCAAAAAGGTTTGCTGCAAACGGTGGATTCTAAAACCCTGCAAGCCAATATTCCTGCGCATCTGCGTGCGCCTGACAACCAATGGTTTGGCATGTCGGTACGCGCGCGCACGATTTTCTTCAACAAAGACAAAGTGAAGCCCGAGCAGTTGTCAACGTACCAAGACTTGGCCGATGCCAAATGGAAAGGCCAAGTGTGCTTGCGCACCTCGAAAAAAGTCTACAACCAGTCGCTGGTTGCCATGCTCACGGCGCAAGATGGTGCGGATAAAACCGCCGCGACGGTTAAAGGCTGGGTCGCTAACTTAGCCGCGCCTGTGTTTGCGGATGACACCAAATTGCTCGAAGCGATTGACGCGGGTCAATGCGCGGTTGGGATTGCCAACACGTATTACTATGGCCGTTTGTTGGAAAAAAATCCAAACCTTAAAGTGGGCATTTTTTGGGCGAACCAAAAAGGCTCAGGTGTTCATGTCAATGTTTCAGGCGTGGGCGTGGTCAAACACGCCAAACACCGCGAGCAAGCCGTGGCGTTTTTAGAGTGGCTCTCGTCTGACAAAGCGCAAGGCATGTTCGCCGATGCGAATATGGAATACCCTGCCAATCCAAAAATCAAGCCGAACAGTATTGTCAGCCAATGGGGTGAATTTAAGGGCAATGTCATCAATGTGGACAAAGCAGGCGCAGGCCAAGCCGATGCTGTGATGCTGATGGACAAGGCAGGTTACCAATAATGCACCGCTTATGAGCCGTTGGTTTTCTTTACGCCCAGCAGCCAAGTCCCCGCGCCACTCGCGGGGGACTTGGCTGTTTTTGTGTGCGCTGTGCGCCTCGATGCTTTTGCCTGTCGTGGTGGTTTTGGCGGGGATTGGGCAGGCCGATGCGGCCATTTGGGCGCACATTTACGACACGCAACTGTGGCGCATGTTGGGCAATACCATCGGTTTGGCGGTGCTCACCGCGCTGTGGGCGTGGTTGCTCGGCACGCATTTGGCGTGGCTGGTGAGCATGTACGAATTTCGCGGGCGACGTGTGCTGGAGTGGTTGCTCATGTTGCCGATGGCGGTGCCGCTGTATGTGATGGCGTTTGCGCAATTGGGCTTGCTCGAATACACGGGCTGGCTGCAAACCGTGCTGCGCGGGCTGCTGCAACGCGATGTCAATGCGTGGTTTGACACGCGATCATGGGTGACTGCTTCATTGATTTTGGCATTGGCCTTGTATCCGTATGTGTATTTGCTGTGCCGCCACGCCTTTGCCACGCAAGGGGCGCGGGCGTTGGAGGTTGGGCAATCATTGGGGTTGAATCCACGGCAAGCCTTTTGGCGCATTGCCCTGCCGCTGTCGCGTCCGTGGTGGATGAGCGGGGTTTTGCTGGTGCAGATGGAGTGTTTGGCGGACTTTGGCGCGGTGTCGATTTTGAATATCGAAACCTTGACCACGGGCGTGTACAAAGCATGGTTCGCGCTGTTTTCGCTCAACACCGCCAAACAATTGGCGAGTATTTTGATTTTGATGGTTTTGGCGGTGGTGCTGGTGGAGCAATATTGGCGCGGGGCGCGGCGTTATGAGCCAGTTGGTCGCGCACCCATGCTGGCGCGTCGCCCGCTGGGGCAACTGCGCTGGGCGGTATTGCTCGCATGGGGCGTGGTGTTGGCGGCATTTGTCGCGCCAATGTCGCAATTGTGCTATTGGGCGTGGCAAACCCGCAGCCCCCATATGTGGGCGGAGATTGCGCCCTATGTGCGCGGCTCACTGGTGCTTGGCGTTTTCGCCAGTGTGGCGGTCACAGGGGTTGCGGTGGCCTTGGCGTTGGCGGCACGACGCTTGAATGCGGGTGCTCAGTCCAATCGTTGGGCGAATGGTTTGGTGACTTTGTCCACGTTGGGCTATGCCGTACCCGGCACAGTTTTGGCGGTCGGGATTTTCTCGCCAGTGGCGTGGTTGGACGGCTGGTTGAGTACGTTGCTCACCGATGGCGCGTGGTTAGCGGGTGGCGTGAGCGCGATGCTGTGGGCGTATGTGGTGCGTTTTTTGGCGGTCGGGTTTGGCAATACGCAAGCCGCGCTCGCCCGCATCAGCGACAACCACATCCGCGCCGCGCACAGTTTGGGCGTGGCGGGTTGGCGACTGGGTTGGCGCGTATATTGGCCGCTCATGCGCGGTGGCGTGCTGACCGCGCTGCTTATGGTTTGGGTCGATGTGATGAAAGAAATGCCCATCACTTTGATGATGCGCCCGCTCGGCTGGGACACTTTATCGGTGCGGATTTTCGGCCTCACCACCGAGGGCATGTGGCAAGAAGCGGCCCTGCCCGCGCTGTGTTTGGTCGCGTTGAGCCTGATTCCCGTCGTTTTAATCCTCAAACATGAAAGAGCCGCTTGATGTTGCGCGTGAGCCAATTGTACAAAAACTATGCCGCCACGTGCGTGCTGGATAACGTCTCTTTTGAACTGGCCAAAGGTGATATTGCTTGCCTACTCGGCCCATCAGGCAGCGGCAAAACCACCACGCTGCGCTTGATTGCGGGGTTTGAGCACGCCACGCAAGGGCGCATTGAGGTCAACCGCGTTTGCGTGGACGACGCACACACGGCAGTGCCCGCGCATGAGCGGCAAATTGGCATGGTGTTTCAAGACCACGCGCTGTTCCCGCATTTGAGCGTGGCGGACAATATTGGCTTTGGCTTGCATGGTTTGAGCCGAAGCGCACGCACCGCCCGCGTGGCGCAGCTGCTCGATTTGATTCAATTGCCCAACTTGGCGGCTCGCCTGCCGCATGAATTATCGGGCGGGCAACAGCAGCGCGTCGCCCTCGCGCGGGCTTTAGCCCCCAAACCGCAGCTGGTGCTGCTCGATGAGCCATTTTCTAATTTGGACCAAAGCCTGCGCGAGCAACTCGCGCAGGACGTGCGCAGCATTTTGCAACAAGAAAAAATCAGCGCACTCATGGTCACGCACGACCAGCACGAAGCCTTTGCGATAGCCGATTTTATGGGCGTGATGCACCAAGGCACGCTCGCGCAATGGGACACGCCGTACAACATGTACCACACGCCACACTCGCGCACCGTCGCTCGCTTTATTGGTCAAGGCGCGTTTTTGCCCGCCACGTTCAATGATGGCTGTGTGTCGTGTGAATTGGGGCAATTTGCCGCCCCAGTGAGCGCGTCTGACAAGGCCGTGGATATTTTGTTGCGCCCCGATGATGTCGTTCACATCGACGGCGCACCGTTTACTGCGCGAGTGGTCAGCAAAGTGTTCAACGGCGGCGATTTTTTATACACCTTGGCCTTGCCGTCAGGCCAACACATTTTGGCGCAAGTGCCCAGCCACCACCGCCACGCAATTGGCGAATGGATTGGGGTAACCTTGGATTTGAGCCATGTGGTGGCGTTTGCTCAGAATGCCTGAATATCTTGCGCTATTCGTTTTACAATCACGCTTTTAAGTTGATGTTGAGCGAACATGTTCATTTCTATTTTCTTACAGTATCTGATTAAGTTGCTGATTGGCGCGTATCCGCGCTGGTTGGGGTGCAAGCCTGTGGCGGTGCAGCGGATTTATTTTGCCAATCACACCAGCCACATCGACACCTTGGCGATTTGGGCGGCATTGCCCGCACATTTGCAAAAGCGCACGCATCCTGTGGCGGCGTATGATTATTGGGGCAAAAGTCGGTTTAAGCGTTACGTGGTTTTGCGGGGGTTGAATGCGATTTTCATCAAGAGAGCCAAGGAAGATCGCACGGATGAAGACCCGTTGCAGCCGCTGTACGATATGTTGGCGACGGGTGATTCGTTGATTATTTTCCCCGAAGGCACGCGCAACAAAGAGGCTTTGCCCCAGCCGTTTAAGTCGGGCATTTTTCACTTGGCCAGTCGCTATCCTGCGGTGGAACTCGTGCCTGTTTACCTTGAAAACCTCAATCGCATCATGCCCAAAGGCGCGTTTTGGCCCGTACCGCTGGTCTGCACGGCGCGGTTTGGCACGCCGATTTTTTTGGGGGCGGATGAAAGTAAAGAAGACTTTTTGGAGCGGGCGCGGCAAGCGGTGATTGCGGCACGGGCGCAGTTTGTGCAGTCGGCTAAGGAGGTGGCATGAGACCGTTGACCGATTATGAGTTGTTTTGGGCGGCGATTTTGGCAATGGTATTGCTGGTCGGCTTGGGGCATATTGCAGCGTATATGGGTTTGCGCCACGCGACGGATTCGACGCAAAAGACGCGCCGCGCGTTTTTGCTGCGCATGCAGCGGCACTTGGCGGCGTTTTGGTGGGTGTTTGTGATTGTGATTTTGGTCGGTCTGTTTGGCGTAACGGGTGCGTTGGTGGTTTGCGCCGTGGTCTCGTTTTTGGGGCTGCGCGAGTTCATCACGCTCACGCCTGTCAAAAACAACGATTATCGGGCGCTGTTTTTTGCATTTTTTGTGTTTTTGCCGCTGCAATATGTGCTGATTGGCTTGCGTGAGTTTGGTTTTTTCACGGTGCTGATTCCTGTGTATGCGTTTTTGCTGTTGCCGATTTTGTCGGTGGTGCAGCAAGACACCGACCGCTTTTTGTCGCGCAGCGCGTCGCTGCAATGGGGCTTGATGATTGCGGTGTATTGCTTGAGCCACACGGTGGCGATTTTGCAAACCGCAGCGGTGCTGGGTTTCTCGACCGAACACAAAGCCTTGCTGTTGCTGTTTTTCTTGGCTTTGGTGCGCTCGGCAATGATTTGGCAGCATTTGGCGGACTATGTGTGTCGCGCCAAAGGCCATAAAATTGCGGTGCTGATTCACTCGCGCATGACGTGGCAGGGCTTGCTGTTCAATGCGGCGGCCAATGCGTTGATTGCGGCCTCGTTTTTTTGGCTTACGCCGTTCACGTTTTGGCAAGCGGCGATTGCGGGAGCGCTGATTTCGGTTTCGGCAATTTTTGGGCGCATGGTCATGCGCGGCATCACCTATAGCCTCGGCGTGCGCGATTGGGGTGAACTCACGGGCGGCCAGCAAGGGGTGATGGATCGACTGGACGCGGTGCTGTATGCCGCGCCGATATTTTTTCATTATGCGCAGTTTGTGACGGCGCATGGGTAATTTAGGCGTGATGAAAGCATGAAAAAATATTTACAATATCGTTCTTCAGTTTAAGGTTGCAGGTATAATGAATTTAAAATTGAATAAAAATAAAGGTGGTTGTTGGTATGTTTTCTGAAGTTAACTTGGCTGCGCATAAAAAAGAGCGAGTACTATATGTATGGTTTCCTTATTTTTTAGCTATTTTAATGGCATATCTTTTGAGCAATTGCAGGTCGTTGATTGAACAAAATCCATCAGTTACACACCCTTTTGTGACGTTTATGGGGGGGGGTATACCGATGTTAGAAGGCTTGAAAGTTGCTGTTAACTATAGTTTGTTTATCGGCTTTTCTTATGCTGTATTTTGGTTGTTTACTCCTTTTGTTTTTGTATGCGGGTGGAAGGTTGTTTCAATGTCAAGCAGAACAGCCCAGAACTCTTTTCTAAAAAAATCTAAACTTTTAAAGTTTTGGGTATATTTTTTTTCTTTCCTTTTTTCAGCAATCACATTTTTGCTTGCTTGGCCTGTTGAGCACAAAGGCTCTAATGAGCCTTATTTATTCGATACTTTTTTAGGATTGTTCTTTGATTTTAGCGGACAAGGGTTTTGTTTTTTTATGTTGGGCGTGGTGACAAAATATTTTTTTCTTGATTTTAAATTATGTAAAGGAGTCGAAAATGGCGAATGATCTTATTGACAAGGCTGCAGATGCCTTGGGGTATTCAGGTACAGATAAAATAAAAAATGCAGTGAAAGATGCTTACGGTGCGGTGGTTGGTGCAAACTATGAACTCTTGGCTCGTGAGGCAGGAGAGGCTGCAGGTAAAACTATTAAAAAAATGGGCACGGTAGTTGGTTCGACTATGGACGGTATAGAAGCCGTACAAAATATTAGAAAAGGCAACTATAGAGATGCAACAGGTAATGTTTGCTCTATTGGCGGAGGTGTTGTTGGCGGTGCTATAGCTGGCGCAGTAGCAACTCCAGAAACGCTTGGGGTTGGCACTGTTCCAGCCGCTTTGGCTGGAAGTTATGTGGGTGGAAAAGCTGGTGAGGCAGGGTGCAAATGGATTTATGACAAAATTAGTCAAAACACCCCCGAATTAAACGAAGCATTATCCACCACCACCCTCACATCAACCGAGCGCAACAATGTGACGGCGGTCGTCAATACCGAACTGCCCAAGCGATACAACGTTAACGATGCTTACGTAGAAAACGGGACATTGAGCGTTCAATACGTCAACGCCAACAACGCAACGGACGTTCGCGAGCGAGATTTTGACATTGCGACCGTGAAAAACATTACACCCGAAGTGTCGGTGCAGGCGGCCATTTCTCGCGAGCAAACATTAACGGCCAGTTTGGAAGTGCGCCAACAAAGCCAAAGCCAAGGCATGAGTGTCGGTTAATTAAATAGGACGTTGTATGACCAAAAATCAAATCAAGTGGGCTTTTTTAGCCGTACTCTTTATCGCCGCCGTTGTTGGCGGTTTTTATTTGTCGGGTTGGATTTTACTGTTTTGGCTCAAACTGGGCAAAGTGCCGTTGGAATGGGATACTTATTACAAATACTTCAAGGCCATGAGCACGCCGCGTGTTATGCCTTTTGCGACACCCATCAAAGTGTCGGGCATTGTGGGTTTTGGTTTGCCTTTGGCGGGTTATGTCGCGGGGTTGATTGGCGCGTTCAAGTCCAAGCCGCAAAGCACGCACGGTGACTCTCGCTTCGCATCTGCCAGCGATTTAGCAGATAAAGGCATGTTTAAACCATCCAGTCGTGGCTTGATTGTGGGCAAGATGAACAACAAACTGATTCGCTTGGATGGTCAACAGTTTGTGATTTTGGCCGCGCCGACGCGCTCGGGCAAGGGCGTTGGGATTGTGATTCCGAACTTGCTGGACTATCAAGAATCTATGGTGGTGCTGGACATCAAGCAAGAAAACTTCCAACTCACCAGTGGTTGGCGCAAAAGCCAAGGGCAGGCCGTGTTCTTATTCAACCCTTTTGCCGAGGATGGGCGAACGCATCGCTGGAATCCGCTCACCTATGTGTCGAGCAACAAAATGTTTCGAGTGTCGGACATCATGAGTATTTCGGCCATGCTGTATCCCGATGGCAGTGCCGACCAAAAGTTTTGGGTCAGCCAGTCGCGCAATGCTTTTTTGGCTTTTGCCATGTATTTGTTTGAACGGCATGAGAAAATGTCGAAAAGCAAGTTTAAGAAAAAAGCCGCCCTCCGCAAACCGACTTTGGGCGAGATTTATCGCCTGTCATCGGGTGATGGTAGCGATTTGAAACAATATCTACAAGGCTTGTCTCAAGAGGACTTTTTAAGCTGCGACACTCAAACCGCATTTGCCAACTTGCTCAGCCAAGCTGATGATACGTTTTCATCCATTATGGGTAGTTTCAAAGAGCCGTTGAATGCATGGATTAACCCCGTGGTTGATGCGGCCACTAGCGAAGATGACTTTTCATTGAACGACTTGCGCAAGAAAAAAATGACGATTTACGTTGGCATTCAGCCCAACAAATTGGCAGAAAGTCGCCTTATTGTGAACCTATTTTTCAGCCAAATCATCAATTTAAATACCAAAGAACTGCCGCAAAACAACTCTGAATTACAGTTTCAATGTGTGCTGCTCATGGATGAGTTTACCAGCATTGGTAAAGTGGATATTATTGCTTCTGCGGTTTCGTATATGGCGGGCTACAACATCCGTTTACTGCCCATTATTCAATCTATGGCACAATTGGATGCGACTTATGGCAAAGAGGTGGCGCGTACGTTGATTACCAATCATGCCCTACAGATCGTATATGCACCGCGCGAACAGCAGGACGCCAACGACTACTCAGAAATGCTCGGTTATACCACTGTAACCAAACGCAATACGACTCGCGGGCGAGACGTGTCTTACTCCGAGGTTGAAGAAAAACGCGCCTTAATGCTGCCGCAAGAGTTGAAAGCGATTGGGTTTGATAAAGAAATTTTCTTCTATGAAGGCGTACCGCACCCCGTGCTGTGTGACAAAATCAAATATTATGAGGATAAATACTTCACTCAACGCTTAATTCCTGCGGTTGATGTTGTAGTGTTAAAGTTTTAATAGGCATTGCTGTTGATGGTACAGATGAATGATTCAGACCGTTTCTACATGCAACTCGCGCTGGCGCAGGCCGCTCAGGCGGTTGGCTTGAGTTCGCCCAATCCGCGCGTCGGTTGTGTGTTGGTGCGCGACGGGCAGATTTTGGGGCAAGGTCATACGCAAGCCGCAGGGCAAGCGCACGCCGAAGTCATGGCGATTCGCAGTGCGCAGGGCGATTTGCGCGGCTGTACGGTATATGTCACGCTTGAGCCGTGCTGCCATTTTGGCCGCACGCCGCCGTGTGTGGCCGCGCTGCAAGCGATTGCGCCCGCGCGGGTCGTGGTCGCACTGCTTGATGCGAACCCACAAGTGGCGGGGCAAGGCGTGGCGCAACTGCGGGCGGCGGGGATTGTGGTGGACGTGCTGGCGGCTGACACGCCGCTGGCGCAGCAGGCGTTTGAACTCAACATTGGGTTTATGCAGCGGATGCGCGATCAGCGGGTGTTTACGCGGCTCAAATGGGCCGCGACGCTGGACGGCAAAACCGCGCTGCCCGATGGGCGCAGCCAGTGGATTACAGGCGCGGCGGCGCGGCACGACGGCCACACGTTTCGCGCTCGCGCTGATGTGATTGTGACGGGGATTGGCACGGTTTTGCGCGACAATCCGCAGTTGAGTGTGCGCGGCGTGCACGTGGCGCATCCGCCGATTAAATGCGTGCTCGACAGCACCGCGCGGCTGCCGTTGAATGCGCGATTGTTCGACGACGGCGCACCCGTTTGGCTGGTGTGTGCGCCAGACGCGGCCACGGTGCACCGCGCGGAGGCAGTGCAGGCGCAACATGCGCAATTGACCGTGCTGCACGCGACGTTGCCCGAACTGTGGGCGCATTTTGCGGCCGCGCAGTTTAATGAAATCCACGTCGAAGCAGGCGCACGGCTCAACGGCGCGTTGCTGCGCGCGGGTTTGGTCGATGAATTATTGATGTATGTCGCGCCGCGCGTGCTGGGCAATGGTTTACCCGCCGCGCAATGGGGCGAGTCGCTCGACGACTTACGCGGCCACGGCGCGTGGCATTGGCTGGACGCGCAGCGGGTCGGCGACGATATGCGGTTGCGGGCGCGGAGAAAATGATTTTAACGGTGTTGGCGGGCATGAATGCCCGCCCTACGGGTGTGAGTTTTTATAGTCATCGTTTAGTCCGCCACGGTTGTCATCATGCGTAGGGCGGGCATTGATGCCCGCCACGAGATAATTAGATTAAAGGAATTAATATGTTTACAGGCATCATCAGCGCGGTGGGCGCGATTTTAGCGGTTGCGCCGTTGAGTGCGGCGGGCAATAGCGGCGTGCGATTGACGGTTGACGCGGCGGGGTTGGATTTGAGCGACGTGTCGCTGGGCGACTCGATTGCGATAAACGGCGCGTGCATGACGGCGGTGGCTTTGGCTGCGGCGGCCAATACGTTTGCGGTCGATGTGTCGTTTGAAAGTTTGTCCAAAACCACGGGTTTGGCGCAGACAGGTCGCGTCAATCTGGAAAAAGCCATGCGTTTGTCCGACCGCTTGGGCGGGCATTTGGTCAGCGGCCACGTGGACGATGTGGCGCAGATTGTGCGGCTTGATGCGGTGGCCGAGTCGTTTGAGTTGGTGTTTCAAACTTCGCTCAAGTGGCGCAAATTTATGGCCGACAAAGGCTCTGTGACGCTGCACGGCACCAGTTTGACGGTCAATCGCGTGTGGGTGGAGGGCGACGCGGTGTTCGGCTCGATTAATTTGATTCCCCATACCATGGCGCATACTGTGTTTCAGTGCCTCAAGGCGGGTGACGCGGTGAATTTAGAGGTGGATTTATTGGCGCGGTATGTCGCGCAACTTTTGCACAAGGATTGAGCATGTCGTTTATCAACATCAATGCTTTTGCCCAACAGCAGCTCGCCGACATTGCCGCAGGGCATTTTGACGGCGCGTTGTCGCAAGTGAGCCAAATGGCTTATGAGGTGTCCAGCCATCCACGCGCCATGTCAAAAGTCATGGCTTCGCCTGAGTTGGACGACGTTTGCCGCGCGGCGGGGCAGGCCATGTTGCCGCAACTGTCACCGCGCAATGCGGACGTTGACGAGCGGCCGTGGTTGTTCATTGCCACGTATTTGTACGACCAAGGTGGGCATACGCGGGTTTTGGAAGATTACATTAAGTTTTCTAATGGGCAAAAATGTGTGGTGCTGTTGACCAATTTGGGCAATGGTGACCCTGTGATTCACAAAGGCGACTTGTTCACCGACGCGGTGGAGCAGCTCGGCGCGACCGTGCGCATCAGCACCAGCGGCAGCATGACCGATAAACTGCGCTGGTTGCAGCAAACCATTGTGGACTTGAACCCTGCGCGAACGTTTTTGTTCACTCATTTTTACGACAGCGTCGCCGTGGCGGCGGCGCAAGCGATTCCTACGGGCACGGGGTATTTTTTGCACCACGCCGATTATCGTTTTTCGCTGGGGGTGTATACCGATTGTGTGCAGCACATTGACTTTCACCCCGCGGGCTTGTGTCTGTGTCGCGACAAGCTCAAGGTCAAAAACCAAGTCTATTGGCCGTTCTCGGCCAGCGACGACGGCGTGCGCGGGGCGGACAGTTTTTTCAAAAATGGCCGCTTGACCACCGCATCATCGGGCGCACCTGCTAAGTTTGCGCCGCCGTATCCGTTCAACTACTTTGAGTTTGTGCCGCAAATCATTGCGGCGGTGGATGGCGCACACGTGCACATTGGCCGCTTGTCCGACGAGCAAGTGGCGCAGATTCACCACGGCTTAGACGCGCGCGGCTTGCCACGTGAGCGGTTTATCCACGTGCCCAATGTGCCATCGGTGTGGCGAGCGTTGCTTGAATATGGGGTGGACGTGTATTTGCCATCGTTCCCCGTCGGCGGCAATAAAGCCACGCTGGAGGCGATGGGCAGCGGCACGCCCGTGATTTCGCACTTGGGCATGGGTGATTATCGCTACATGATTGGCGGCGATTTTATGATTTATCCACAAGCCCCGCGCTGGCGCAATGTGGCCGAGTTGGGCGCGGCACTTGGTTTAATGCAGTCGCCCGATAATCTGCAACAACACCGCGAACACGCCCGCGCCCACTACGACGCGTATTTTTCCGAAACCCTCTCGCGCCACGCGCTCAACACCGCCAGCCGCGAGTTGCCCGCGCTGGAGTTGCCGACTTTTCATCCGATGGATTTGCAAGATTTTTATTTTTACGAAGCCTATCCTGTGACGGCGGGTTGATGTTTGGGCGTGACGTGACGCTTTTATCAAACCGCATTCACATACAAAATGCCGATTAAGTCCAAATGATTGAGTTGAGCATTTGCTGCAACATGGTTGAATGTATCTAGATTGGCCGCGCCGTTTGGACTGCTTTCTGTGACGTTGAGCTCAAGTCGAGTGTGCTCAAATGGTGTTTGCAGTTCATGCCGAAACAAAAGAGGTAACGGCAGGCTTGAGTAGATAAAATTGAACGTTTGCGTATCAGCGTGACATGTTCCGATGTCGGTTGATATATAAGTCCCATTTTTAAAGTCTAACAGTAGATGAACATGACCGTGGTTTTTGTCGGATTTGAAAACCAAGGCCAATGGAAATAGTGGGCGTTCGATGTTGAGTTGGCTGCCCAATGGCATGTGCAGATAGTCAACGGACATGAGTCGGTTGCTGGCGGTGTGCAGCGTGGTGTTGGCTGATGCATATGCTTTGAGCTCGTGAGCCGTGAGGTAGTGGACGTGATAGGGTTCAAACGGCGTGCGAGAGTTGATTTTATGCAGGGTGCTGGTCAAGTTGTCTGGCATTGCGTTTGCATGCAACTCAAGGAGCTTGGCGGCGACCATCGACCCGACCAATGTTGTGCCGTGTGGGCTGCTGTAATGGGCTTCGTTTAAATACAGCCAGTCTGGCTTGAGGTCTAAAAACAGTTCAGAGAGTTGTGCTCGAATATCAATGGCGTGCACATCCAAAGAGGCGAATAATTGTTTTTGCATCTCGTAAAACGGGGCATTTGCTGTGCGTGCAAATGTGGTTTCGGCGCTGAAGATAAGCGGGACTAGAACGGCGGTTGGGTATAGTTTTGCTGCGGTTTTGACCAATAAGGCAAAAACATATGCGAAATTTTCTGCACAGTGCGGGCGGCCACCTAAGTGACCGTTGTCATTGATGCTGTATTCGTAGAGAATGAAGTCAAATTCTTCGTGAGCAAAGGTTTCCAGTAGCCGCGCGATGGCGGTGATGGATGAGGTGCCGCCAACGGACAATTGTTTGAGGTTGAGCTCGCCTCGTGTCTTTAATACATTGCTCAGGCTATCAACATAGCCATTTTTCATGAGCGAATTAGAGCCGCCAATGACTAAAATATTCATGTGTCCTCACGTAGATGATTTTAGGAGTCTGGGCGATTATAACCATTCAGGTTACTCACGGCACGGTTTAAGAACGCATTCAAAGGCATTAGCTTTTCAAAAACATGCGCACAATAAGCCGTTGCTTGGGCAGACTGTAAAATGCCATCGTCGATTGGGTGCTTGAAAATCATGGTTTTGTATTTGAGGTAAGGCAGCATCACATCTTCTGGGTCAAAGCCTTTCGGGGCTTTTTTCAGTTGCTCTCCTTCTATGGCAAAGGTTTGGGCAAAATCGTGACTTTGCACTATCTCAACAAAGGTTTCGGGGTGCTCGCTGATGGCTTGGCGAATCGCCAGCAGCTGTTCGGGCGTTTGCATGACATAACCGCCCGCTAAAAAAGATTGATTCGGCTGCACATGTAAATAGTAGCCTGCGACAAAACCTGTGCTGCTTTTGCCCGTGAGGGATGCGCCTAGGTTGATTTTGTACGGTGTTTTGTCTTTGGCAAAACGGGTGTCTTTGTGAATTCTGAAAATACATTCTTTCGCGCTCACGCCGATTAAGCTGGGGTCGAAAATACTCATTTGTGCGATGAGGGCTTCGACGAAGTTCGAAAAGTTTTCGCTGGTCTCAAGGTAGCGCGGTTTGTGCGCATTGAACCATTCTTTGTGGTTGTTTTCGCTGAGCGCTTGTAAAAACTGAAAACTACTTGGGGCAATGATACTCATACGGACTCCGCAACACATTCAACATTTTTAGAAGTTACTGGCTTGCCATTCAATGGTTTTGACATCGGGGCTTTGGATGGGATTGCTGTCTTTTAAGGCTTGTTGGAAGGCTTTGAATTCGGGCAGTTGAGCAAAGTCATCAAAGCTGCCTGTGCTTGAATGCGCCATGTGGCGGAAAACACCATCGCCCAAGTAAAACGCCGCATATTGAACCGTTGAGCTGTTTTTGGCTTTTAAAGCGTGCATGACTTGGGTAATGTTGGTTTGATTTGTGGTGACAAATTCGGGGCGCACTTGGTATTGCACCATGACGGATTGATTCATGATTGTTTGTCCTTGCTGAGGCTGTAAATGGAGGGAATGAGGCCGATGAGTACGATAACGGCCAAGGTGATGAATAAGGGGTCGCGGGCATAAACGTACATGCCAATGGCTGCGATGAATGCGCCCGTTCGGGCCCAAACGGAGTAAGTGAAATATCGCCAATCGTTGTTGCGGACAAATTGATAAACCAACCCGCCCAACAGCAACATAAAAATGCCCACCAAACGTGGCATGACGTCGCCATATTGACCATTTGAACCAAAAATGCGTAATGTCCAGTCAGGCACTAGGCAAAACCCCAGCCCACCGCCGATTAAATAGCCCGATAAATACTGCATACACAGTTTTTTGACATTCATCACAGACTCCAATTAGCCTGCGTTTTGCGCGGCCATAATGGGTTGCCATTTGGTGGCGTCAAACACCAAATAGCTGGCCACGATTTTGCCGTTTTCTAATTTAAACCATTCACTGGTCACGGTGCGTTCAACTGTGGGGATGAAGGTTTTGAAAATGTAATAACTACCCACCCAGTCGCCATCTTGCGCGGTGCCATATAAGTCAATCCCGTCTAGCGTATCCTTAAAGCCTTGCATCATACCCACAAACTCATCCGCACTGCTCGCTTGCATCAACGGGCCTTCAAAAGTGAAGTTGTCCGCCAATAAGCTGCGCACGGTGGCAAAATCTTTGTTGCCAAACGCAGTTAAATATTCGATTACGATGTCTTGATTGGTTTTTTGAGTCATGGTTTTCTCCTTGAAAAATAGCAGTGCTTAGGCGTTTTTTTGGTTAAATGCTTCTAAATAAGGCATTAATTCAGCCAAATGTGTTTGCACGCTAGGACGCGCCATCATGCGGTCCAACCACGCGCTCAAATTGGCGTGTTGGCTGTACGGATGCAATTGTTTGGCATAAAACAATGGGGCAAATAACGCTAAGTCCGCCATCGAAACATTGTCACCGCCCAAATACGATTTGCCTGCGAGGTCTTTTTCCAACCAAGGCAAAATTTCATCGATTTGTTTGTGTGCTGCTTCAAGGGCGGCTTTGTCTTGCTCGGCTTCGGGTTTGCGTGTGCCAAAAAATAATTTGCCGACATTGTTATTGACATATAAATCAATCATGCGGTCTTTCAAACGCGTGCGGCGAGCAGCAGTTTTATCGCTGGGGATGAGTTGTGGACCTTGATTGGGGAAGTTGTCTTCCAAATACTCCACAATTGTGGTGGATTCGGGTACGAAAATGTCGTCATTGCCTGTGAGCAAGGGGGCTTTACCCATCGGGTAGAGTTTTTTGAATTCAGCGTGTTTTTCGGGTGTCGAAAAATCAACGGGTGCTTTGTCAAATGCAATGCCTTTTTCGTAAAAAGCCAGCAGTGCTTTGGCCGAGTAAGTAGAAGTGACGATGTAATGGAGTTTGAGTGACATGATTGTCCTTTTTTAAAGTTAATTTGCGGTATAATAAAACCTACCAGTTGGTAGGTTTTGTGGAAATATAACATGGCAGTGGATAGAAAACAAGAATTAATTCAGCACAGTGTGGACTTGATTTGCACGGTGGGTTATGACAGCTTTAGCTTTGCGGATTTGGCGCAGCGCACGGGTATTGCCAAGGCGTCCATTCACCATCATTTCGCCAATAAGGCGGATTTGGCGTTGGCGGTGGTGGATTTTTTGGGCGGCCTTGTTCAAGATATTCATCAAAAGATAAAAGCACTTGAGGCACCTGAGCGCATTCCATTTGTCCTGCAAGCGCTGCGGCTGGATTTTTTTGACAGCAAAATTTGCCCATTGAGTTCGTTGCAAGCAGAACTTAATGTTTTGCCAGCCCAGTTGCATGAGCCTTTGCAACGCTTGACGTTGTTGGAGCATCAATTGGTAGCGGATTTAATTGGAGAAACCGCGCACACGATGGGCGTGGCTTTGCCTGTATCTGCGGATCAAATGGCTTATCATGTGCTCTGCACGCTTAAAGGAGGCTTTCAGTACCACCGCACCCTGCGCCACACGAATGTCAGCGATTTTGACAGTGCGCCTGATGTGTTGCTGCAAGAAGTGTTTCGGCTGCATGGTTTTGCGGTTTGCTGAACAAAACACGTGAGTTTTCCCGCTTTTTCCCGTAAAATGGCGTGGAAAAGCAGGGCGGTTTTTCGCTCCCAAGCACGCCTTTTCAAGGCGTGTTTTTTTATTGGATAAAGAATACAACGATGAATAACGCTTGGATGTTGCCCGACCAAATTTCTGATGTGTTGCCGCGACAGGCGCGCACGTTGGAGGATTTGCGGCGCGGTTTGCTAGACCTTTATCAGCAACACGGCTTTGAGTTGGTCATGCCGCCGCTGGTCGAGTATTTGGACGCATTGCTTGATGATGCGGATGAGGATTTGAATTTGCGCACGGTCAAATGGGCGGACGCGGCGACAGGGCGCACGTTGGCGGTGCGCGCCGACATGACGCCGCAGGTGGCGCGGATTGACGCGCATTTGCTCAACCATTCGGGCGTGACGCGGCTGTGTTATTTTGGCAGTGTGTTTCATGCGCGAGCCAATGGTTTGCTGACCTCGCGCGAGCCGATGCAAATTGGCGCGGAGGTTTATGGTTATACGGGCTTGGAGGCCGATGCGCAGATTCAAACGCTGCTGTTGACCTCGTTGCGTTTTTGTCGCTTGCGCGAGCTGCGCCTTGATGTGTCGCACGCGGGGATTGTGCGGGCGTTGTTGGCGCGTGCGCCGCGCTTGGCCGCGCAGTCCGACGCGGTTTATGCGGCGTTGCAGGCCAAAGATGCGGCGGCCTTGCGCGCGTTGACCCAAGGCTGCGCCGATGAAGTGTGCAGCGGCTTGCTGGCCTTGCTTGATTTGTATGGCGGGTTGGATGTGTTGGCGCGGGCGCGGGCGGTGTTGCCCGCTGATGTGGCGATTGAGCGGGCGTTGGACGAGTTGGCGGCCTTGGCGGCGTTGGATGACTCTGGCGTGGTGCAGTTCGATTTGGCGGATTTGGCGGGTTACCATTACCACACCGGCGTGATGTTTGCGGCGTATTGCAAAGGTTCGCCCAGCGCGATTGCGCGGGGTGGCCGTTATGATTTAATTGGTGAGCGGTTTGGGCGGGCGCGGCCTGCGACGGGCTTTTCGCTCGATTTGCGCGAAATCACCGAGTTGTTGGCGTTTGACTCGCCCGTCTCGGCGATTCGTGCGCCGTGGTCGCTTGATGCGGGGTTGCGTTTGGCGATTGACGCGTTGCGCCAAGCGGGCGAAACCGTGATTGAGTTGCCTGAGGGTGCGCCGTTTGAGCAAGATGCGTTTGTGTGCCAACGTGAGTTGGTGTTGCATGAGGGTGTGTGGCAGGTTCGCGCATTGGTGTGATTTTACTTTAAAGGAATGAACATGTTGGCAGCACAAAAAGAAGGCAATATCGTCGTTATCGGCACGCAGTGGGGCGATGAGGGCAAGGGTAAAATCATCGACTGGTTGAGCGAAACGACCCAAGGCGTGGTGCGCTTTCAGGGCGGCCACAATGCGGGGCACACGCTCATCATCAATGGCGTGAAAACCGTGTTGCGCTTGATTCCATCGGGCATCATGCACGACGGTTTGGCGTGTTTTATTGGCAATGGCGTGGTGCTCTCGCCCGAAGCCTTGTTCAAAGAAATTGGCGAACTGGAAGCTGCGGGCGTGGATGTGCGCAGCCGCTTGCATATTTCGGACTCGTGCACTTTGATTTTGCCGTATCACATTGCGCTTGACCAAGCGCGTGAGGCACGCCGTGGCGAGGCCAAAATCGGCACGACAGGGCGCGGCATTGGGCCGGCTTACGAAGACAAAGTGGCGCGGCGAGCGTTGCGCGTGCAAGATTTGTTCAAGCCTGACGTGTTCGCGGCCAAATTGGCCGAGACGCTCGAATACCATAATTTTGTGTTGACCCAATACCTCAAAGCCCCCGCGGTGGATTTTCAACAGACGATGGATGAAGCCTTGTCGTATGCCGACAAACTCAAGCCGATGGTGACCGACGTGTCGGCGCGTTTGTTTGAGATTCAAGCCGCGGGCGGGCGTTTGTTGTTTGAGGGTGCACAAGGCACGTTGCTCGATGTCGACCACGGCACGTATCCGTTTGTGACCAGTTCCAACTGCGTGGCGGGCGCGGCCTCGGCGGGCGCGGGCGTGGGCGCGAATTGCTTGCCGTATATTTTGGGCATCACCAAAGCCTACTGCACGCGCGTTGGCTCAGGCCCGTTTCCAACCGAGTTGTACAACGCCGAAGGCATGAACGATGCAAGCGGCAAGCACATGGCCGATGTGGGCAAAGAGTTCGGCTCGGTCACGGGGCGGGCGCGGCGCTGCGGCTGGTTCGATGCGGCGGCTTTGCGTCGCTCGATTCAGACCAATGGCGTGAGCGGCTTGTCGATGATGAAATTGGATGTGCTCGACGGTTTGCCCGAAGTCAAGTTGTGTGTTGGTTACATGATTAATGGTGTGCGACACGATTTATTGCCACGCGGCGCGGATGAAGTGGCACAATGTGAACCGATTTACGAAACATTTGCAGGCTGGAGCGAGTCCACGTTTGGCGTGACGCAATGGGCAAAATTGCCCGCCGCCGCGCAAGCGTATTTGAATCGCATCGAAGAAGTCTGCGGCGTGCCGATTGTGATTGTCTCAACAGGGCCCGATCGCGTGCACACGATTTTGAAATAACTTGGAGCAAAAAATGCAACAAACCACAGAAACCGATTTGTATGTTGACTGGCAGGGCTACCACCGCATGATTGAGCGGCTGGCGTTGCAGGTGTATGAGTCCAACTGGCAGTTTGACATTGTGCTGAGCCTGGCTCGTGGCGGCTTGGTGGCGGGCAATGTGCTGTGCCGTATTTTTGACAAACCGCTGGCGGTGATGTCGACCAGCTCGTACCGCGAAGCGATTGGCACGGAGCAGGGCGATTTGTACATTGGCAAAAATATTTCCATGACGCAAGGCGAGTTGGCGGGCAAAATTTTGTTGGTCGACGACTTAATCGACACGGGCGTGACATTGGCGGAAGTCAAAAAGCATCTGAAAGACAAATACCCCGCCGTGACCGACGTGCGCTCGGCGGTGTTGTGGCGCAAAGGCTCGGCAACGCAAGAGCCTGATTACTGCGTGGATTTACTCGACAACAACCCGTGGATTCACCAACCGTTTGAAGCCTACGACGCGCTGCAACCGCACATGCTCGCCGCGTGGTTGAAGAAAAATCAACATGACTGAAGCGCAGTTTTCGGAGTATGGCCTGTACATCGGCGTGGGCGGCGTGTGTCTGCTCATGGTGTTCATCGTACTCAATTTGGCCAAAACCAGCAAAGCGGGCAAATTTGGCACGATCATTTTGCTGATTGGGCTGGCGTTGGGCGTGTTTGGCTTTTTGCTCAAAGGCGTGTTGACGTGGTGGTTGGAAAAATAATGACCCCGTCATTGCGGGCTTGACCCGCAATCTCCTGATTTAGGCCAACGTCACGTTGCCCAAAATCCGCGCCCCTTGTGCGCCCGTCACCGCGGGTAAGTTGCCGCTCAAATGTTGCATGGTTTGCGCGGCCAGCCACGCAAAGGCGGCGGCTTCCACGTGTTGCGGCGCAATGCCGTGCGCGTCGCTGGTTTGAATCGCGCTGTTGGGCAATAATTCTTGCAGCGCGGCCAATAAGGCGCGGTTGTATGCGCCACCACCACAGACAATCACTTCATCGGCCAATGTGATTTGTGCGGCAATGCTGCGCGCGGTCAGTTGCAGCAGCGTTGCTTGCACGTCGACGGGTGCAATGGCAGGCCAAGCGGCCAAATGCGCGTTGAGCCAGTTAAGGTGAAAACTGTCGCGCCCCGTGCTTTTCGGGTGCTGCTGGCTGAAATACGGCTCGGCGAGCATGGCCTTGAGTAAGCCCTCGTGTGGCCTGCCGCTGGTCGCCCAGTCGCCATTTGCATCGTAATTTTGGCCTTGATGCACGCCTATCCACGCATCCATTAACACATTGCCTGGACCCGTGTCGTAGCCAAACGTGGCTTGGCCGAGGCTCAAAACGCTGATGTTGGCAAAGCCGCCGATGTTCAAAATCACGCGGTTGCGCGTCGTGCTGCGCCACACATCGTCATGAAACGCAGGGACAAGCGGTGCGCCTTGGCCGCCTGCGGCAATGTCGCGCGCGCGAAAGTCAGAGACCACGGTCAAGCCCGTTTGCTCGGCAATTCGCGCGGGTTGGTTGAGTTGAATCGTGTAGCCGCATTCAGGGCGATGGCGCACGGTTTGACCGTGCACGCCGACGGCGGCAATTTGAGAAGGCTCAAGGTGCAGCGCGTTGATGGCCGCGCTGTAGGTGTCGGCCAATTGATTGGCGACGAGTTGCGCGTGGTGCAATTCGTCAGTTTGGGGCGATTGCAAAAGCAGTGTGGCGGCGCGTAATTCGGGGCTGAATTCAACGCTGTGCGCGGCCACCACCGTTTTGTGTTGCACATCAAACGCCACCACATCCACGCCGTCAAGACTCGTGCCCGACATGACGCCTAAATACACACTGGGTAAGCTCATACCAGCGCCTTAGCAACGATTTCGCGCACGTCTTGCGACAAGCCCGCATGGCTGGCCACGCGTTCCAATGCCGCACGCATCAAGTCTTGGTACGGCTGCGCATAGTCGCGCCAGTGCTCCAGACTGCGCGCCAAGCGGGCGGCGACTTGTGGATTCTTGGCGTCAATCGCCAACACTTGCTCGACCCAAAAATCGTAACCTGAACCATCGGTTTGGTGAAAATGTGCAGGGTTGGCGTTGCAGAAGGTGAACACCAAAGCACGCAAACGGTTTGGGTTGGGCTGATTAAACGCGGGGTGGGCGAGTAGGGTACGCAAGGTTTGCTTCATGTGTTCTTTGTTGGCGTGGCTGTTGGCCACTTGTACCGCAAACCACTTGTCGATGACCAATGGCTCGTCGGCGTAGGTGTTGTAAAAATCCACGAGCATGGGCACGGCGTCTTCTTCAAAATAATGCACAGCTGCGGTCAGTGCGGCCATGCGGTCGGTCATGTTGTCGCTGTAGGCGTATTGGGCTTCAATTTGTTCGAGTAAACGAAAATCGGCGTTGCTCATGTGTTGTAAGGCCAGATTTTTCAGGGAGCGCTCGCCTGCGGCCGCGCCGTTATATTCGTAAGTGCCGCCGTGATTGAAGGCCATATACAGTTCGCGCCAAGTGTCAAAAAAATAAGTCGACAGTTCATTGTGAGCGCGCAGTCGAGCAAGGTGCAAGGCTTGTGGGTCAAGCGGTTGTTGGCGGGCAATCAATTGCGCCAAGTAAGCATGACTGGGGAGGCTGAACAGTTGTGCCCGATAGGCGGGACTTAAGGCAGGGTTGCGCAACAGTTTGCCCAAGGTTTTGAGCTGTGCCGCACTGAACACGTCGGTGTTGGGCGTGCTGGTCATGGCTTTGAGAATGCAGCGGGTGAACAGCTGTTGCGCGGCATCCCAGCGGTTGAATGCATCGCTGTCGTGAGCCAATAAAAAGTTAATGTCATCGTCGCTGTAGTCAAACTGCACCAAAACAGGGGCGCTAAATCCGCGGTTGAAGGACGGGATGGGCGGATTGGGAATGTCTCTGAACTCAAAGGTTTGAGTGGTTTGGGTGATGGACAGCGTTAATGTGGTGGCGGTTTGACCTTTGAAGGTTAGGGGCATGTCACGCCCGTCGGCGTCTAACAACCCAATGCGAAATGGAATGTGTAGAGGCGGTTTGTCGGGGTTGTTTTGTAACTCAATGCCCACCGCGGGGTTGCTTTGTGAAACGGTCAAACGATAAATTTTGTAAATGGTGTCGTATTGCCCTGAAAGGGTCAGGGTTGGCGTGCCCGCTTGCTCATACCAACGGCCAAACTGAGTGAGGTCAACCTGATTGGCGTCGCTCATGGCCGCGCGAAAATCGTCGCAGGTCACTGCCGCGCCATCGTGGCGGGCAAAATACAAATCCATGCCTTTTCTAAAGCCCTCGCGCCCCAGCAAAGTGTCGTACATGCGTACGACTTCTGCGCCTTTTTCGTATACGGTCATAGTGTAAAAATTATTGATTTCATCGTAAGCGACGGGACGAATTGGATGGGCCATGGGGCCGGCGTCCTCACTAAACTGCGCGGTGCGCAGCACGCTCACATCGTCAATCCGCTTGACCGCGCGGGCGCTGTCGGCGGCTTGCTCGGATAAGCCTTGTGCCAATTGGTCACTGGAGAATTCTTGGTCGCGATAAACCGTCAAGCCTTCTTTGAGGCTCAACTGAAACCAGTCGCGGCAAGTGACGCGGTTGCCCGTCCAGTTGTGGAAGTATTCATGCCCGACCACGGCTTCAACGTTTTCAAAATCAGTATCGGTCGCGGTGTGCGCATCGGCCAGCACAAACTTGGTGTTGAAAATATTCAAGCCTTTGTTTTCCATCGCGCCCATGTTGAAATCTGAAGTCGCCACAATCATGAAGCGCTCAAGGTCAAGCGGCAGGCCGTAGCGTTGTTGATCCCAGTTTATCGAGGCTTTTAGACTGTCCATTGCAAATTGCGCTTTGGGTAAATCGTGTGCTTCAACATAGACTTGCAGCAGTTTTTGCGCACCGTCTTGCTCAATGGTTTCTTCTAAGCAGGCCAATTGCCCTGCAACCAGCGCAAACAAATACGCAGGCTTGGCAAACGGGTCGTGCCAAACGGTCATGTGTCCGCCGTGTTCTAAATCCATTGCCTCGACAAGGTTGCCGTTGGACAGCAAAACGGGGTAACGGGCTTTGTCGGCCACCAAGCGTACGGTGAACACCGACAGCACATCAGGGCGGTCGGGAAAATATGTCATGCGCCGAAAGCCTTGCGCTTCGCACTGGGTCATCAAATGTGCGCCCGTGGCAAATAAACCCGATAAACTGGTGTTGCTGGCGGGCGTGCAGGTGGTGACAATCGCCAGTGTGCCGCTGGTGGGCAAATTGCGCAGGGTCAGTTGAGCGGCGTTTTTTGTATATTCAATAGGCGCGTCATCAAGCAATACGCTGAGCAACTCAATGTGCTCACCATCAAGCACCATGTCGCATGGTGTGTCGTCCACGCGTTCAAACTCCAACTGCGCCGTAACCGTGGTCAACTCGGCGGACAAATCGAACAACAAGTCAGTGCTGTGGATTTGATAAGGATAGGGCGTGTAGTCGCGCAAAAATTGAGTAGTCATAATAGAAATATACAAAGGAGGAGAGTTCGTATTGTAGCCTTGTTTTTTGCAAATTGAACAATGAGGCGTCAAAAAACTGGAGTCATTCTTGTACAATGTCGCAATTGTCCCAATTTATTTTTAGAGCAAACCATGAGCACACCCACTTACCCCTTTACCGCTGCCGTTGAGCAAGCCCTCGCCATCACCAAACGCGGCTGCGACGAATTGTTGATTGAAGCCGATTGGCTCAAAAAACTCGCCAAAAGCGCGGCCACAGGCGTGCCGCTGCGCATCAAACTCGGCCTTGACCCGACCGCGCCCGACATTCATCTGGGTCATACCGTCGTGCTCAATAAACTGCGCCAGCTGCAAGACCTTGGCCACACCGTGATTTTTCTGATTGGCGACTTCACCTCCATGATTGGCGACCCATCGGGGCGCAACGCCACCCGCCCGCCGCTCACGCCTGAGCAAATCAAAATCAACGCCGAGACCTATTACAAACAAGCCGCGCTGATTTTGGACGAGTCCAAAACCGAAATTCGCTACAACTCCGAATGGTGCGACCCGCTGGGCGCACGCGGCATGATTCAACTTGCCTCGCGCTACACCGTGGCGCAAATGCTTGAGCGCGACGACTTCACCAAACGCTACGAGTCAGGCGTGCCGATTTCGGTGCATGAGTTTTTGTACCCGCTCATGCAAGGCTACGACTCCGTCGCGTTGAACGCCGACCTCGAACTGGGTGGCGCCGACCAAAAATTCAACCTACTGGTTGGCCGCGCCCTCCAAAAAGAATACGGCCAAGAGCCGCAATGTATTTTGACCATGCCGCTACTGGTCGGTTTGGATGGCGTGGACAAAATGTCCAAGTCCAAAAACAACTACATTGGCATCACCGAAGCGCCTAACGACATGTTTGGCAAAGTCATGAGCATTTCGGATGACATGATGTGGACGTGGTACGACTTGCTGTCGTTCCAATCCATCGAAGCGATTGCCGCTCTGAAAAACGAAGTCGCCAATGGCCGTAACCCGCGCGACGCCAAAGTCGCCCTCGCGCAAGAAATCGTCGCGCGGTTTCACTCATCAACCGCCGCCGAACAAGCCTTGGCAGCCTTCAACCACCGCGCTAAAGGCGGCGTGCCCGACGACGTGCCCAGTGTCACCGTTGAACTAACCCCCGCCACCTCAACGCTGGGCGGCATCTTAAAAGCCGCAGGTTTGGTTGAATCAGCGTCAGAAGCCAACCGCGCGATTGACCAAGGCGGGTTTAAACTCAACGGCGAAATGGTCAAAGACCGAACGCTCAAATTGGCTGCGGGTGAGTATTTGATGCAAGTGGGGAAAAGGCGGTTTGCGCGGGTGAGACTGATTGAGGGCGGCTGATTTTGCGTCATTATGGGCTTTGTGCAGCGCAACAGCCAATAAATGTCAAACAATACTGTCTGAGCACTCCAAACTCAACGACAGCAGTTCAAAAATGTGAGGAAACTATGTTCTATAAACAGGTATTATGTGCGGTTTTACTTAGCTTGGGTGGCACTTTAAGCGCATGCTCATCGCCCGTCCCGTCAACGCCTCAGCCTATCTCAGGTTCAGTTCAAACAACTTTGTTGGTCAAAGTGGCAGACTGGCTTAAAAATGCATCTGACCCTTTCAACGCCAATATTCAACTCACGTATGAGACAGGCGCATATGCGGGGACAATGACGTTTAAACCCAACGCAGCGCCCAAAAAAGCATTTGATGTGACGTTTTATAATCAGTTCATTGCTTGTCTTGCAAATGATTTGGCTAAAAAGCACCATGCAAAATCTTGGTTTTATTATGGGCTGCACGCGGAGGAAAACACTGACCCGAGTAAGGAACGTAACTTCTTTATTATTTTTCGCAATGAGCAATCCATCGAAAGCATTCAAAAACAGTACATGCTGCCTGTGATTGATGAGCGCGGTTTTTATAAAACCGATGATGCGTTATTTACTGGTGCATATTGCGCCAACTACAAAAGCAATTTAACCCACTAAACTAGGAGGACGTTATGGCAAACCTTGGACGCGACCATTTATTTTCGCAAATGGCTCTTGAGTCGTATAAAGACAATCCATCATCCATTGGCAATTGGAATGTGGTGGACAAAATGATTGACCCTGCCACAGGCTTTGCGGCTTGCGCTTATAAAAACCCACAGACCAATGAAGTGGTGATTGCCTATCGTGGTACGGATGACAGAAAAGATGCTTCTCCTGATGCAGCACTGGCACGCGATTCAAAAGCAATGCTGTTGACAGGGCCGACCGTAATTTTTCATTCGACGGGGTCTGACTGGCATCCTCAATTTACTCAAGCCCTTGATTTTGTGGAGCGGGTTAAAAATAACAATCCTCAATCGCATATCAACGTAACAGGACATTCGTTAGGCGGCGGCTTGGCGCAAATCAGCGCGAAGATGTACGGTTTTGAAGGCGTTACATTTGACCCCGCGGGCGCACAGAATGTTGTGAACAGCAAAGAGTTCAAATCTTATGCTAAAAATCACAATATTCCTGAAAATGGTTTGGGTCGCTCAAACGAGCCGCACAATTATGAGGTGAAATGGAGCGCTATTTCTGGCTCGACTGGTGCGCATGTGGGTAGAAGCACGCCATTAACAGGCTATATGCCTGATGGCTCATCTGTTTCGTCTCTGAATGTTGCTACACGTCACTCTATGGAGCGCATTGAAGGTGTTTTTGCTGTCGCGGCTATTAAAGGCGAGTTACCTGAAGTTGCAATAAATGAGCCGCAAATGGAAACTAAAACTGCGGTACTTACATCTATAGAAGTCTCTAAAACTGCACAAACCTTAATTAGCGATTCACACAATCTCATTAACCAACATATTACTGATAAGGGCATGCAGTGGAATAGGTTGTTCGATCAAGCTGCTCATAGTGTAGCATGCGCCATGCACGAAAAAGGCGCAAACCGAGTTGAGTTTTTCAATGCAGAAAATGGTCGTTTGCACGCTATGCAACGCGACGGTGAGTTTAAGATAAAAGCCTGCGACCTTGACAGCAAAGTCGCCAGCAATACGCCAATTGAGGAAAGTCTTGCCAAGATGACGCAGATTGACCAACAGCGTGCAACCATTGCGCAGAACAATCCAAGCCAAAATAAAGACCTTGACCAAGACAAAAAACAAAGTGGTCCACGCATGGGTTAAGGCTCCTCTTTGTTTTGTATATTTGAGCGACTTCTTTATGGGCTGGTACTGACCTACGGTTTTACTCTTGTCTTGCCCCACGATGTGATCACAGCTCCTGAGCGCATGCGCGGGATGATGATGTCGAGTGGTGATATGGCTTGTACGCCAATCAGTGGGCTTGAGATGGCGATGGCTTAACCTCCGTCGGGTTGCTTTGTGTTGAATCTGTCCTTTTCAGTTTGGTGTGTTAATTTGTAAGGTTCTTTTAGAACCAATCTTGCCAACATTCATGTTTTTTTGATTGGTCAGATGTTTTTGTTATGTGTACATTTGTACGGTGCATTATTAAAAGTGGTTTATGATAGCCCTCCTCCAGCGCGTCCAACAAGCCTGTGTTAAAGTCAACCATCAAATCGTCGGCGAAATCAATGCGGGTTTGTTGGTGTTTTTGTGCGCCGAAAAAAACGATACGGCGGCGACGGGTGACAAGTTGCTCAAAAAGGTTTTGGCCTATCGAATGTTTTCGGACGATAACGGCAAGATGAATTTGAATGTGCAGCAGGTCAACGGTGGGTTGTTGGTGGTCTCACAGTTTACTTTAGCGGCAGACACCAACAGCGGGACGCGGGCGAGTTTTACGCCTGCGGCCGCGCCTGAGTTGGCGCGGGCGTTGTATGACGATTGGGTGGCTAAGGCGCGGCGGGCGCACCCTGTGGTGCAAACAGGAGTGTTTGCCGCCGACATGCAGGTGAGTTTGGTCAACGACGGGCCGGTGACGTTTTGGCTACAGGTTGCGGGCTAGTTCGCCCAGTTGGCGCAAGCCCGCTTGTTGTTCGGGTTGCGCCATGAGGGCGCAGTTTAGGCGCAGCGATTGGGCGTGAGCGGGGTGGTTGGAAAACAATGCGCCGTGGGCAAATGCAATTTGCGCGTGGCCCATGGCGCGGTGCAGTAGTTTGGTGGCGTTGACGGTTGCGGGCAAGGTCAACCACAGCAAATAGCCGCCTTGCGGTGCGCTGATGCGCGTGCCGTGTGGAAAATATTCGCGCACAATTGCGCTCGCAAGGGCAATGTTGGCCGCGCAGGTTTGGCGCAGTTTTTTGAGGTACGCGCTGTGCCGCGTGCGCATGAATTCGGCCAGCGTGGCTTGCGGCAAGGTGGCGCAGGCAATCGCGGTGGCGTGCTGCAAAGTTTTGACCGACTCGTGCCAGCGTGCGCCTGCAATAAACCCGATGCGCAATCCTGGCGCAATGAGTTTGCTCAACGAGCCGCATAAAATCACGTTGTGCGCCGCATCGAGCGTTTTGAGCGGCTCGGCGCGGCGGTTGCCGTGGTGCGGCAAGCTGCCAAACGTGTCGTCTTCGATGACCGCTATCTCGTGCGTGACGCACACCTCCAAAATCTCTTGGCGCACGTTCAACGCCATGCTTGTCCCTGTCGGATTGTGAAAATTGGCCTGCAACAAACAGGCTTTAATGCGATGGCCGCTGGCCTGCGCGTGGGCAATTGCGGCGCAGATATCGGCGGTTTGCACGCCCGTTGTCACGTCAATCGGCATTTCGACCGCGTTGAGTTGCAGGCTGTCCAAAAGCGGCAAAAAGCCAAAATACGTCGGCGCTTCAATCAGCACCCAGTCGCCCGCCTGCGTCGTGGCTTGCAGCGCGAGCATCAGGGCCTGCGTCGCACCGTGGGTGATGAGCACATCGTCGGCGTGCAGCGCACAGCCGACCGCGCGGTATTGCTGCGTCACTAGATCGCGCAGTTGCGGCAGGCCGCCGCCGATGGCGTATTCGGTCAACATGGCGGGATGATGCCGCGCCATGCGGTTGTGCAGGGTTTGCAGCGCATGTGTGGGGTAAAAATCAGGTGAGGCGGTTGCCAAATCAAAGCGCACCCGTGCATCACGGCTCACCGACTCGGCCCACAGCCGAATCTGATTGGCGCGGTTTTTGATGAGCGGATTGGCGCACAACAGCAGCACCGCCGCAGGCAAACTCGGCGCGGGCGTGGGCGCGTTGACCCAAAATCCACTTTTCGGTCGCGCAGTCAAATGCCCCAAATCCTCCAAAGCCTGCAGCACCAGATGCGCCGAGTTCAGGCCAATCGCATACTGCGCCGCCAATTCGCGCACCGAGTGAAATTTGCTCAAATGCGCGTAGCGGCCTTGGGAGAATTGTTGTTGTAGTTCATGGATGATGGTGGAAATTTTATTCATTTAACGCAGTCTAGTTCGTCATTTCCGCATGGGTTTGGCGGGAATCCAGTGGGGCGCAACGCGCACCTGTTTAAGGAAGCGCAAACGCTTCGCGTTTGACTGGATTCCCGCTAAAAGCACGCGGGAATGACGGGTGAGGATGTATCTGTATTGATTTTTTTGCTATTTTCTGTCGCTTTTATTCTGACTGTGCCTCGATTATAGTGCATCATCTTTCAACAATGGAGCAGGTTATGAGTGTGCACAACAAAATTGGTTTTATCGGTCTAGGCGTGATGGGCGGCGCGATGGCGGGGCATGTGCTGCGTGAGCGCGGGCAGTTGGCGGTGTTCAATCGCAGCGCGGCTAAAGCTGCTGCGTGGCAGCAGGCGCATCAACAAGCCACGGTTTATGACGACGTGGCCGCGTTGGCGCAAGCGGTTGATGCGGTGGTTTTGTGCGTCGGCAATGATGACGATGTGCGGCAAACGGTGCGTTTGCTGTTGCCGCATTTGCCTGCGGGGGCGCTCATCATTGACCATACCACCACGTCGCCCGCGTTGGCGGTTGAGATGAGCGCGTTGTGCGGGCCATCGGGGGTGGCGTTTATCGATGCGCCTGTGTCGGGCGGCCAAGCGGGTGCGGTCAACGGCACGCTCACGGTGATGGCGGGCGGCGACGCGCAGGCTTTTGCGCAGGCGCAGCGCATTATGAGCGCGTATGCCAAACACATGCAGCATTTTGGCGCGAGCGGCGCGGGGCAAGGCTGCAAAATGGTCAACCAAGTGTTGATTGCGGGTGTGCTGCAAGGTTTGTCCGAAGGCATGCATTTGGCGCAGCACTTGGGGCTGGATCCAACTGCGCTGGTCCATGCACTGCAACACGGCGCGGCAGGCTCGTGGCAACTGGCGCAACGCGGCGTGAGCATGAGCGCACGCGAGTTTGATTTTGGCTTTGCGATAGATTGGATGCGCAAAGACTTGGGCATTGTCAACGATTACGCCGCCGCGCACGCGTTGGACTTGCCGCTCATGCAGTCGGTGCGCCATGTTTATGATGATTTATCCGCCGCAGGTTTTGGCCGCAACGACACGTCGGCACTGATTCGACAGTTTGACAACGGGCTGGCGCAGCCCCCGAAAAGCGCGTAAAATTCACGAGTCCATTCCCACCCACTTAAGGAAAAGCCATGTTTCATAATGTTCACAACAGCCTTGCCAACACCGACCCAGAATTATTGGCCGTCATCGAGTTGGAAAACCAACGCCAGCAAGACCACATTGAATTGATTGCCTCCGAAAACTACACCAGCCCAGCGGTCATGCAAGCCCAAGGCAGCCAATTGACCAACAAATACGCCGAAGGCTATCCCGCCAAGCGTTACTACGGCGGCTGCGAGCACGTGGATGTGGTCGAGCAATTGGCGATTGACCGCGTCAAGCAATTGTTTGGCGCAGAGTGCGCCAACGTGCAGCCCAATTCAGGCTCACAAGCCAACCAAGGCGTGTTTTTTGCGGTGTTGCAACCCGGTGACACGATTATGGGCATGAGTTTGGCCGAAGGCGGCCACTTGACCCACGGCATGAAGCTCAACCAAAGCGGCAAATGGTTTAACGTCGTGTCGTACGGCTTAAACGCGGATGAAGACATTGATTACGAGGCGATGGAAGCCTTGGCGCGTGAAACCAAGCCCAAGCTCATCATTGCGGGCGCATCGGCCTTTGCTTTGCGGATTGATTTTGAACGCTTTGCCAAAATCGCCAAAGAAGTCGGCGCGTATTTCATGGTCGACATGGCGCATTACGCGGGTTTGATTGCGGCGGGCGTTTACCCGAATCCTGTGCCGCACGCGGATTTTGTCACCACAACCACCCACAAATCACTGCGCGGCCCACGCGGCGGGGTGATTTTGATGAAAGCTGAACATGAAAAAGCCATCAATTCGGCGATTTTCCCAGGGATTCAGGGCGGCCCGTTGATGCACGTGATTGCGGGTAAAGCGGTGGCGTTTAAAGAAGCGTTAAGCCCAGAATTCAAAACCTACCAGCAGCAAGTGGTCAACAACGCAAAAGTGCTGGCCGAAACCTTGATTGCGCGTGGCTTGCGGATTGTCTCAGGGCGCACTGAATCGCACGTTATGTTGGTGGATTTGCAGCCTAAAAATTTAACGGGCAAAGAAGCCGAGCGCGTTTTGGGCTTGGCGCACATGACCTGCAACAAAAACGCGATTCCCAACGACCCACAAACCCCGTTTGTGACCAGTGGTATTCGCATTGGCACGCCTGCCTTGACCACACGCGGTTTCAAAGAAGCCGAGACGATTAAAATCGCGCATTTGATTGCCGATGTGCTCGACAATCCAACCGATGAAGCCGTGCTTGAACGCGTGCGTACGGATGTGAAAGCCTTGACTGATGCTTTTCCTGTGTATAGATAAAAAAATAGTATTCGTCAAAAACGGGCCTGTCGGCCCGTTTTTTTTACATATTTTTCTTTTTGTTTGAGTCAAAAGATGGTTAAATGAACGAGCGTGCTATTAACAACAAACTCGAAAGGGAAAGATATGAAATTAAAACTGAAGTGGTTGTGTGGTTTGGGTGTGTGTTGTGTAGTTTCCCCAGTGGTTTGGGCGGCCAATAGTGTTGAGTTGTATGGCATTATTGGACTGGGTGTGGCCAAAAAAGGGGAAGGCAAAGTCACCATGGCGGCTAAGGATTACTCTAGCCGCTTGGGGATTAAAGGACAGCAGGACTTAGGGCACGGGCTTTCGGCGATTTTTAAACTAGAAGCCGAATTGTTACCTGATGAAGGGACGGGCGGTTATGGCATGGATCAAAAGACTTTTGGCTTTAATCGAGACTCTTGGGTGGGTTTGCAGCACAGCACTTATGGTTCGTTGCGGCTGGGTCGTTCGATTTCCCCGCTCACCAGTGCATGGGGGCCTGCTGCTTTGGCACCTGGGCGTGGTGTGGCGTCTTATACCTCTGGGATTTTGGGGGTCGGTTTGCGCAATACACAGCCAGAGGCGGCTTTGCGCTGGAACAACAGCGTGTTTTATGACTTTAAGCGACAAGGATTGGCTTTGGGTATGGCTTTGACGACAAGTGGGTCGCAATCCGTGATACCCACAGGGGTTTATAAAGGTACGCCCAATGACTTGCCGATTGACAATGAAGGGGCAGCGGGCACAAAGCCTGCGTATGGGGCGTATATCCGTTATCAAGCCAAATCCCGTTTACATGGCTATAAATTGAGTGCGGCATATCAGGTGGATAATGGGGGGACTTATGCGGCCAGCTCCAATACATATAACGCACCTGCAGAAGGGAAGCGTGCGTGGTTGTTGGGGGGAGAGTACAGTTATGGTCCGTTGGCGTTGTCCATGGGGTATTCGCGGGTGCAGATTGACAACACCCGTTTGCCTGTGACTTCGGCCAGCTTGCGTACGGGACGGAGTCAAAATTGGTTTGCTGCACTCACCTACAAACCCACATCTGTGGATAAGCTATTTCTCAGTTATGGGCGCTACAAACGGCACAATCAGTCGGTGTTTCAGCGTTATGCGGCCACGGGGACATCGGATATTGAGGCGAGCCAGTTGAGTTTGGGTTACGAGCATTCTTTGAGCCCACGCACAGTTGTGTTTGCCAATGTGCGCCAAGTGTCGGTGATTCGCAACGCCTGTGCGATGCGCAATCGCAACACAGGGGCAGCCATTTCAGAAGGCAGTGCTGTTTATGGGGCGGTTTGTGGCGCGTCTCGTGAGCGGATTGATGCGGTGTTTCGTGCCGAAAAAGGCTTGGGCTGGGATTTTGGGATTGCCCATTCTTTTTAAACCAGTGAACAACAAAGCCTTGCCCACCGTCCGTTGGTTGGGCAAGGCTGCTGGCTTAGTTGCTGTGTTTATAAATGCGACCGTTTTTCATAATCAGAGCAATGTTGGGCTCAGGTTGAGCCAGCAATTCTAAATTTTGTGTGGGGTCGCCGTTGATTAACAGTAAGTCGGCTAAGGCATTGGTTTCTACAACACCCAGTTTGCCTTTGTATGGGTTGCGCGGCCCTGACAGCGCGAGTAACTCTGCATTGTCTTTGGTGAGCATTTTGAGAATTTGTCTAGGCGTCATCCATTTTTTGAGTTTCAAAATGTCGCTGCTTTGATTTTTGTTTTGTGCGGGATTAAATAAAAAATCCGTGCCCCACGCCAGTTTCACTTTGTGCTTCAAGGCCCATTTAAACGCATTGTCCGTACCCTCAACCACGGTGTGTTTTTTGGTGCGCACATCAAGCGGTGCGCTCTCTGGTGCTTCGTCCAAGGATTGTAGACTCAACCAAATGCCTTTTTGTGCCAACAGTTTAATGGTGGCCTCGTCCAACAACTGACCGTGCTCAATGCTTTTGACCCCAGCGTCAATGGCGCGGCGCACCGCTTTGGTGGTGTAAGCGTGCACCGTGACATAAGTGCCCCAATCTTCGGCGGCTTCCACGGCAGCTTTCATTTCATCTAAAGTATATTGCGTGACATCCAAAGGGTCGTATATGGTGGCTGCGCCACCGCCTGCCATGACTTTGATTTGCGATGCGCCTGAACGAAGATTTTCGCGTGTGGCGGTCAAAACCTCGTCGCGGCCATCGGCGATAAAGTTAGCCCCCAATTTAACCCCCGCGGAGACACCACCGAAAAAGCGATGGGCGCGTTCATGTGGTTCACGCGAGTCGCCATGCCCTGAGGTTTGCGAAATCACCGCCCCGCTCGGATAAATGCGCGGGCCGACCGCTTTGTTTTGGTCAATCGCACGTTTGATGCCAAACACGGGGCCGCCCACATCGCGCACTGCTGTGAAACCGCGCAACAGCATGTTGCTGGCTTCTTGGGCGCCATTGGCCTCTAATGTGGCAAAGTTGTTGTTTGCATCCATCATGCTGGCCTGTGTATTGGCCGACATGAAGATGTGTACGTGGTTGTCAATTAAACCTGGCATGAGGGTGCGACCCTTGCCTTGAATGGTGACATAATCGCTGCCTAAACCTTGAATTGGTTGTTTGGAAATCTGTTTGATGGTGTTGCCTTCTACCAAGACATAGCTGGGGGCAGACAATGGTGCGCCAGAGCCATCAAAAATACGGACATTTTCAAACAAAACCCCTTTTGGGGCGGCTGGTATGGCCTCCTGAGCATGGGCAGACCATGCGGCGGCGCATGCCAAACTTAAGGCCGTTAGATACTTTTTATACATTTTATCCCTTTCATAGATAGTGGTTGATGGTGCATTGTGCTACTTTAAACTTTGTGCTGTCAATAAAAATACAGCGTTATCCGCGCCGCTGGTGTCGAGCCAAACCAGCGGCAAATCTTTGAATGCCGCGCAGGCAAATTCGTATTCGTTACCGATTTCGACCACCAAAATCCCATGCGGTTTGAGGCGGCTGGCCGCGCCTTGGACGATGTGGCGCACCAAGTCCATGCCGTCGTCGCCACCTGCCAGTGCAATCTGTGGCTCGGCGTGGTATTCGGCGGGCAGGGCGGCCATGCTCGCGCTGTTGACGTAGGGCGGATTGCTGAAAATGATGTCGTATTTTTTGTCGCGTACTTGCGTGTATAAGTCGCTTTGCTGCCACGTGATGCGCCCCGTCGTGCCGTATGCCTCGCTATACAACGCGTCGTTGTGCCGCGCCACCGCCAAAGCGTCGGGGTCAATGTCAATCGCGTCCACGTGGGCGTTGTCAAACACGTGCGCGGCCATCATCGCCAAGCAGCCTGAACCTGTGCACAATTCGAGCACATCGGTGACTTGGGCGGGATTGACCCACGGCGCGAACTCGTCCAAAATCAATTCGCCAACGAAACTGCGTGGCACAATTACCCGCTCATCCACATAAAATTTAAAACCGAGCAAAAATGCTTCGTGGGTCAAATACGCCATCGGCTTGCGGCTGGTGCAACGCTCATGGATGATGCGGGTCAACTCAGTTTGCGCGGCAGCAGGATAGGGCGCGTCCCAAGCAATGTCGTCATAACCACAGCCACAGCAAAACACCGCAGCGTACACCGCTTCGTCATACGCATTGAGTAGGCCGTGCCCATAAAACAAGTCGGCGGCCAAGAGTTGCTGCTCGGCAGCGAGGACGGCTTGATTGAAGGTGGGCATGACACTCCTTTGTAACAAAACAACAAAAATATAACTTGAATCGGTAACTTTTAAACAAATGCGCTTGATTTTCGGCACGAAAACGTGCATCCTATCGCACGAGTTCATCAATAGCAACCATTAAAACTAAATAGAGAAGAGAGTTCCATGAGAGATACCAAAATCGTTGCCACATTAGGGCCTGCATCGTCGGATGAGCGCGTATTGCGCGAGATGATTTTGGCGGGCGTGAATGTGGTGCGCATTAATTTTTCGCATGGTACGGCGCAAGACCACATCGACCGCGTTGAATCCGTGCGCAAGATTGCGCTGGATTTGGGCGTGCACATCGGGGTTTTGGCCGATTTACAGGGGCCGAAAATTCGTGTGGCGATGTTTGAAAACAAAAGCGTTGAGCTGAGCGAAGGCGACGAGTTTGTGTTTGACGTGGATGCCGCGACGCCAGGCAATCAGTCGCGCGTCGGTTTGGATTACCCCGCGCTGGTGGCTGATGTGGAACCGAGCGATATTTTATTGCTCGACGATGGCAAAATCCGCATGCGCGTGCTCGACAAAACCAGCACCAGCCTGCGTTGCGTGGTCGAGCGCGGTGGCGTGTTGTCCAATCGCAAAGGCATCAACAAACTCGGCGGCGGCTTGAGCGCGGCGGCGTTGACCACCAAAGACATGGCCGACTTGATTACTGCGGCGCAATTTCAAACCGATTATTTGGCGATTTCATTCCCGAAAAGCGCGGCCGACATGTATATGGCGCGTGAATTGATGCGCAACGCGGGCGGCCACAATGCCATGTTGATTGCCAAAATCGAACGCGCTGAAGCGATTCCGAATCTGGACGAGATTTTAGACGCCTCCGACGGCATTATGGTCGCGCGTGGCGATTTGGCGGTTGAAGTCGGCGACGCTAAAGTGCCTGCGCTGCAAAAACGCATGATTCGCCTCGCACGCGAAAAAAACAAACTCTCGATTACCGCCACGCAAATGATGGAGTCGATGATTACCTGCCACGTGCCGACCCGCGCCGAAGTCTCGGATGTCGCCAATGCAGTGCTCGATGGCACGGACGCGGTGATGCTCTCAGCCGAAACCGCATCGGGTGAATACCCCGTTGAGGCGGTCAAAATGATGGCGCAGGTTTGCGCAGAAGCGGCTTTGTTCAATCCAATCACTTTGGATGAGCAAATGATGAACAAAACCTTTGGCCGTATTGACCAATCGGTGGCGATGGCGACGATTTTCACCGCGTATCATTTCAATGCCAACGCGATTGTGGTCTTGACCGAATCGGGTTCAACCGCGCTGTGGATGAGCCGTTTCAACTGCGGCGTGCCGATTTATGCGGTCAGCCGCAACATTCAAACCTTGCGCCGTTTGAGTTTGTACCGCGAAATCAAGGTTGTGCCTTTGCCCGATATTGAGTTGACCCGCGACAATATGAATGCGATTATTGAGCCATTGCTCATGAAAGCGGGCGCGATTAAAATCGGTGACTTGGTGGTGATGACTTCAGGCTCAAACATGGGCAAAATCGGTGGCTCGGACACCATGCAGATTCGCAAAATTGGTGGTTGATATTTGACCCGTAAAAAAGCCCCGCTCAGGTAGCGGGGCTTTTTATTTATACTGCCTCTGTAGTTTTTTGCATGCAGCCAAGGCTACTGGGTGTAAAGCAAAGATTGCTTGATCCTCGTCTGTGTTGATGTAACGCTCTTTAGGCGCCTCTCCACATGAGGTTAGCCGAATTCGGTCGTATAGAGGTTTGAGCAATACGTTACCTGCTGGGCTGGTTTGCAGTGTAAATTGTCCGCCATCGCATTCAATGCCGCAATGCCAAATGCCGCTTGGCTTAACTGTGCACTCCGCGCCATCTGAAATGTAGTTTGCGCTATCGTTTTTAAAACGCGCCATGATTTGCCCCATGCCCTCTTTTTCATCCATTCCACTCATCAGTTTTCGCTCATCACCATAATTATTCATTTTTGCAGGTGGCACATAAATCCACAAGGCGCGGACTTTTTGTTTTGGGTGAGTCTTCAAATGTTCGGCGTTGTATTGTGCGCTGAAGCACTGTGGTGTTTGAATTATATCGACTAAAGTTTGGGCAAAAGTATTCTGCGTGGATAGCGTACAAACCAGTGTAAGCGATAGTGTGACTTTGTTCGTGAAGGTAAGTAGCATGATTTATTTCGCCTTATGCTCCGATAAAATTTTTTCTAAAGCAGTTCGCAGCGGCGAGTCTTCGGGCAAATGCAAGATGGAGTCTTGAATCCGCGCACTGCTTTTGGCCGATAAAATTCGCGCGGTGAAGGTTGGGGTGGTGGTTTTTTTGCGGCTCATCCACTCAGGGTGGTTGAAACGGCTGACTTTGACCTCCATATGGGTGATAGCCCAACCCGTCATGGTCAACCCGTCAAGCAACAAGGGCGCGATTTGTTTGATTTTGGTGGCCAGTGCGTTGTGCGGCACTTTGAGGGTGAGGGTTTGCTCGCTCAAATACGCGCTCCAACCGACTTGCAATGTGTCGGGCATTAATGCTTTGAGCGCGACCGTCAGACGGGCGTTGGCCGCTAAGCGCGGCATGTTGTGCGCCAAATGCGGGTTGGCCTGCCACGTGTCTTGCACTTTCCATAGACCTTTGGATTGAGGCTTGGCGGGGGTTTTGGGGGGCATGTGAATATTGATAGGTTTTGTGCCCGTACAGGGCAGGGCGTGATAAAATGGAACGTTATTGTATGCTGTTCACCGATGAATACAAATTTGAATCATTACTAGGATAATACCATTATGGCAAGCGGATTTTTACAGAAAATTTTTGGATCACGCAATGAGCGGCTGCTCAAAATATATCGCAAAGCCGTGAAAAAAATTGCTTCCCTTGAGGAGCAAGTGGCCGCCTTGAGCGACGATGAGTTGCGTGGCAAAACGCTTGAGTTTAAAGAAAAATACCAAGCAGGCACGTCATTAAACGAGTTGCAAAACGAAGCTTTTGCGGTGGTGCGCGAAGCGTCCAAACGCGTGTTGGGCATGCGGCATTTTGATGTGCAAATGATTGGCGGGATGGTGCTGCACGAAGGCAAAATCGCCGAAATGCGCACGGGTGAGGGTAAAACGCTGATGGGCACGTTGGCGGTATATCTCAACGCCATTACGGGTAAAGGCGTGCATGTGGTGACGGTCAATGACTATTTGGCGCGCCGTGACGCCAAAACCATGGGTCGTTTGTACAATTTTTTGGGGCTGTCGGTCGCGGTCAATTTGTCGCAAATGGAGCGTGCGGACAAAATCGCCGCTTACCAAGCCGACATCACATATGGTACCAACAATGAGTTTGGCTTTGATTACCTGCGCGATAACTTGGTTTATCAGGTTGAAGAGCGCGTGCAGCGGCCGCTGCATTATGCGATTGTCGATGAAGTCGATTCGATTTTGATTGATGAAGCACGCACGCCGTTGATTATTTCAGGCCCTGCTGACGACAATACCCAGTTGTATATTCAACTCAACCAAGTGCCCGCACTGCTCACGCCGCAAGCGCACGAGCCGCAAGTGGATGAACCAGAGCCTGAAGGCGATTATTATATCGACGAAAAATCACGCCAAATTCATTTGTCAGAAGCGGGTCACGAAAAAGTCGAGTCGATTTTGACGGGCATGGGTTTATTGGCCGAAGGCGCAAATTTGTATGACGCGCAGCACATCACTTTGGTGCATTATTTGTTTGCTGCCATGCGTGCGCACAATTTGTACACCAAAGACAAAGAATATGTGGTGCAAGACGGCGAAGTGGTGATTGTCGATGAGTTTACGGGGCGCTTGATGGTTGGTCGCCGCTGGGGTGAGGGTTTGCATCAAGCGATTGAAGCGAAAGAAGGGGTGGAAATTCAGTCTGAATCCGTGACTTTAGCGTCGATTACCTTCCAAAACTACTTCCGCATGTATGAAAAACTCGCGGGGATGACGGGTACGGCCGATACCGAAGCGTACGAGTTTCAACAAATTTACGGCTTAGAAACGGTCGTGATTCCACCGCACCGCAAAGTTGTGCGGCTGGATAAACAAGACTTGATTTACCGCTCGGCACAAGAAAAACACCAAGCGGTGATTGATGACATCAAAGATTGTGTACAGCGTGGCCAGCCTGTGCTGGTTGGGACGGCGTCGATTGAAATGTCGGAATTACTGTCGGATTTGCTCAACCGCCAAAGCATTCCGCACAGCCTACTCAACGCCAAACAACACGAGCGCGAAGCGAACATCATCGCTCAAGCGGGTCGCCCTGGGATGGTCACGATTGCCACCAATATGGCGGGGCGTGGTACGGACATTGTGTTGGGTGGCAACGTCGAGATTCAAGCCTCATTCATTGAGGTGCGCGAAGATTTGAGCGACGAGCAAAAGGCCGCTGCCATTCAAACCCTTAAAGACGAATGGCAAAGTCTGCACGACCAAGTGTTGGCCTCAGGTGGTTTGCACATCATTGGCACCGAACGCCACGAGTCGCGCCGCATCGACAACCAATTGCGTGGCCGCGCAGGCCGCCAAGGGGACCCAGGTTCATCGCGTTTTTATCTGTCGATGGATGACAGCCTGCTGCGCATTTTTGCGGGTGAACGCCTGAAAAACATGATGGATAGGCTCAAAATTCCACAAGGTGAGGCGATTGAATCGGGCTTGGTTTCGCGCTCCATCGAATCGGCGCAGCGCAAAGTTGAGGGGCGTAACTTCGACACCCGCAAGCAATTGCTCGAATACGATGATGTGGCTAACGATCAACGTCGCGTGATTTACGCGCAGCGCAATGACTTGCTTGAAGCCGAACACATCTCTGAAACCGTGGCGGGTATGCGCGACGACGTGCTGCGCGAAGCAGTGGCGGCACATATTCCCGAAAACAGCTCGGAAGAGCAGTGGGATTTGAACGGTTTGGAAATGTACCTTAAATCTGAATGGTCGTTGGATGTCTCGGTGGTCGGCTGGATGGCTGAACACAAAACCGCCAGTGCAGAAGACTTGATTGAACACATTCAAACCGTGGCCGCACAAACGTATCAGAGCAAAATTGATATGGTTGGCGAACAGGCGTTCCATAACTTTGAACGGGTGCTGATGTTGCAAACCATGGATCATCAGTGGCGCGACCACTTGGCGGCGTTGGAGCATTTGCGCCAAGGGATTCATTTGCGCAGTTATGGGCAAAAAAACCCCAAGCAAGAATACAAACGCGAAGCGTTCGATTTATTTGCCATCATGCTCGATCGCATCAAGGCCAGTGTGTCGGGCGTCTTGATGAGCGTGCAGATTCAAGAGCCTGAGCAAGTTGCTGCGGCAGAGCAAAATATTTTGCATCATGAAGAAGCCAAGTTGGCGCACATGAATTTTCAGCATGACGACATGAGTGCTGCTGCAGTGGATGAGCGTGAGTCTGACGCGATTCAACAGCAATTCTTAGCACAGGTGTTTGGCGAGGCGAGCAGTGAAGTGCCGCGGGTTGGGCGCAACGACCCATGTCCTTGTGGCTCTGGCTTGAAGTACAAACAGTGCCACGGTCGCGTGGTGTAATGCAAAAAAAGCCAAGGCGTTTGCCTTGGCTTTTTTGTATCTGTTGTCAATTACTTACTGCATGAGCTGCATTTGGTGGCGCGGTATAAAACTGCACCTGCAATCGCACCCGCAATCGGCGCAACCCAGAACAACCACAATTGACCGACTGATGCGCTATTGCCAAAAATGCTGGCAATCACCGATACGCCTGTTGAACGTGCAGGATTAACCGATGTGTTGGTCACTGGAATTGAAATCAAGTGAATCAAGGTCAAGCCCAAACCAATCGCGATGGGGGCAAAATCTGCCGCTGCATCTTTGTGCGTCGCGCCCATGATGATGAACAAAAACGCGCCCGTCAAGACGAACTCAGTGACCAATGCCGCGCCCATGCCAAAACCACCGGGTGACAACTCACCAAAACCGTTGGTCGCAAATACGCCCGCGCCTGTTGTGGGTAAGCCCGTAAAGCCCGCTTTACCACTGGCGATACAGTACAACACTGCCGCGCCCGCAATCGCGCCCAAGGTTTGTGCGGCTACATAACCCGCAATATTTTTAGATTCAAAACGACCACCTGCCCACAAGCCAAAGGTCACCGCTGGGTTGAAGTGGCCGCCCGAAATGTGACCGACGGCATAAGCCATGGTCAACACAGTTAAGCCGAAGGCAAAAGAGACGCCGACAAAGTGAATGCCATGGTCAGGGAAAGCCGCAGCCAAAACTGCGCTGCCGCAACCGCCCAAAACCAGCCAAAATGTGCCGATGAATTCTGCTAAAAATTTATTCATAAATGACTCCAATCAAATGTAAAGGCCCTGTGCTTTTACTTGGAGGGCATTATACGATGTTTGGGCGGCGTCACTGGCGTTGGGGGGGATAAATTTTCACGCGGTGCTGATTTCAGCCGCGCGGTGGCACGCCACAAGGCGGCCATCAAACGAGGTGAGTTCAGGCTCACTTTGGGCGCACAGCGTGGTGGCGTAAGGGCAACGCTGATGCAAGGCGCAGCCTGTCGGCAAATTGAGTGGGCTGGGCAATTCGCCGACCAGTTTGACGGCATGCGCAGACTCGCCATTCAGACTGGGGGCAGCGGCGAGCAGGGCACGGGTGTACGGGTGGGCGGGGCGGTTGAAAATCGCGTGTTTGTCGCCGTGTTCGACCGCTTTGCCCAAATACATGACCATCACATCATCGGCGACGTGTTGCACCACTGACAAATTGTGCGAAATGAACACATAAGCCGTTTGGTAACGTTCTTGCAAGTCCATGAACAAGTTGAGCACCTGCGCTTGAATCGACACATCCAGTGCAGAGGTCGGCTCATCGGCGACCACGATTTTGGGGTTGAGCATCATGGCGCGCGCCAGTGCAATCCGCTGGCGTTGGCCGCCTGAAAACATGTGTGGATAGCGTCCCGCGTGCTCAGGGCGCAAGCCGACTTGGGTCATCATTTCAGTCACCCGTTCACGGCGTTGGGCGGCGGTCAGTGATTGATGAATCAGCAGCGGCTCTTCTAATTGGTAACCAATTGTGTGGCGTGGGTTGAGCGAGCCGTATGGATTTTGAAAAACCATTTGAATCTCGGTGCGCAGTTGCTTGAGCTGGTTTTTCGACAAATTCAACACGCCTTTGCCGTTGATTTTGAGCTCGCCCGCGCTGGGTGGCTCAATCAAGGTTAATTGCTTGGCCAATGTGGATTTACCACAACCTGATTCACCGACAATCGCCAGTGTTTTGCCCGCTTGTAGGGTGAATGACACGCCGTTGAGGGCTTTGACGTATTTTTTGGCACGCCCCAAGCCTTGTGAAACGGGGTAAAAACGCGCCAATTGCGAGACTTCGAGAACCGTGCTCATAGTGACTCCAAAAGTGAAACCTGTGAAATATCGCTGTGAATGCAGCGCACTTGCCCAAATGGGCTGGCTTGCATGGGCGGTGGCGTGTGGCAGGCTTCTTGTGCGTAGGGACAGCGCGGCGTGAGCAAACAGCCGCTGGGGCGGTCGTACTGGCTGGGCACAACGCCCGCCAGGCTGTGCAAGCGGCGTTGACCGAGCGAAAAATCAGGAATCGCCGCCAGCAAAGCTTCGGTGTACGGATGGGCGGGGTGTTTGAATACATCGGGGACACGGCTGGTTTCCACCAATTGACCTGCATACATCACCGCCACGCGTTTGGCGGTTTGCGCGACCAGTGCCAAGTCATGGGTGATGAGAATCATCGACATGTTGTGCTCTTGTTGCAAGCGCGCCAACAGTGCCATGATTTGCGCCTGAATCGTCACGTCCAGCGCAGTGGTCGGCTCGTCGGCAATCAGCAGTTTGGGCTGGCAGGCAATCGCCATCGCAATCATGACGCGCTGGCTCATGCCGCCTGAGAGTTGGTGCGGATACGCGCCCATGCGGTTTTTCGCATCGGGAATCTCAACTTGCTCGAGCAACTCAATCACCCGCTGCCGCGCCGCACTGCCTTTAAGCCCCAAATGCGTGCGCAGCACTTCGGTGATTTGCATTTCCACCGTGAAACTGGGGTTTAGGCTGGTCATTGCATCTTGAAAAATCATCGACACATCGCGGCCAATGATGTTGCGTCGCGCTTTAGCGTCCATGCGGTGCAAGTCTTGGTTGTTGAACAGCATTTTATCGGCGGTGACGCGCCCTTGTGCGCTGATTAAACCCATCAAGGCCATCATGGTCATCGACTTGCCTGAGCCTGATTCGCCGACAATCGCCAGCACTTCGCCGTGCGCCAGTTGTAGGCTCAGTTGATCCACCGCTTTGAACGGTTGCGCAGGATTGCCAAAGGCGACCGATAAATTTTGAATATCGAGAATGGGATGACTCATCATGACACCTGTTTGAGTTTGGGGTCAAGCGCGTCGCGCAAACCGTCGCCCGTGAGATTAATCGCCAAGGCCGAAATGAACACGGCCAGTCCAGGGAAAATCGCCATCCACACATTGCTTTGAATGTATTGCCGCGCCGTGCCGAGCATTGCGCCCCACTCGGCGTCGGGCGGTTGCACGCCAAAGCCCAAAAAGCCAATTGCGCCCGCTTCTAAAATAGCCGACGAAAAAATCATGGTCGCCAGCACAATCAACGGCGCCATGCAATTGGGCAACACGGTGATGAACAAAATTCGCCAGCGGCTCGCACCGACCACTTTGACCGCAGTCACGTAGTCGCGCTGCAATTCGACCAATGCGGTGGCGCGGGTCAAACGGATGAATTGCGGCAGTGAGATAATCGCAATCGTGATGATGGTGTTGGTCAAGTTAGGCCCTAAAATCGCGGCAATGATGATGGCGACCAGCAGACTGGGATAGGCCATCAAAATGTCGTTGATGAGCATAATGCCACGCCCAATGTGGTTCGGCCAATACGCCGCTGCCAAGCCCATGGTCACACCAATAATCATCGCCAAAACCGTGGCGGCAATTCCGATAAACAGCGAATAACGCGTGCCGTACAGCAGGCGCGACAGCGTGTCGCGTCCTGCATCATCCGTGCCTAAAAAAAACTGCGCGTCGCCGCCAAACCATGCGGGTGGCAATTGTTCTTTCCCCGTGTAGAGTAAATACGGGTCGTGCGGCGCAAGCGCAGAGGCGAAAACACCTGCCAAAATCAATAAAATCAGCACGATAAGCCCCAGCGTCGCGCCTCGATTGTTTAAAAAGCCACGCTTGAACTCTTGCCATTGGGTCGGCATGGTGGGCGCAGCATTGAGTGTTGTATCCATAATGTCCTCGACTTATAAATGGCGAATGCGCGGGTTGATGAGGCCATACAGCACATCGACCAGTAAACTGACCAGCATTAACGCGCCTGCCACCAGTAAAATTCCGTTTTGCACAACGGGGTAATCGCGGTTGTGAAAACCATCGAGCAGCCAATTGCCCACGCCAGGCCAGCTGAAAATGGTCTCGGTCAAAATCGCGCCCGCGAGCAATGTGCCCATTTGCAGACCAATCACCGTCACTACCGTAATCAGCGCGTTGCGCAACACATGCACCAAAATCACCCGTGTGGGCGACAAGCCTTTGGCGCGGGCGGTGCGTACGTAGTCTTCGCCGAGCACTTCCAGCATGGCTGAGCGGGTCATGCGGGCAATGGTTGCCAGCGGAATAGTTGCCAGCGCAATGGAGGGCAAAATGAAGTGTTTGAGCACATCCCACAGTGCGCCATCCTCATCGGAGGCGAGTGCGCCGAGCAGCCACGAGCCGTGTTTGGGGGCGACGTCCAGATACTCAATCGTGTTGATGACGCCCGAAATTGGCAGCCAACCCAAAAAGTGCGCAAAAATCCCCGTTAAAATCGGGCCGAGCAGGTAAATCGGCATCGAGTAACCCGCCAGTGCGCCGACCATCAGGCTGTAGTCGAGCCAGCGGCCACGGTTGAGCGCGGCGATAATCCCCAACGCCACGCCGATCACGCTGGCTAGCGTCATGGCGACTAAGGCCAGTTCTAAGGTGGGAATAAAGTGTGCAAAAAAATCCGCGCCAACGTCAATTTGGTCGCGGAAGGATTGACCAAAATCACCGTGCGCCAATTTGACCAAATAGTCCCAATATTGAGCGTACAGCGGTTTGTCTAAACCGAGGCGGTGCATGGCTTGTGCGTGCATTTCTGGGTCAACTGCGCGTTGCCCCATCATGACCTCAACTGTATCACCTGGCACCATGCGAATCAGAGCAAAGGTGGATAAGGTCAAACCAAAAAATACGGGAATCAGCACCAGAATGCGTTTGAGAATGAATGAGAACATGAATGCCTCTTTTATACTTATAAAAAAACGTCACCCTTGCCCAAGGGCAAAGGTGACGAGGGTCTTACACTTACTTAATGCTCACGCCGTAGAACGACATCAAGCCAAATGGGCTGATTTTGAAGCCTTCCACGTTCGGGGTGGTCATGACCGTAACGACTGAGTGAGCAATCGGTGAAAACGGCAGTTCTTTGGCAAAAATCTCTTGCGCTTTGCCGTACAACTCACTGCGTTTGCCTTGGTCGGTGATTTGACGGGCTTGTTTGACCAAACCATCAAACTCTTTGTTGCACCAGCGCGAGTAGTTGTTGCCGTTGATTGCGCCGCAGCTGAGCAATGCGCCGAGCCAGTTGTCTGGGTCACCATTGTCGCCCGTCCAACCGATGAGAATCGCGTCGTGTTCGCCTTTTTTCGCACGTTTGGTGTATTCGCCCCATTCGTAACTCATGATTTTGGCTTTAACGCCGACTTTCGCCCAGTCGGCTTGAATCATTTCAGCCATCAGTTTGGCGTTCGGGTTGTACGGACGTTGGACAGGCATGGCCCACAGCGTGATTTCAGTGCCTTCGGCCACGCCTGCTTTTTTGAGCATTTCGCGGGCTTTGTCGACATTGTAGTCGGCTGACTTGAGTGACTTGTTGTATGACCATTGGGTCGGCGGCATTGGGTTGCTGGCGGCTTGGCCTTCGCCTTGATAGACCGCTGGCAGCAACGCGGCTTTGTTAATCGCCATGTCAAGGGCTTGGCGCACTTCGACTTTAGCCAATGGCCCTTTTTCGACGTTGTAGCCAACGTAGCCTAAGTTAAAGCCCGCTTGTTGCATGATGTTGACTTTGCCTGTGGCTTTTTTGGCGGCTTCGATTTCCGAGCCTTTGGGGTACGCACTCACGTGGCACTCACCCGCTTGCACTTTTTGCGCCCGCACCGATGAGTCTTTGTTGATGGAGAACACTAAATTGTCGATTTTGACGTCAGCGGCATTCCAGTAATCGGGGTTTTTGACGTAGCGGATTTGCGCATCTTTTTGATAGCTTTTGAATGTAAATGGGCCTGTACCAATTGGTGCGGTGTTCAAATCGCCGCCTTTGCCTGCTTTTTCGAGTTGGCCTGCGTATTCGGCCGATAAAATCGAGGCAAATGACATGGCCACGTTTTGGATGAAAGCCGCGTCCACGTTTTTGAGCGTGAATTTAACCGTGTTGTCATCGACTTTGTCGATTTGGGCGATGTTGTCAGGCAAACCCATGTCAACCGCATACGGGAACTCGGCAGGGAAGGCCTTGTTGAACGGGAAGTTTTTGTCGGTCAAACGTTTGAAGGTGAATACCACATCGTCAGCGTTGAATTCGCGTGACGGCTTGAAGTATTCGGTGGTTTGGAATTTCACGCCTTTGCGCAGATGGAAGGTGTAGGTTTTGCCGTCGGGTGAAATGTCCCATTTTTCGGCCAAACCTGCTTGCACGCCCGTTGCGCCGCGTTCAAATTGAGTCAAACGGTTGTAAATGACTTCGGCTGAGGCATCAAAGTCTGTGCCTGTGGTGTATAAGCCTGGGTCAAAACCTGCTGGGCTGGCTTCGGAGCAATACACCAAGGTTGAGCCTTTGGCTTTGCCTTCAGCTTCGGGGGCTTTGGCAGTTTCGGGCTTTTTGGTCTCGCCCCCTTTGCCACACGCGACCAATAAACCGAGGCTGATGGCGGTGAGTGTGCTGATTTTGAAGATGTTGCGTTTCATGTGGTCTCCTGTAAGTGAGTTTGAATTATGTCGAATCGACTCAAAATATACAGGTTGTTTTTTCTAATCACAAGAGATTTTTAATTTTTGTGACAAAAAAGTAGTGAGGGATGAGGCTCAAAGCCTATTTTAAGCATTGACCAATAAAACGAATAGGCTCAATAAGGTAAAGGGTAGAATCCATTTCCATAGCGTGCTGCTGGTGTATTCGCTGTCGTCACTGTCGTGCGTGGTGCTGCTGTTGTAAGCGTGGCTAAGCAGCGGCAAAATATCTTTGATTTTGTTTTCGTGGTGGTGAATGAAGGTTGAGGAAGAGCCCCAATTGAGCCACTCGGTGGTGTTGCTGGACAAAGAGTGATCAAAGTTTCGAGTTTGTTTGAGGAGCAATGTGGCGAACCCATGCGGTGAGAGCTGCCTGTCTAAAATATTCTTTTTTAACAGGCCAAAAAGCGCACCTGCGCTCAAGGCGAGTGCTTGTTGCGCGGCAGGTGCGGGGGTCTCGCTCAATTCAGCAATGTGCTCTTGCAAAATATTGGCTTTGTGGCCAAACAATAAGTTCAATATATGGTTGCCTTGCGATTCAAATTTATCGGTGGCGAGCGCACCTGTATGGTTCAAGTGCGTGTCTATTTTAGCGCTGATGATTTGCTCGTATAACTCATGTGCGTGCAGCAAGGAGCTGGTGTGGTACAAAAGCCCCGAAAACAGGATGGGCCAGACGACCTGACAGAGTTTGTGGGTATCCGCAGCTGATAAGTCGAATGCGTGGTGGATTTTGGCACGTAAAGTGTCATCAAAAGTATGGCGGGCGATTTCTAAAAGATTGGGTGACATTGAAACGTCCTTGGGTCGTAATCAAATATTGATAGGGCCTATAAAGTTGGGCTTGAATTGTTCAAAATGAGTGAGGCAAATATCTGTATCTGATTATCATACATGTATTGTCATCATGTATAAACCCTTAATTAAAAAAATCGCCAAAAACTGGCGATTTTTTTGTGGGAAGGTGTTTGAAATTAGACGTTGAATAGGAAGTTCAGCACATCGCCATCTTTAACCACATAGTCTTTGCCTTCGGCACGCATTTTGCCCGCTTCTTTCGCGCCTGCCTCACCTTTATGGGCGATGTAGTCGTCAAAACCAATGGTCTGGGCGCGAATAAAGCCGCGCTCAAAGTCACCATGAATCACACCTGCCGCTTGCGGGGCGGTGTCGCCCACGTGAATTGTCCATGCGCGAACTTCTTTGATCCCTGCGGTGAAGTAGGTTTGCAGACCCAAAAGCGCGTAGCCTGAGCGAATCACGCGGTTTAGACCTGGTTCGGTCATGCCCATGTCGGCCAAAAACATTTCTTTTTCGTCGTCGTCCAGCCCGCCGATTTCGGCCTCAATGGCCGCGCACACCGCGACCACGGGTGAGTTTTCGCTGGCGGCATAGGCGCGAACGGCTTCAAGGTGCGGGTTGTTGTCAAAGCCTGATTCGAGCACGTTGGCGACATACATGGTCGGTTTGGCAGTGATGAAACAATATTGTTTGATGGCGGCCAATTCGGTGTCATCCAAGCCGATGCTGCGAATGGCGCGGGCTTCGTTGAGCACGGGGATGATTTTTTCCAGCACAGCGACCAATTTGGCCGCGTCTTTATCGCCTGAGCGGGCGGTTTTTTGGTGGCGCAACAAGGCTTTTTCGGCGGTGGTCAAGTCGGCGAGCGCGAGTTCGGTGTTGATGACCTCAATGTCGTTGATGGGGTCGATTTTGCCTGCGACGTGAATCACGTTGTCGTCGTCAAAACAGCGCACGACGTGGGCGATGGCATCGGTTTCACGGATGTTGGCCAAAAATTGGTTGCCCAAGCCTTCGCCTTTGGACGCGCCAGCCACCAAGCCCGCAATGTCGACAAACTCAACCGTGGCGTATTGCATGCGCTGTGGGTTGACGATGGCGGCCAATTGCGCCATGCGCGGGTCGGGCACTTCGACCATGCCCACATTGGGCTCGATGGTGCAAAAGGGGTAGTTTTCTGCCGCAATGCCCGCTTTGGTCAGGGCGTTAAACAGCGTTGATTTGCCGACGTTGGGGAGGCCGACGATGCCGCATTTGAGTGTCATGAGAGTTCCGTAAGTGTCAAAAAATACAAGCCGCTATTATAGCGGCTTGTGGGGGCTTGCGTGAATTAAACCGTTGGGGTGGCCAGTGCTATGGCGTCAGTGGCGGGGTAACGCCAAGTCTCTTGCGCGGCAGCGGCGAGCCATTCTTGAATGTAGGGGTCAAAGCAAATGCTGTGTACATAAGCCATGCATAGTTCGTCCAATTCAACACCATAGGTATTAAAACGTATGGCAACGGGTGCAAAAAACGCATCAGCCGCGCTCCATTTGCCAAATAACCACGGCCCCAAGTGGGCGTAGTTGCTGCGGCAGTCACGCCAAATGGCGCAAATACGCGCGATATCAGCGGCGCATGCCGCCGATGGTGCGACTTTGATGCGGGTGTTGCAATTCATTGGCATTTCACCGCGCAACGCCGTAAAACCACTGTGCATTTCTGCGCAAACTGCACGGGCGTAAGCACGCATGACATGGTCGACGGGCCAAACGCCCAAGCAGCTTTCGTGTAAATACTCAGTAATGGCCAGTGAATCCCACAAGGCTACCTCGTGGTTGAGCAGGGCGGGGACTTTGCCCGACGGCGTGTAGCTGAGCAAAGTGCTGCGCGTGTCCTCTTGCGCCAAGGGAACGATAATTTCCTCGAACGGCAAGCCGAGCGATTTGAGCAGCCACCATGTGCGCAGCGACCACGACGAGTAATTTTTATTGCCAATAATCAGTTGCATTGCCATTCCTATTCGACCGTGACCGATTTGGCCAAGTTGCGTGGTTTGTCCACATCTGTGCCCCGTGCCACCGCGGTGTGGTACGACAGCAGTTGCAGCGGTAAGGTGTGGAGAATCGGTGACAAAACCCCTGCGTGGTCAGGCAGGTTGATGACGTGCATCCCTTCGGCAGGCTCAATGAAGGTGTCTTGGTCGGCGAAAATATACAAGTGACCCGCGCGGGCGCGCACTTCTTGCAAGTTGGCTTTGAGTTTTTCAATCAACGCATCGTTCGGCGCAATCGCCACCACGGGCATGTGCTCGTCAACCAAAGCCAAGGGGCCGTGTTTGAGCTCGCCTGCGGCATAGCTTTCGGCGTGGATGTAGGTGATTTCTTTGAGTTTGAGTGCGCCTTCCATCGCAATCGGCCAGTGGATACCGCGTCCTAAAAATAGGGCGTGTTGTTTGTCCACAAAGGCTTTGGCCCATTCGATGATTTGCGGCTCAAGCGACAAAACCTGCGCCATGGCGGCGGGCAAGTGGCGCAATTGCGCGAGATAACTGGTTTCGTCGGCGACCGACAAGCGGCCATGCACTTTGGCCAACACCAAAGTCAAGACAAACAATGAGCTCAGTTGCGTGGTGAACGCTTTGGTGGAGGCCACGCCGATTTCAGGGCCGGCACGCGTCAAAAAGCGCAACTGGCTTTGGCGAATCAGCGCAGATTCGGGCACGTTGCAAATCGACAAGGTGGCGGCGTGTTTGCCGTTGTGGATGTTTTTGGCGTGCTGCAATGCGGCAATGGTGTCGGCGGTTTCGCCCGATTGTGACAGGGTGATGATGAGCGTGTTGCTCAATGGCACGCTGGTGCGGTAGCGGTATTCGGAGGCGATTTCGACGTTGACGGGGATTTGCGCCAACTCTTCGAGCCAATAGCGTGCGACCATCGCGGCGTGGTAGCTCGTGCCGCAGGCCAAAATCAGGATGTTTTGCGTGTTGGCAAAAATCACATCCGCCCCCACACCGAATAAATGGGGGCTAATCGACTGTGCACCGCTGACCATTTCGAGCGTGTTGGCGACCACTTCGGGCTGCTCAAAGGTTTCTTTTTGCATGTAGTGTGAAAACAAACCGAGGCTGACCGCATCGGCTGATAAGTGTGATTCATGCACTTCACGTTTGATAAATTCACCTGATTTGGTGCGGATGCGATGACCCGTGAGGCTGATTTCTACGACGTCGCCTTCTTCGAGGTACACCACGTGGCGGGTCTCAGACAGCAAAGCCGAGGTGTCGGAAGCCAAATAATTGCCCGTCTCGCCCACGCCAATCAACAGCGGCGCACCTTGACGCGCCCCGATGATGCGTTGCGGCTCATCCGAGCGCATGACGGCAATCGCGTACAAGCCGCGCAAACGTTGGGTGGCTTGAAATACCGCATCGTATAAATCCAAACCCGCCACACAGTGCTGGTGGATGAGGTGGGTCATGACTTCGGTGTCGGTGTCGGAGGTGAATACGTAACCTGCGGCGGATAACTCAAGTTTGATTTCTTCAAAGTTTTCGATGATGCCGTTGTGCACCAAACCGATGCTCACGCCGTGGCTGTTGCTGGTCATCGGGTGCGCGTTGCGCAGCGCGGGTGCGCCGTGCGTCGCCCAGCGGGTGTGCGCGATACCGAGATTGGCGGTGATGCTTTTGGCGTTGATTTGTGCCGCCAATTGTGCCACGCGCTCCAGTGAGCGTTCGCACTCAATGGTTTGTTCAGAAGTTAAGTAAGCAATTCCCGTGGAGTCGTAACCACGGTATTCGAGTTTGTTCAACCCGTCAATGAGCAGAGGAATGATGTTGTGAGAGCCAACGGCTGCGACGATACCGCACATAGGAATCCTTTGTTGAAAAATATCTCGCGATTATAGCGTGCGGGCTTATTTTTGTGTGCGAAATGCGTGCGCTAAGCCATTGAGATAAGCCCGTAAGCGGGCGGGACGGATGGGTTTGTACCAAATGTTCACGCCCGCGGCTTGGGTCTCTTGTGCCAACTCCGTGCGCGTATCACCTGTGAGCAAAATACAGATGGGCTGGGTTGGCGAGTCTTTTCTGGCCATTTTGAGGATATCCAAGCCTGTTTCATGTGTCAGACCCAAATGATAGTCCGAAATAATAAAATCAAAGTGCTCTTCTTCTTGCATCAATTCATGATACATGGCTGAGGACAAAACGATGGATACTTCCATGCCCCAACTGGACAACAGTTCGCTTAAGCTTTCGAGTGCCACTTCATCATCATCAAAAATAGCCACGCGGCGATGAGTCAATAAATCGTCAAGAGCAATCGGGGTTTTGGCTTCTTCGAATTGAGAGCGAGTGGGGGTGAGAATGATACCGAACGTGCTGCCACGTCCCAGCGTGGATTTGACCCACAGCTGATTGCCCAACAGTTTGGCGGTGCGCTCTGAAATAGCCAAACCTAAACCGACCCCACCTTTGACGCGTTGCTGTGCCTCTTCTAAACGTTGGTATTCTTGGAAAATTTGTTGGGCTTTCTCGGCGGGCACGCCTGTCCCCGTGTCGTACACCATTAATTTGATGTCATCTTTGTTGTGTATCCGAACGCCAACCAAAATGCCGCCTGTTTGAGTGTAACGCAGCGCATTGGAGACAAAGTTGCTCAAAATGCTGTACAGCATGTCTTCATCAGACAGCAACCACAGTTTGGATGGGCGAATGGTTAAGGTTAAGCTTTTTTGCTCGGCCACATCGCTGTATTCAAGAGCCAAGCGTTGCAACAGGCGTTGAATGGGAAAACGTTTGAACTGAGGCTTAACCACCCCCGCATCTAGACGCGATAAGTTGAGCATGGCATTGAATGACTGGCTCAATGAGTCGATGGCCTGTTCCATTTTATGCAATGTGGTGCTGATTTCGGGAGCGGTGTTTTTGCGTTGGGCGTCGTTGGTCAACAATGCCAAGGCATGCAAAGGTTGGCGCAGGTCGTGGCTGGCGGCAGATAAGTAGCGGGATTGGGATTGATTGGCTTGCTCTAAAGCTTTGTTTTTTTGTTGCAATACATCCAAAAGATCGCTGTGCTCGTATTTGATTTTGAATAAGTTATCGACTTGTTGGTTTAAAGTGCGCAAAAAAATCAGCTCGGCCAAAATCATCAATAAAAATTGCAAAATAATGGCTTTGGCTTCATCAAGAGGCCAAAAAGCCAATGAGCCGACAAAGTAAAACAAATCGATGATGAGAATTGAAATGGAAATGCGATAAAAGCGACCAACGGTGGCAATGCCAATGAATGTGATGGTGCTTTGCAGCATAATGAATTGCTGCGTCAAGTCGGCGTCATGGGCGCGAGACAAAATATGAAAATACACCGCCCAATAAAGTGAAATGGGCGTGCCAATGCATGTTGTCCAAATAGCACTGTTTTTTGCCGATTTTTGCATCTGTCGAGACGCAGTTGAAATACACAGTAGTGTAAAAAATGCAAAGAACAGCCAAAAAATACCGAGACCCAGATGCCATGCCCAAGGAATGGCATTGAAAAACAACAACGTGGCCAAGCAATAAATCAAAACATTGGCCACGATGAAGATGGGAAAATTGGCCACGAGAAGATGCGCGTACTGTTGATACAGTGCGCGCTCTTGTTGACTCAAAAAATAATCCAAAAATGACGGCTTCATGCAGAATCATTCATCACTGGGGTTTGTATTGACCTAACAATGAAGGGTTGTCATGCACCAAGCTGATGGCCTGTGTGCGAGAGTGAACGCCCAGCGCACGCAAAATCCCAACCACATGGCTTTTGACTGTACCGATGGTTGCCCCAACAGAGTCACTGATTTCTTGATTGGACGCACCTTTGGTGATGAGGTACAGCACTTCTTGTTGGCGCGGCGTCAACTGCGAGCCATCACTTGGGTTTTGGCGCTCGCGTGTGCGACGCGTGCGCTCTGGTGGGTTCATCGCTGCGCTGAGCAATTCTGGTGGGATATACACGCCGCCTGACAAAATCAAGCGAACGGCAGAAACCAAAACCTCGGCTTTAGCGTTTTTGATGATGAAGCCAGAAATGTTCATGCGATAGGCCGCTTGAATCAAATTGGTATCATTTTGACCCGACAAAACGGCAACAGGAATGCTGGGCGATTGCTCACGAACACGCTCCAAGGCAGACAATGCTTGTGCATCAGGCAAAGTCAAATCAAGCAAAACCAAGTCAATCGTACTGCCTTGGGCTTTCAAAATGGCCAATGTTGCCTCAAGTGATTCGGCTTCAATGATTTCGCATTCGCCGTTTAGAGCATCTTTGAGAATCGGATGCAAGCCTGCACGGACCAAGCCGTGGTCGTCGACAATTAAAAGTTTGTGTTTCATGATGGTTCTTCCTTAAAAATAGTTAAATCCCCACGCATTGTGATGCGTTTTATTTCTGGGCTGGTCTTTGCCAACCTGTTATTGAACTTTGTTTGGCGCGCGACAAGGTTAAAGTGTCGTTCGGTGCATCTTTGGTGATGGTAGAGCCTGCACCAATTGTTGCACCCGCACCCACTGAGACGGGGGCGACCAACTGTGAGTCCGAGCCAATAAATGCACCGTCACCAATCTGGGTTAAGTGCTTATTGACGCCATCGTAGTTGCACGTAATGACACCTGCGCCTACGTTGACATTTTTGCCAATCGCCGCGTCGCCAATATACGACAGGTGATTGATTTTAGAACCATGCCCGACGGTGCTTTTTTTAACTTCTACAAAATTGCCAATATGGGTTTTATCCGCCAGCTGTGTTTCGGGGCGCAAGCGGGCGTACGGCCCAATTTTGGCGGAGGCACCGATTGTTGCGCCGTCAATATGTGAAAACGCGGCGACTTGCGTATTGTGCGCAATCGTTGCGTTTTTAATCACACAATAGGGTGAAATGCGCACATTGTCACCGAGAACTACGATGCCTTCAAACACGCATCCGACATCAATGTGTACATCTGCGCCGCAGGTCAATGAACCACGAATGTCAATTCGCGTAGGATCCACAACAGTAACACCGTCGGCGAGCAATTTTTGTGCGGCTTGCGTGCGGCAAATGGCTTCTAACTCAGCCAGTTGAGACTTGTTGTTTACGCCTAAAGTTTCATGCGCAAACTCTGGGCTTGCGGTTTGTACGTTGAATCCATCACGAACGGCCATGCCGATGACATCAGTTAAGTAGTATTCCTGTTGTGCATTGTCGTTGGACAGTTGTGCCAACCAAGCCTTGAGTTGAGGTGTGGGGGCAATCAAAATGCCTGTGTTGACTTCTGTAATGCTGCGCTCTAGCGTGCTGGCATCTTTGTGCTCAACGTTGCGCAACACTTGACCTTGCTCGTTGCGAACGATTCGGCCGTAACCTGTTGGGTCGGGCAAATTCACGGTCAGAAGTGCCATGCCACCCTGAGCCGCGGTGTGCAATTTTTGCAGGGTGCTGGTTTGGGTCAACGGCACGTCGCCATACAAAATTAAGGTCGGCCATGCCTCATTTAAATGAGGAGCTGCCAGTTGCAGGGCGTGTCCTGTGCCCAATTGTGGGTTTTGTTCGATAAATACGACGTCGTCTGCTGTCATTGCGTTGCGCACCTGTTCTGCCTCATGACCGATGACGATGCACAATTGTGCAGCCCCAAGGGTTCGTGCTGTGTGCACGACATGCTCAAGCAGAGGTTTGCCTGCCAGTGGATGCAAGACTTTAGGTAAGCTAGAACGCATTCGCGTTCCCTTCCCTGCGGCTAAAATAACAACGTTTAACATAAGACGCCCAATTTGTAATGAGTTATGTCTAATCTCTATTAGTTAAGTATTAATACTCAACATGACTGAAGAATAGCATATAAAATTTGACTTGAATAGCATGCAGATGAAAATATCTTCAATTTCGGCTTAAAAACCATAAAACGCAGGCCCAGCTTGCGCCAAAAAACAACAGAAACCATCGCCATTGCTGCTTGTGTTGTTTCAATTGCTGCTGCAGCAAAACCAACTGCTCGCTTTGGTGGGCGGGCTGTGGTTCGCTGTGCAAGCGGTTCAACAGTTCACGAGGGGCAGTCGGTATCATGCGAACAATCAACGGCCATTCGCGTTTGAGTGCTCGCAGGATGCCACGAGGGCCTAAAGTGTCTTTCATCCAGCGTTCTAAAAATGGCTTGGCAGTAGACCACAAGTCGAGTTGGTCGTCAAGTATTCTTCCCATTCCCTCGATATTAAGTAGGGTTTTTTGTAATAAGACCAGTTGAGGTTGTACGGAAATATTGAATTGACGAGAAATGTCAAATAAGCGAGTCAGTACTAAGCCTAGGGAAATTTCGCTTAAAGGGCGACCAAAATATGGCTCGCAGGTGGAACGTACCGCATTGGTCAGCGCGGCAATCGGTGTGTTGGTGGGCACCCAGCCTGAGTCAATGTGCGCCAGTGCAATGGCGTGGTAGTCGCGGTTGAAAAAGGCTAAGAAATTGACCGCCAAGTAATGGCGATCGGTTTCGGACAGGCTGCCGACAATCCCGCAATCAAGCGCAATGTAGTGCCCCAACGCCGCGCCTTGCGTGCCGATGAAAATATTGCCTGGGTGCATGTCGGCGTGAAAAAAACCGTCGCGGAACACTTGGGTGAAAAACACCTCCACGCCGTCACGCGCCAAGCGTTTTTTGTCGATATTCAAGTCGTCCAGCACGTTCAGCCGCGATACAGGCACGCCGACCATCCATTCTTGCACCATGACCCGCGCGGCGCAGTAGTCCCAACACACTTCAGGGACGAACATGGTGCTGTTGCCCGCAAAATTGTGACGCAACACGCTGCTGTTGGCCGCTTCACATTGCAAATCGAGTTCTTGTTGTAGGTGCTGCTCAATTTGTGCGACGACCTCAACGGGGCGCAAACGCTCGCCATCGATGTGGCGGCGTTGGAATTGGCGCGCCAAGAAATACATGCACTCAATGTCAATGCGGATGATGTCGTCAATGTTCGGGCGCAACACTTTAACCGCCACGTCGCGCCCCGCCCACGAACCTTGCGCCACGCGGGCGCGGTGGACTTGCGCCACTGACGCGGTGGCGACGGGGCTGTCGTCAAAGTCGCTGAACACATCGTCAATGCGAGCATTGAGTTGCGTTTCAATGATTTGGCGAATTTGGGCGGTTGGTACTGGGCTGATGTTGTCTTGCAGCTGCGAGAGTTGTGCAATGTAGTCGGCGGGCAATAAATCAGGTCGCGTCGAGAGGACTTGGCCGAACTTGATGAAAATCGGGCCGAGTTTTTCAAGTGCTTGCCGCAAATGCGCCGCATCGTCGGGCGAGTGAATGTGTGGGAATACGCGCCGCGCACTGCGCAGCAGCCAAGATTGGGCGGGCAACAGGTCGAGCACCAAGTGCAGCACGCGGTGCTCGCGCAGCACCCGTGCAATCGTCCACATGCGTTGGAGCATGGCCCGACTCATCCGCGCCTCGCCGCCAAAAGTGCCACGCGCTGCTCCAAACGGTCAAGCGCGTAGCGCAATTCTTGCGCCTCAGCGGCGAATTCGTCCAAATGCGCGTGGCGCACAAATACTGGGGTTTCGTCGAGCGCGACGTATTGCGCCTGCGCGGTTAAGTTGCGGGCGGTTTGTTTGAACTGGCGTGTGAGGTGGCTCAAACCTTGCGCCAGCCACTGGGTGGGCGCGTCGCCAATCAAGCCCGACAAATCTTCCCAGACATTGGGGCGCAATTGCTGCGCCAAGCGATTGACCCATTCAGCCAGCCCTGCGTCGCCCGAAATGCGCACGTGGCGCATGATGCGGTTCATGTCAAATGGCAGTTCGGCCGCTGCACCGTAAACGCTGGGCAATAATGTGAGGGTCACATCGGGCGTGGCTTCAGCATCGGCGGGGCGTAAAATCAAGGTTTCATCCACTTGCCATGTCAAGGTCAGTGGGCGACCGAGCAGTTCGGCACACACGCGAATGGTTTTGTTGTGCTGCGCAGCCGCGCTGGGGCGCACCCAGTCTTCGTGCGCGGCCATTTGGCGCACCGCCAGCGCGACCGCTTGCGTGATTTTGTCGTCGATGAAACTCACAGTTTGACGCCTTCGTGCAACGCCACCACGCCCGCGCTCATGTTGTGGTATTTGACAAATTCAAACCCAGCGTCCAGCAGCATGGTTTTGAGGGTTTCTTGGTCGGGGTGCATGCGAATTGACTCGGCCAAGTATTGATAGCTGGCCGAATCATTGGCAATCAACTGCCCCATTTTGGGCAAAACATTGAATGAGTAAAAATCGTAGGCTTTTTGCAGCGGCGCGGCGACTTTGGAAAACTCCAACACAAACACGCGGCCACCAGGGCGCAACACGCGGAACATTTCTTGCAACGCCGCATCTTTGTGGGTCATGTTGCGCAGACCAAAGGCGACCGAAACCACGTCAAAATAGTTGTCGGGAAACGGTAAATGCTCGGCGTTGGCCAAGGCCACAGGCGTGATTAAACCTTTGTCGAGCAAACGGTCGCGCCCGACGCGCAGCATCGACTCATTGATGTCGGTCGCCCAAACTTCGCCGCTCGCGCCGATTTTACGCGCATAGGCAATCGCCAAATCGGCCGTGCCGCTGGCCAAATCGAGCATTTTCATCCCAGGGCGCGGCGCAATCCGATTGATGGTGAATAACTTCCAAACCCGATGCAAACCCGCGCTCATCACATCGTTCATGAGGTCGTATTTTTGCGCGACCGAATGAAACACCTGCGCCACTTTGGCTTCTTTTTCTGTTTCATCAATGGTGTTGAAGCCAAAATGCGTGGTGGCTTTGGGTGTGTCGTGCATGGTGGTGACTTTCTAAATAAACCGAATTCGGCGATAATACTCGACATTTTAAAGGATTTTGCAATAATGACGCACGCTAATTATGTTTTGACCCTGTCTTGCCCCGACCAAATGGGGATTGTGCACACCGTTTCTGGATTTTTGTTTGAGCGCGGTGGCAATATTTTGGATTCGGCGCAGTTTGACGACACCGAATCGAACCGATTTTTCATGCGCGTGCATTTTGAAGAGCGGCGAGCCGAGGTGAGCTTGGACGTGCTCAAAGCCGAGTTCGCACCGATTGCCCAGCGGTTCAACATGGATTGGCAGTTGTTTGATGGCAGCGTCAAGCCGCGGTTGATGATTATGGTCTCTAAAATCGGCCATTGTTTGAATGACTTGTTGTTTCGCCATCAATCGGGCAATTTGCCAGTTGAAATTGCTGCGATTGTCTCGAATCACCCTGACTTTGCGCCGTTGGCCGCGTCGTATCAGATACCGTTTCATCATTTTCCACTGCTCGGTGGCAGCGACGAGCAAAAGCATGCGCAAGAAGCCCAAGTCTTGGCGGTGGTTGAGCAGGAGCGCATCGACTGCGTGATTTTGGCGCGTTATATGCAGATTTTGTCCAACCCGATGTGCCAAGCCCTCAATGGCCGCGCGATTAACATCCACCACTCGTTTTTGCCGAGTTTCAAAGGCGCAAAACCCTACCATCAAGCGTTTGACAAAGGGGTGAAATTGATTGGCGCCACCGCACATTTTGTCACCGCCGACTTGGACGAAGGGCCGATTATTGAGCAAGACATCGCCCGCGTCGACCACGCCATGAACGCCAGCGAACTGACCGCGATTGGCCGAGATGTTGAGTGCGTGACCTTGGCACGCGCAGTGAAATGGCACGCCGAGCATCGGGTGTTGCTCAATGGCAAGAAGACGGTGGTGTTTAAATAAAACTATGTTTTAGTTAATTGTTGAAAATTGCTGTCATGCCGCGCTTTGACGCGGCATCTCCTAGCAAGGAGATTGCGGGTCAAGCCCGCAATGACCTTGAACTTAACCAAACACCCCCGTACTCATATAACGGTCGCCACGGTCGCAGACGATGAACACAATCGTCGCGTTTTCGACCGTTTGCGCCACTTGCAGCGCGGCCCACAGTGAGCCACCTGACGACACACCCGCAAAAATCCCTTCTTCGGTCGCCATGCGCCGCGTCATGGCTTCGGCATCGGTTTGTTCGACCAAAATCTCGACATCGACTTTGCTGGCGTCAAAAATTTTGGGCAAATATTCGGGTGCCCATTTGCGAATGCCTGGAATGCTTGAACCTTCGGCAGGCTGCGCCCCGATGATTTGAATGGCTGGGTTTTGTTGTTTGAGGTAGGTTGATACGCCCGTAATCGTTCCCGTTGTGCCCATTGCACTGACAAAATGGGTCACTTCACCCTGCGTGTCGCGCCAAATTTCGGGGGCGGTACCGCGAATGTGCGATAGCGGATTGTCGGGGTTGGCGAATTGATCCAGCACCTTGCCTTTGCCCTGCGCCTGCATGAGCAACGCCAAGTCGCGCGCCGCCTCCATGCCGCCTTCGTTTGCTTTGGTCAAAATCAATTCCGCGCCGTACACCTGCATGGCCAGCCGTCGCTCCACCGATAAATTGTCGGGCATGATGAGAATCATTTTGTAACCGCGCATCGCCGCCACCATGGCCAGCGCAATCCCCGTGTTGCCGCTGGTTGCCTCAATCAACGTGTCGCCTGCGCGAATGTCGCCGCGTTTTTCGGCTTCGATAATCATGCTGTAGGCGGCGCGGTCTTTGACCGAGCCTGCAGGATTGTTGCCTTCTAGTTTGCCCAATAAAATATTGTTGCGCGGCACGCAAATCTCGCGGCCAATCCGTTGAATTTGGACCAGTGGCGTGTTGCCGATGAAAGCATCGATGGTGGGGTAGGTGTGCATGTGAGCCTTTGGGTGAGGATATGGAAGATTAACGCAAAACAACTCTAACATCATCGACATTAAAAAAGACTTTGAGTAGGTTGCTTAATTTAGATGATTTTGTGCCAAAAAAAGCAAGGCGCGTTAGCAGTATGAGACAAATGATTCCAGTTTCAGGGGAAAAAGCAAACTTATAGATAGCCATCACAATGCTCCAAAGCAGCAATAAGGGGATGAGCAGAACAATAAGTCGACAGGCAAAAGAGATGTAATAGCCTCCCGATTCTTGAAGTGTTAATTTGGCTCCAAAAGCATTTATCATTCGAATTTTAAGAAGGTAAGAGCCAATTGTCCCTTGCAATGGGCTTTGTTCTAAAAACAGCATCAAGAAAAAAATGAGGACTGCAAAACTGAACCAAAATATAAAAGCAAATTCAGGATGTTCTTGAGTAGGTACAGGAGCCAATGGTTGTACAGCGAGAATGCATAGCACGACAATTAACGTGTCAATCAGTTTGGCCGCAAATCGCCGCCCAATCGTTGCATCTTGAAACCCTTGTAACAATTGCCAGGTTTCTAAATAATTTTTTGGAATGGGTTCGTTCCACGAGTGTTGCTCTTGTTCGCTAGAAGTTTCGTAGCGTAAAGACCAAATGAAAGTCTCGTCGTATTCATTTCTCCATTCTTGATGCGCGGTATTCCACCAGTCCAGTTGCTGGGCTATGTTTTGCATGGCTGACTTATCCCAGCCTGTGTTTTCAAATGCCTTTTGAAAGTCGCTCCAAAAATGCCGAGCACTACGACGCTCTTTGTCATATAAATACCAGTGATAAATACGTTTTAATACAATGTGGGTAGCGCGGGTTCGGGTCTCCGCATCAAATTGTTTCGCAGGTTTAAGTAAAGTTTCCCATTCTAATGGTGTTAGTTTTTCAGCGTATATTGCATATTCGAGTTGTGCCAACCATTCATTGGGCAACAGCATGTCACGGAAAAAAGCCTGCGCGTCATCGGCAATCTCAATGGAAGATTGTTTTTCTTGCTCAATGTGAATAGTCGTATGTTCGTCGAGTAGATGATTTAAGAGTTCCTTTTCGCGTGTCGACACCAAAGGTGGCTCGGTTGCGGTGACATTGGGTGCATCGTTAGCACTGGCCTCATCCCAATACCATTCACTCTGCGCCAACCACTGCGCCTCCTGATACGCCTCATGCAAACGCGCAAAGCCTTGTGGGTCTTGGTCGGGGCGGGTGACTTTGAGCAGTTTGGCGTAGGCAAGTTTGATGTCGCGCAGGTTTTGCGTGGCGTTGATGCCTAGAATAGTCCAGCAGTTGTTCATGGGTTGTTTATTATTTGTGATGATGTTGGCGTTGGTGATGTTTGGTTTAAGCTTCTTAGCGCAAAATGACTAGACAGTTGTCCATTTTGAGACTGTCTTTGAAAAATCTTTGAGTGTCATTGCTGAAAAAAATAATGGCAAGAAGGACAGTGATAAATGATTTAAAGAAAAATGTGCTTTCTTGTCCTCGCGGATCGGGTGTGAACACAAAATAAAAAGCGGCTAGGGCTGCTACTACAGTACACAGCAAGGTGCATTTGAGAAACCAAAATGAATAAAATTTTAATTGTTGATTGCGAGTGACGCTTAAGCCATAACTGTTGACGAGTTTGGTGTTTGTCAAATAAAGGCCAATTGTGCTTTGGAATTTGCTTTGTCCTAGCAGCAACATTGGTAAAAATGCGGATGCGATTAATCCTAGTAAAAAAAATAAGATGCCACTGAATTCAAGATATGCATATGAGGTGTTTGAGAACTCAAAAAAGAAGTGTTTAAAAACAACTATACTCATCAGTGCTAATAAGCCATCAATCAATTTGGCTAAAGCCAATCGCTTGAGTGAAGCTTCTTGAATACCTTGTGTGTTTCTCCAAAATGATAGGTAGGCTTCAGGGGCTGGGTTGTTCTTCTCTAATTGTTGAATCTCTGCAAGAGTTGCCGTTCCTGAGCGTAGAGACCATATAAAATAATGGTCGTATTCTTTTTGCCAATCTTGTTGTTCAATGTTCCACCAGCCCAGTTGTTGAGCCACAAACTGTAGTGTTGGCTGTTCCCAGCCTGTGCCTAAAAATCTATTGTGAAATTTGTCCCAAAACAGTTGAGGAGAGCGCTGTTTATTGTGCAAATACCAGCGATAAATACGCTTTACCACAATATGTATGGCGTGCGCCCGAATTTCATCATCGAACTGTGCGGCAGGTTTAAGCAGCATGTTCCAGTCTGATAGCGTTAATTGTTCCGCATATGTCGCATGCTCCAGTTGCTTGAGCCATTCGTTTGGCAACAGCATATCATTGAAAAATGCTTGTGCATCATCAGCAACATGTATTGAGTGGGTGTTGCGTTCTAGAGTGCTGTTGGCAGCAGGCTCTACATTCACAGCCTCTGCGAGGCTTATTTGGCTAGAAACGTCTGATTCCCAAGCCCACTCACTCTGCGCCAACCACTGCGCCTCCTGATACGCCTCATGCAAACGCGTAAAGCCTTGCGGGTCTTGGTCGGGGCGGGTGACTTTGAGCAGTTTGGCGTAGGCACGTTTGATGTCGCGCAGGTTTTGTGTGGCGTCAATGCCTAAAATGGCCCAGCAGTTGTCCATGCTTAGTCGTCGCTTTCGCGCTCAAAAAAGTCGTTGGCCTCCCATGCGGCGACGTATTCGGCGAATTCTTTTTTGCTGCGCTCGATTTTTTTGAGGTCTTGCGTATTCAGGCTGCCTTCAAAAATCTGCATGCGGCGGCTGATGGTGTGGCGTTCGTCGCCAAGGGCGTTTTGATAGGCGTTTTCGGCGCGGGAGAGCAGTAGGCGAACGTCTTCGGAGTCGCGCGGGTGGAATTTGAGTTGGGCGAGTTTGGCGTGTGAGGCGGCGATTTCGTCGTCAGACAATGCACCTGCGGAGTTGACGATGGTTTTTTGCAAGACTTGCCCTGTTGAGTTGACTTTGACGTCAACTTCGAGCAGGCCGTTCATGTCGTAGCTAAAGCGCATGTCAACGGTTTCCTCGCCTGCTTTGCGGGCGGGGATGTTGACTTTGATTTCGCCCAGCTTGATGTTGTTTTTGACGAACCGCGATTCGCCTTGATAAATCGTGAGGTTGAGCTGGGTTTGGTTGTCGACTACGGTGCAGTATTGTTCTACGCGGCTAATCGGCACGACTTGGTTGCGCTCGATGATGGGTGAGAACAGTTGCATGCCATCTTCGTTGGAATTGGGATTGTGAATGCCTGTACCCAAACTGTAGGGGCAAACGTCGGTGAGCACCACGTCGTTGAGTGCGGCATCTTGAGCGGCCAAGCCTGCTTGCACCGCCGCGCCGATGGCGACGACGAGGTCGGGGTCGAGCGAGGCAATGGGGAGTTTTTGAAACAAGCGCGATGCGAGGGCCTTGACATGTGCCATGCGCGAGGCGCCGCCGACCAAAATCACTTTGTCGATTTCGGCGGGGGCAAGACGCGCATCTTTGAGGGCGCGTTCAATCGGCATGACCATGCGGTTGAGTAGCGGTTTGACCCAGTTGGCAAAGTCGTCGCGGGTGATGCGCCAGTCGCTGGTTTGTTCGGGCAACAAGGGCGGTACGATGACTGCAAACTCGTGGCTTAGGGTTTTTTTGACGTTTTCCAGTTGCGCATAGAGGTTTTGTTTGTCGTGGGCGTTGAGTGTGGCTAAGTCAATGCCATGCGCCATGCAATAAGCCTTGACTAGGGCGTCAAGAAAGTCTTCGCCACCTAAAAAATTATCGCCCGCCGATGAGTGCACCTCAATCACGCCGCTGAAGTATTCAACGACCGAGACATCGAATGTGCCACCGCCCAAGTCGAGCACTGCGTAGCGTGCGCCATCTTCGTTGTCGTGTAAACCATAGGCCATCGCGGCGGCGGTAGGCTCGTTGACCAAACGAATGACTTTGAGGTCAACCAGTTGCGCGGCCAATGCGGTGGCTTTGCGTTGTGCGTCGTTGAAATAGGCAGGCACGCTGATGACCGCTTCGGTGATGGGTTCGCCCAAAAAGGTTTGCGCATCTTCTTTGAGGCTTTTGAGCACGAGGGCGGAGAGTTCGGGCGCGGTGAGTTTTTGTTCGCCCAGCTGGTATTGTTTTTGCCCGCCCATGTCGCGTTTGAATACGGCGGCGGTGCGGGCGGGGTGGCTACGCAGCCGCGCTTTGGCAACTTCGCCGACAATCAGCGCGCCGTCTTCGTCAAGACTGACCACCGATGGGGTGAGGTATGCGCCCAGTCGATTGGGGATTAAAACCGCTTGGCCATTTTGCCAAACACTGGCGACGCTGTTGGTCGTGCCTAAATCAATGCCGATAATTGTCATAAATATGAAATGTGGTTATTTGCGAATTGCCGTGGGTCGTTTGCCAATCACGATGCTCAAGTCCAACGTTTGTCCGCTGCGCAAAATTTTGAGTTGTGCGGTGCTGGTGGGTTTGAGTTTGGCCACTTCTGAGAGCATGTGCGCGGTGTCTTTGATGGCCATGTCGTTGATGTGGGTCAAAATATCGCCGACTTGTATGCCTGCCTTGCTGGCAGGGCCATCGGGGCGGACGTTGGCGATAATCACGCCTTCGACGCTGGGCAAGTTAAATGTACGCGCCATTTCGGGCGTGACGTTTTGGCTTGATACACCGATGTAACCACGGGTGAATTCGCCTGTTTTGATGATGGCGTTGGCGACTTCTTGCATGGTTGAAACAGGAATCGCAAAACCAATCCCCGCATTGGCACCTTCGCCGCTGCCGTTGCCTGTGACAATGGCGGTGTTGATGCCGACCAAATGGCCGTTGGAGTCGACCAGTGCGCCGCCAGAGTTACCAGGGTTAATCGCCGCGTCGGTTTGGATGAAATTCTCAAAGGTGTTGATGCCCAGCTGGTCGCGGTGTAGTGCGGAGACAATCCCCATGGTCACACTTTGCCCCACGCCAAACGGGTTGCCAATCGCCAAAACCACGTCGCCGACCTGTAGTTCGTCGTCATGGCCGAGGGTGATGTGCGGCAATTGGCCGCCGTCGATTTTGAGCACCGCCAAGTCAGATTCGGGGTCTGCGCCCACAATGGTGGCGGGCACGCGTTTGTTGTCGGACAGCGCAACTTCGATTTGGTCGGCGTTTTGAATCACGTGATAATTGGTGACGATAAAGCCTTGCGCATCGATAATCACGCCTGAGCCTAAGCCGTTTTGCTCTTGCGGTGCTTGGTTTTGGTTGAACAATTGGTTGAGGGTTGGGTCGTTGAACGGGGCTTTGGGCAAATTGCGCGAGGTGTAAATTTTGACCACCGAAGGCAGTGCAGAGGCCACCGCGTCATGATACGATAAGCCCGCCACATTGCGTGGGGCTTGGCTGGGCTTGAGCGAGGTTGGATTTTCGGTGCTTGCGACCACGGCGGCTTTGTCGCGGTACAGCCATTGCGCCACCGATGCGGGCAGCCACTGCGGCTTTAATGTCCACAGCACAAACAAGGCCAAAACCACAACCGTGACCAATTGGGTCACCCCTAACCAGAATCGTTTTAACATGAACCGCACTCACTTACTCAATGAATTGGACGCGTTACTTGCCGCGTCGACTTTTAAGGATTATTGCCCGAATGGCTTACAAATACAGGGCTGCGACAGTATAACCAAAATCGCCACCGCTGTCACAGCCAGCCGCGCAGTGATTGAGGCCGCCGCCGCTTGGGGCGCACAAGCGTTGTTGGTGCACCACGGTTATTTTTGGAAAGGCGAGGCCGCGCCGATTGTTGGCATGAAGCACGGGCGCATCGCCACATTGTTGCGCCACGACATGAGCTTAATCGCTTATCACTTGCCGCTTGATGCACACCCGACTTTGGGGAATAATGCGCAACTGGCAGTGCGCTTGGGCTTGACGGTGAGCGGGCAGTTACCGACGCAAAACTTGGTTTGGCATGGCGCAAGCGACTGCGCCACCTTGGGTGACTTGGCCGAGCGCGTGGCGCAGGTTTTGGGGCGCCGTCCGCAAATCGTCGGTGACCCAGCCGCGCCGCTGGGCAGCGTGGCGTGGTGCACGGGTGGGGCGCAAGACTTCATCTCTGACGCGGCGGCGTTTGGCGCGGGCACGTATCTGTCGGGCGAAATCTCCGAGCGCACTTTTCACGAAGCGCGTGAATTGGGGGTTAACTACTTGGCCTGCGGGCACCACGCCACCGAGCGGTACGGCGTGCAGGCTTTGGGCGAACATCTCACGGCGCAGTTTGGGCTGACGTGCCGTTTTTTTGATGAAGACAATCCAGTCTAACTAAACCATCCGTCATTCCCGCATGGGGTTGGCGGGAATCCAGCCAAACGCAAAGCGTTTGTTTGACCTTAGCGAATCACAGGCAAAAGGTGCGCTTCGCGCCCCACTGGATTCCCGCTAAAAGCCTGCGGGAATGACGGCGAGACCACCATAACATTGAGGGACACATCATGCAAATTCAAACCACACCTTTTGACGGGCAAAAATCAGGCACGAGCGGCCTGCGCAAAAAAGTCACCGTTTTTCAACAACCGCACTACTTGGCCAACTTTGTTGCCTCGATTTTTGCCGCCGTTAAGCCTGCCGAAGGCTTTGCGGGCAAAACCTTGGTTTTGGGCGGCGACGGGCGGTATTTCAACCTAGAAGCGATTCAAATTGTACTCAAAATGGCCGCCGCGCAAGGCTTTGCACGGGTTTTGGTCGGCCAAAACGGCATTTTGTCTACGCCTGCCGCGTCTGCTGTGATTCGCAAATACCACGCCTTTGGCGGGATTATTTTGTCGGCCTCGCACAACTCAGGCGGGCCTCTCGGCGACTTTGGCATTAAGTTCAACGGCGACAACGGCGGGCCTGCGCCTGAAAAAATCACCGATGCGATTTATGCGCACACGCAAACCATCACCAGTTACGACATGGTTGAGGCCGCCGATGTGGCGGTTGACCGCGTCGGTTGCTTTGCGCTGGGCGACATGCAGGTTGAGGTCATTGACTCCGTGCAAGACTATCAAGAATTGATGGCACAGTTGTTTGACTTTGATGCATTGCGGGCGATGTTTAAGGCGGGCTTTACCATGAAATTCGACGCGATGCACGCCGTGACGGGGCCTTATGCGCACGCGATTTTTGAGCACACCCTTGGCGCAGCGGCAGGCACAGTCATGAACGGTACGCCGTCGCCCGACTTTGCGGGCCATCATCCTGACCCCAATTTGGTGCACGCCAAAGAATTGTACGACTTGATGATGAGCGAGCACGCGCCCGACTTCGGCGCCGCCTCCGACGGCGACGGCGACCGCAATTTAATCATTGGCAAACACCAGTTCGTCCCGCCATCGGACTCGCTCGCGGTTTTGGCCGCCAACGCCACCTGCGCACCTGCTTACGCCGCGGGCTTGGCGGGTGTGGCGCGTTCCATGCCAACCAGCGGCGCGGTTGACCGCGTAGCCGAAAAACTCGGCATTGCGTGTTACGAAACCCCAACGGGCTGGAAATTTTTTGGCAACTTGCTTGACGCAGGCAAAATCACCCTGTGTGGTGAAGAATCCGCAGGCACAGGCTCAGACCACATCCGCGAAAAAGACGGCATTTGGGCCGTGCTCCTGTGGCTCTCGATTCTCGCCAAAACGGGGATGAGCGTGCAAACCATCATGAAGGCACACTGGGCCGAATATGGCCAAAACTACTACACCCGCCACGACTATGAAGAAGTCGACACCGCGCAAGCGAATGACGTGATGAACCACATCAAAGCGCAAATGAGCACGCTCGTCGGCCAAACCCTTGGCAGCTTCACCGTTGCGCAAGCCGATGATTTCAGCTACCACGACCCGATTGACGGCGGCGTGTCCAACAACCAAGGCCTGCGCATCGTATTCACCAACGGCTCACGCATCGTCTACCGCCTATCAGGCACAGGCACCGCAGGCGCGACGATTCGCATTTACATCGAACGATTCGAAGGCAACCCCGCGCAACACGGGAAAGAAACCCAAGCCGCGCTGGCCGAGTTGATTGAACTATCGCGCAGCATTTCGCAAATCGAAGCCAAAACAGGGCGGGTTGAGCCGAGTGTGGTGACGTGAGGCTGCGTTGTAAGGGTTGCGGCTTGATGTGGCTTTGTTGCTGGCAATTCCTTGGTTGTATTTGAGTGGTTTGATGACGATACATGCAGGGGGTATTGCTGCATTGCATGTATTGTGGATGCTGTTTTGACCGAGGTGTTGAGCGTTGTTTATTGGCCGTGAAATGCCCTAATTTGAGGATAGATATGTTGAAAAAACTGAAATACATGGCAATGTTGCTGGTAGCGTTGTGCTCAACTCATGCCGTTGCCCAAACGAATGAGCTCAATGTTTACAATTGGATTGAGTATATTCCAGAGCATTTTAGGGCGGACTTTGAGCAGCAAACGGGGGCACGAGTCAATTATGATGCTTTTGAGACCGATGAAGTTTTAAACTCAAAATTGGCGAGAGGGCGCACGGGTTACGACATTGTTGTGCCCAGCGCGACGTTTGCGCAAATGCAGATAAAGCAAGGGCGGTATCAAAAGTTAAACAAGTCGCTTTTACCTAACCTGAAGAATCTGAACCCAGGAGTTATGAGCGCGTTGGCGCAGATTGACCCTGACAATCAATACCTTGTGCCGTGGTCTTGGGGTTATACAGGCGTTGGTGTTAATGAAAGGCTAGTGAAAAAAGCACTGGGTGCAGAACCGATGCCCAGCGACTCTTTTGAATTGGTGTTTAACCCAAAATACACCCGAAAACTCAAGTCATGCGGCATTTTTATGTTGGATTCACCCCTAGAAATTTTGCCAGTGGCTTTGCATTATTTGGGGCGAGAGCCCAACAGCAACAATACGCAAGACTATCAAGATGTTTTGACGCAAGTGCTAAAGCCTGTGCGTCGTGATATTCGACGTTTTGGTGATTCGAGCATGACGATTGAGTTGTCTGAAGGTCGGTATTGTGTGGCTCTCGCATGGGCGGTGGATGTTCATCGGGCGGCTGATATGGCGGATAATCCCAATATTAAAATGCTACAAAGCCCGCACAATATGCTGTTTGTGGACGTCATGGCCATTCCAGCGGATGCAAAAAATGTCAGCGGCGCACACCAATGGCTAGACTACTCTATGCGCCCCACGGTTGCAGCCGAGATGATGAATGAGTTGGGGTATCCCACGCCCAATCAAGCGGCTTTGGCTTATGTGTATGCAGATAGGAAAAGCCAAAATGTCTTTCCAAATGCCGTGGATGCAAACGCAATGTACGTGCGACGTTATCCATCCAGTAGCCAAGGCATCAATGCTATGAATAAAACCTTTAGAGCGTTTAAGTTGCATGAATGAAAAGGTAAAACGGTTCTTACAAAATTACGGCTTGCTGGTGTTTGGTGTGCTGTTCATCGGTATGATGTGGCGTGACCACTTAAATGACCCTGTTGACCTGACACGTATGGGTACGAAAGGGTATGGGCACAACGGGGCGTTTGAGTTTCAGACAACCGCGTTTGCGGTGGTTGTAGAGCTTTTGGTGGCTTACGCTGTACTTCGCCCATGGTCGTATCAACAGTCTTGGGGGCGAGCGTTAAGCGCGTTAATTATGCTCGTGCCATGGCTCATGCTTAATTTGGTTTTGCTCATGCATGCGGGTGGTATTGCAGCTCTGCATGTGATGTGGTTACTGAGTTTGAGCGGGGTGGTTTTGATGGCTTTATTGGTTTCGGTTTGTTCTAAATTTTTTCGTTAACAGTGTGTTTATAAAGAGAGGATGTAAAAATGAAAGTTTTGAATCGTATGATTTTGTTGGCTGCACTTGTGGGGGCGCCCAGTTTGGCTTATGCGGATGTGCCGCTTACGGCTGAGAATACCAAGGTCACTATGGCGCGTTTTGTGCACCAAACATATGGACCGACGCATTTGACTGAAGTGTTTCCAAAAGAAGGTTTTGTGTATGCGTATGTGACTTTTGCGTGGTCTGAGGCGGATAAAAGCATGTGGGGTACGAAGTTGACCTACAAATGGTATAGCGGCGATAAATTGCTCAAAACCAAAGAGGCCAGCCCTGTTTTTATTAAATCGCCGTTTCATTTTTGGACGCGGATGAAAGCGGTTGATTTTGCCACAGGCCCTGCAAAATTTGAAATTTACGATAAAGACAAATTGCTGGTCAGTCAAAAATTTGTGGTGAGCAATGAGCCTGCGGATTATTCGTTAAAAGTGAAAATCCAGAAATAATTGGTGGTCATAAGGCGGTGGTGACAAATGGGTAAAACCAAATGGTTTGTACGAAATTATGGTTTGTTGCTTTTGGGTATCTTGTTCATCGGCATGATGTGGCGTGACTATTTAAATGACCCTTTTGACCCAACGCGTGGGGGGACGAATAGTTATGGTCACAACAGCGATGGCGTTTTTTCTTCGCTGTCAGTTGCGGTGGGGTTGGAGTTGTTGGTGGCTTATGCCATTGTGCGACCTTGGTCGTACCGACGTTCGTGGGGCAGGGCGTTGTGTGCGTTGTGCTTGGCGGTGCCATGGACGATGTTGAGTCTGTTGGTGACCATGCACGCAGGTGGTGTTGTGGCTTTGCATGCGTTGTGGATGTTGTGCTTGTCGGGCGTGTTGGGTTTGGTTTTTTTAGGTTCGCTATTGAATGAGGTATTTGTGAAGAAAGAGGGCGATGGCGTGACCTTAAAAGACCAATATGTCGGTGCTTTGCTGGGTTTAGCTTGTGGAGATGCCGTCGGGACAACTCTTGAGTTTGCTGAACGAGGTTCTTTTGCGCCATTGGCCGATATGGTGGGTGGCGGGCCATTTGAGTTGGCCGCGGGGCGATGGACGGATGACACGTCTATGGCATTGTGTTTGGCTGAAAGTTTAATTGCCCAGCAAGGTTTTGAGCCCAAAGATCAAATGGCGCGTTATGCCAATTGGTGGCAACGGGGCTACTTAAGTTCAACAGGCGTGTGTTTTGACATTGGCATGACGGTGCAGACTGCGCTTTTAAAATATTTGGCGACGGGCGAGCCGTATTGCGGCGCGGTTGATGAATATTCGGCGGGCAATGGTTCTTTGATGCGCCTTGCCCCTGTTGTGTTATTTGCCCATCCTGATTTAAAAAAGGTTTTGGACTTGACGGCAAAAAGTTCATGCACCACGCATGGTGCGGCTGAGGCTATTGAGTCCTGTCAATTGTTGGGTTGTTTGTTGAGTGCCATTTTGAATGGCGTGCGCAAAGACCATTTGTTCAATGGTTTGCCCCAAGTGTTTCATCAAGCCAAAATCAAAGCCTTGGCTTCGGGTGCTTTTGTGTCTAAAAATGTTAACGAAATCAAAGGTTCTGGCTATTGTGTTGAATCATTAGAGGCCGCGTTGTGGTGCTTTTTGAATAGTCATGATTTTGAGTCAGCGGTGCTTCAAGCCGCTAACTTGGGGGATGATGCAGATACCACGGCGGCCATTGTGGGGCAAATTGCAGGGGCTTATTATGGTGCGGCACAGATTCCGCAAGCATGGCGAGAAAAATTGTTTATGAAGGATGAAATTGTGTCAATGGCTGAACGGTTGTATGAATTGTCGAGTGGTTTGAAAGTGAATGTTCAATGAATGAAATTGAAATCTGTCCCAGCCACGCCCAACCCTTGGGCGTTTCGCTTGTGGACGGTGGTTTTGTCAACATCGCGGTGCGTGCGCCTGCGGCGCGGGCGGTGTTTTTGTGTGTGTTTGACGGCCCGCGCGAGGTGGCGCGGTTGCGCTTGCCTGAACAGACCGACGGCGTGCATCATGGGCGGTTTGGCGGTTTGCCGCTGCCGCTGTATTATGGTTTGCGGGCGGCGGGTGAGTATGCGCCCAGTCAGGGCTGGTTTTATGACGAGGCCAAGTTGTTGATTGACCCGTATGCGCGGCAATTGAGCGGGCCGCTGCGCTATGACGATGCGTTGAGCGGGCAGAATTTTGGGGTGGATACCGCGCCGCTTGTGCCGCGTGCGGTGTTTGACCCCGCCGCGCCCAAGGCTGATTTGGTGGTGCGGGCGCGTGTGCCGCAGGTGATTTACGAGGCGCAGGTGCGGGCGTTGACTATGTTGCATCCTGCTGTGCCGCCGCATGTGCGTGGCACGGTGGCGGCGTTCCGTGAGCCGTGCGTGCTGGAACATTTGCTCAAAATCGGGGTGGATACCTTGGAGTTGATGCCGATTACCGCGTGGCTGAACGAGCGGCATTTGCACCATTTGGGGCTGCACAATGCGTGGGGCTACAACCCTGTGGCGATGATGGCGTTAGACCCGACGCTGTGCCCGAACGGCATGGCCGAGCTGCGCGAGACCGTGGCGGCGTTGCGCGCGGCGGGGATTCAGACCGTGCTCGACGTGGTGTTCAACCACACGGCCGAGTCGGATGTGGACGGGCCGGTGGTCTCGATGCGCGGTTTGGACAATCGGTATTATTATCGCCACGACGAGATGCGGCGGCTGGTGAACGACACGGGCTGCGGCAATACGCTCGATTGCAGCCAGTCGGGTGTGGCCGATTTGGTCATCGACAGTTTGCGTTATTTTGTGCAAACCGCTGGCGTGGCGGGTTTTCGTTTTGACCTCGCGCCGATTTTGGGGCGATTGGCGACGGGTTTTGCTGTCGATGCGCCGCTTTTGCAGCGGATGCGTGACGACGATGTGCTCTCGCAAGTGCTGCTGATTGCTGAGCCGTGGGACGTTGGTTTGGGCGGCTATCAGCTCGGCCAGTTTGGTGCGCCGTGGCTGGAGTGGAACGACCAATACCGCAACGACGTGCGCCATTTTTGGCACGGCACGGGCACAGCGTCGCGTTTGGCGACGCGTTTGGCAGGCTCAAGCGACGTGTTTGCGCGGCGTTCGCCCGTGGCGAGCGTGAATTTTGTCGGGGCGCATGATGGGTTTTGTCTGCGCGATTTGGTCTCGTACAACCAAAAGCACAACGAAGCCAACGGCGAGGACAACCGCGACGGCAGCAACGACAATGTCAGCTGGAACAACGGCTGCGAGGGCGTAACCACCGATGCGGCGGTGACTGCGCGACGCGCACGCGACGTGCGGGCTTTGCTGGCCACGCTGTTTGTCTCGCAAGGCACAGTGATGTTGTGCGCGGGCGACGAGTTGGGCAAAACCCAAGGTGGCAACAACAACGCTTATGCGCAAGACAACGCCACCACGTGGCTCGATTGGGACAACGCCGACCATGCGTTGATTGATTATGTCGCCGAATTGGCGCAACTGCGCCGCCGTCACCCGTTGTTGCGCCAAACGGATTTTTTGCGCGATTGCGACGTGACGTGGCTGCGTGCCGACGCTCAACCGATGAACGAGCACGATTGGCACAACAACAGTTTGCTGCTGGGCATGTGCCTGCACGGCGTGCAACGCGCGTTGCTGGTTTATTTCAACGCCCATGCACACGATGTGGCGGTACAATTGCCCGCCTTGCCGTGGCGCAACGCGCTGGATGTCGTGCCTGCGCGGAGTGTGGTTTGGTTGGAAACGGAGAATACATGAAAGATGCACGTTGGAGTCCATTGTGGACGGTGGCGTTGGCTGCGCTGGTGGTTGTGGTCGCGCAATTGATGGTCGGCAAATGGGTGCTCGATTGGCATGCCCACGCGTTGGGCGTGGCGTTGACCGAAGAGAATCTAGGCTTGTTTGCCGACGCGCTCATGCAAGGCGTGGTGCTGGGCGGCGCGGTCGGGGTGGCGTTGATTTTTGGGCTGATTCGCCTGAAAAAAGGCGCTCAAGTGAGCGCGTACTTGCCGCTTAAGGCAGTGTCGCTCAAAGAGTTGTTGTTTTGGTTGGGGTTGGCTCTGTTGGTGGTGGTTGGCGCGGGCGGGTTGTTTCAAATGCTTGACCTTGAAAAATCCAGTCAAATGGATGGCGTGCTCAACCAAGCCCAGTCGTCGGTGATGTTGTATGTTGCGGTCATACTGGCCGCGCCGATTTTTGAAGAATTGCTCTGTCGTGGTTTCATCATTTCAGGTTTGGAGCGGTTGAACTGGCCCGACGCCGCATCGTTTGCCGTGGCGATTTCTGCATTTTTTTGGGCGATGTTGCATCTGCAGTACCACGCGCATGAGATGTTTCAAATTTTCCTGCTCGGCGTGGTGCTGGGCTTTTCGCGCCTTAAAACTCAGTCGCTCATCACTCCGCTGCTGATTCATGTGCTGAATAACGCGTTGGCGGTGCTTTAAGTGGAAGGTTTGGGCGTGAATGATAGAGGGTGCTCTACCGTTCTAGCTGAAAAATGACGGGTTAGTTCTTGGCGAATGCGTTGAAGCTGCTGGCGTTTCTCGTCACGATAAAAAATATTGTAACTTTCAAATGGAATCAACTGACCTTCCGTTGTGGCAAAGTGGATGCATGATTTTTTTAAAGCGCGAATGTCCAAAGAATGAGCGTCCATGAACTGTACAATTAATACACGAAAAACATTGTTGTAATTCAATTGTTCTGGTGCTTGTACTAATGGTAAACAACACATCAACTCGGATAAACAATGGGCTTGAGATTCAGGGGAGTGATTGGTTGAAAAGAGTTTAAAAATATGTTCGCGCGCGCTTTTTTTAAGGTTTTCGTCTTTTTCAATCACAATTGTATTGCCGCTGCCTTCAACTAGGGTTTGTGGGTCTAGATAGCGAGTGAGTGGGAAAATTTGTCCATTCTGTTTGAGAGCATAGCCCATAGCAAGGTTGTCAGGGTTACAAGGGACAGGGACGATGTCAGGCAGTGTGAAAATATCGGTTTGTTCGGTTATTTTTCGACGCACTTCAGATAATGTCAGCCGATGTTCGCGCGAGTCGTATTCTTGAACTCGTCCCGCATCTTGAATCGGTTGTAATGTCACGCCACGCACGCAAGGTTCTTTAGCCGCGTATTCGATAATTTGCCCGATTTCATCGTCATTGCGTCCTTTTTTAAGGGTGACCACTAAAGTGGTTGAAATATTGAATTCGTTGAGATGGTTCAAAGCCTGCCGGCGAATTTTACTCAAGTCAGCACCACGCAGTTCGTGTAAAACATCTGTTTTGAACGAGTCAAATTGTAAATAAACTTCCAGACCCGTTTTGTAAGTGGCTAAGCGTTCAACAAATGCACGGTCTTTGGCAAGTACAATCCCATTGGTATTGATCATCAGGTGTTTGATTGGGCGGGCTTTAGCCAAGTCTAAAATTGTAAAAAAGTCAGGGTGCAAAGTGGGTTCGCCACCCGAAATTTGTACCACGTCAGGCTCGCCTTCATTGACCACAACAGCATCAAGCATTTGAATGATGTCGCTCAATGGTTTATGAACCGTTCGATGAGTGCCGCTTTCTGCATAGCACACAGGGCAATTGAGGTTGCAAACGTCAGTGATTTCGATAATCGATAAGCAAGAGTGTTGCATATGGTCAGGACATAAGCCGCAATCATAAGGGCAGCCATATTGCATAGGGGTGTTAAAAATTTGAGGCATTTCAGGCTGTTTGACAAAAACCTCCCGCCCCAGTCGATAATAATCTACATCATCTGCGATGAGGACACGCTCAGAGCCATGCGTTGGACACCATTTGTCCATATAAACATGGTCGTTCTTGAAAATGATTTTAGCTTCAACAGGATGTAAACAGGTGGTGCAGATTGATGAAGTGGTGTCGTAAAATAAATAAGGGCGATTTTTTCGAGACATGAGGAAATGAGCCTGATAAAAAGAAGGGTTATTTAATATAAAGTGATGCGCAAGCACCTAGTCCGACTAAAAAGTTTAATGCTAAAAACAGCAGAAAAAATCGCTTAAACAAAAATGATGGAATTGGTTTTTTCATGATGAATGGTGTAAGCGTTTAAATTGGCGGACAAGAAAAGGGAGGTAAATGAACAAGGCAACAATACAAATCCACTGGATGCCGCTTAAATTGAGGGGATAAATGTAAGGCACGGGTTTAATAGAATCAACACAGAGTCGCCACAGCAAATAACCCGCTAAATAGCATTTAAACATCAAACCCGATTGTGGCTTGAGGTATTGTTGTTTACGCCAAAGTAAGCCGCCCCAAAATGCAACAAAAAGCATGTCATAAATTTGAGTGGGGTGCCGTGTTATGCCATCGCCAAAATCGATGGCCCAAGGCAATGTGGTTGGTAAGCCATAGGTGCCGTCATATAAACCAGCTAAAAGGCAACCGAAGCGACCAATGATTGTTCCTGCAATTAGAGGGATGACAAAAAAATCACCCGTTGAGACTTGAGAGCCTATGGCTTTTTTGGCGAACTCGACTCCGATTAGACCGCCTAGTAAGCCACCCACAATGGATTGACCAGAAAATAAAGTATGCCAAGGTAAGGGGGTGGTTTGAAACAATTGGGGGTATTCCAACCAAAAAACGATTTTGTTGCCGCACATTGCTCCGAGAATGCAGCCCATAACAATGGAGTAGGATGCATTCGATAAAATGCTCGGTGCATTGTGTTGGCGGCGAGTTCGACGATAAAGCCACATCCCGACAGCAATGCCCAGCCATTCAAAAGCAGCGTGAACGGCATTTGCAGAGGTTTGAGATAAATTGGGGAAAGTCATTGGCATTATTTTCTTCGTGAGCCCAAAGCAATGATGAGCCAAATGCAAAACCCCGCAAATACGAGCAACAAAAAGCCAATGCCTTTGTCGCTATCATTACCAATTAAAAGACCGCACACGCCACCTAAAGCACTACCTAACGCGAGAATGGCGGCCAAAATCATGCCGATAATACGAAAAAAAATGGCAAGTCCAGAAGGTTGTGAACTCTGTTCTTTGGAGGGCTGTTCGTTCATGATCTATCCTTTATATTGTTAGGCTTGTCTCATATGACAGTTAAAAGTGGAAAGTTTAATCGATTTATGAATTAATGTGCGCTTGATTAAGCTATTTCATCACCGATAACCCACGCAAACACAACCCCTCCACCACTTGATGCGGCAACGCCAAACCCGCCGCCACGCGCGGTGCGTCGCCGCCACACAGAATAATCTCAATCTCTAAACCACGCATATAACGGCGGATGAACTCGTGCAGCGCACCGATGGTGGCGAGCAGCGTCGCGCTGGCGAGCGCGTCGGCGGTGTTGTGCGGCGCATGCTCGGCTTGCACGTGGCCGCCTGTGGCGGGGAGTTTGGCGGTGTATTGGTGCAAACTTTGCCGCATGAGGTGTGCGCTGGGCAAAATCACGCCGCCAAGGTGTTGGCCGCTGGCGAGCACGCCGTCAATCGTGGTCGCCGTGCCCGCGCTCATGACAATGTGGTTGCGCCCCGCGCACAGACTTTGTGCGCCGAGCAGTTGGGCGTAGCGGTCTGCGCCCATTTGTGCCGTGTCGTAGCCAAGGATCAGGCCGTTGTGCTGCGCTTGCGGGCGAATCGGGTGAATGGGGCAGTCGATTAAACGGGACACGGCTTGCGTCACCTGCGTGTGCGCCACGCTGCTGATGCGGCATTCGCTGAAGGTCTGCGCGAGCCACGCGTGGCGCAGTTGCGCGAGCCAGTTGGGTTGCTGGTGCGCCACCGCGTGGCTGGTGCGCCCGCCGTCCACGCTCCACTTGACGCGGCTGTTGCCGATGTCGATGAGCAAAATACTCATGATTGCGCCCGCAACTGGCCGCTGTGAAAAGCGGTGTCCACGCCGTTGTGGCGCAACACATACGCGCCGTCAAGATTGATGCCCGCGCCTGTGCCGTTGTGCGCCACTTGCTGTGGGTCGGTGAGGGTGACGGCGGCGTTGCGCCATAAATCTTGCGCGTTCCATTCGTTCAGCCATGTCGGGCTGGGGTGCTCAATGCACAGCACAATCGCGTCGACCAGTTGAATGAGCAGTTGCTCGCGCAAGCCAGCGGCAGGCTGCACCCAAGCCTCGCTCAATTGCGCCGCGCCCATCGGGGCAAAGGCCGAATTGTGCTGCGGCAACAGTCGCGCCCCGATGTTGACCCCAACCCCAATCACCACCCACGCGTGCGCGTCGGTCAAGTTTTGGCTTTGCACCAAAATCCCCGCCAACTTACCGCGCTGCCCCGTGGCGGGGTGGCGGGCGATGATGTCGTTCGGCCATTTGAGTTGGCAGGCCATGCCGTGCGCGGCAAATACCCGATGCAAGGCCACGCCGATGCGCAAAGACAGCGCAGTCAACTGTGCGGCGGGCAAACGCAAGCCGATGGAAAAAATCAAATCACCCGTTTGGCTGACCCACGCCCGCTCAAACTGGCCTTTGCCGTGGGTTTGTTGCTCGGCGACCAGTAACGTGTCGCAGTGCTGCGTGCTGCGGTATAATTGCCCGCTGGTCGAGTCGCATTGCGACACATATTTGATGAGCAATGCACGCGCGGCGCGGCTGTTGACGCGCCACTCGTGTTGCACAGTGGCCAAGTCCAGCGGCGGATAGACATTAGATGAAAACATGCAGCAATTATAAACGGATAGCATATGAGCGGACATTACAAACACCACATCTTTTTTTGCATGAACGAGCGCAAAGCCGACGACCCGCGCGGCGACTGCGCCCGTTGCGGCGGCGTTGAGGCGCAAGAATACGTCAAAGGCCGCGCGTACGAACTGGGCCTGTTGGGCGCGGGCAAAGTGCGGGTCAACAAAGCGGGCTGTCTTGACCGCTGTGAAGCGGGGCCGGTTTGCGTGGTTTACCCCGACAACGTGTGGTATTCGTTTGTCGATAAAAGCGACTTGGATGAAATCGTCAGCGAGCATTTGCAGCATGGCCGCGTGGTTGAACGCTTGTTGGTGGACAAGTCATGACCGACAAAATCCTCATCGACGGCGTGGTTGGCAAAATTGAAATCGCCATCGACCGCCCCAGCGGCGCGGTGCATGGCTTGGCCTTGGTCGCGCATCCGCACCCGTTGTTTGGCGGCACAATGGACAACAAAGTCGCGCAAACTCTGGCGCGAACCTTGACCGAACTCGGCTACATCAGCGTGCGGCCCAACTTTCGCGGCGTGGGCGCAACCGCAGGCGAGCACGATCATGGCGATGGCGAAACGCAAGACCTGCTGCAAGTTGTGGCGTGGATGCGACAGCATTTAAGCAACGACGCGCCGCTGGTCTTGGCGGGCTTCTCGTTTGGCTCGTTTGTGCAAACCCGCGTGGTCGCCGCCTTGAGCGAACCCGTGCAGCGCATGGTTTTGGTCGGCACGGCAGCGGGCAAATGGGACGTTTTGCCTGTGCCTGCCGACAGCATTGTGATTCATGGCGAGCAAGACGATGTGATTGAATTGAGCGCCGTGCTCGACTGGGCGCGGCCGCAGAAACTGCCCGTGACCGTCATTCCTGGGGCGGGACATTTTTTTCATGGCGATTTGCATTTATTGAAGCAAATTATCCGCAAGCAATGGTAAAAGTGTTATATTTGCCGTTTACAAAAATATTGAGTGGAGCAAAACCATGGCGCAAGAGAGTAAAAAAATCCTAACTGAAGAGCAATTGTTGAAAATGCCTGCCAAAGATTATATGAACGAGGCACAATTGGCGTTTTTTCGGCAACGCTTGGTCGACATGCAAACTGAGCTGTTGAAAAACGCCGACGACACCACAGAGCATTTGCGCGACAATGAAGTTGTGCCCGACCCCGCCGACCGCGCCACGATTGAAGAAGAGCACGCGTTGGAATTGCGCACGCGCGACCGCGAACGCAAACTGCTCAAAAAAATCGCCCAGTCGATTGCCCGCATTGACGCCGACGAAGATTACGGCTGGTGCGAGGAAACAGGCGAGCCGATTGGCTTGGGGCGTTTGCTGGCGCGACCCACCGCAACCTTGTCGCTCGAAGCGCAAGAGCGGCGCGAAAAAATTCAAAAAATGTACGGTGATTGAGGACAAGGATGCGAGAGCATCCTTGTTTTTTTATGGGTCGGCCATATATTCAATTCAGTTAACAGGAGAACCACATGGAACAGTATCACGGCACGACGATTATTTCGGTGCGACGCGGTAATTTGGTTGCGATTGGCGGCGACGGGCAAGTTACGCTGGGCAACACGATTGTCAAAGGCACGGCGCGTAAAGTGCGCAAACTTTACAAAGGCCAAGTTTTGGCGGGTTTTGCAGGCGCGACCGCCGACGCATTTACCTTGTTTGAACGCTTTGAAGAAAAGCTCGAAAAAAACAACGGCCACTTGGTGCGTGCCGCGATTGACTTGACCAAAGACTGGCGCACCGACCGCGTGTTGCGCCGCCTCGAAGCTATGTTGGCGGTCGCCGACCACAGCGCGTCGCTTATCATTACGGGTAATGGCGACGTGCTTGAACCTGAAGACGGCTTGATTGCCATCGGCTCAGGCGGCGCGTTTGCGCAATCAGCCGCCACGGCACTGTTGCACAACACCGATTTGTCGCCCGAACAGATTGTTAAAAAATCCTTAGAAATCGCAGGCAGCATCTGCATTTACACCAACCAAAACCACACGATTGAGGTGCTCTAAATGACCAACGCCGTTTTCAACATGACCCCGCAAGAAATTGTGTCTGAGTTAGACAAGCACATAGTCGGGCAAAGCAACGCCAAAAAATCAGTCGCTCTGGCCATGCGCAACCGCTGGCGGCGCAGCCAATTGAACGACGCGATGCGCATGGAAGTGACGCCCAAAAATATTTTGCTCATGGGCCCCACGGGCGTGGGCAAAACCGAAATCGCCCGTCGCTTGGCGCGATTGGCGGGTGCGCCGTTCATTAAGGTTGAGGCGACCAAATTCACCGAAGTCGGTTATGTCGGTAAAGACGTAGAGTCCATCATCAAAGACTTGGTCGAAGTCGCAGTCAAAAACGCCCGCACCGCCGCGGCCAAACTCATGAAAACCCGCGCCGAAGATGCCGCCGAAGACCGCATTTTGGATGCTTTGCTGCCGCCTGCGCGTGACGCAGGCACGGGCGAGTATTCCCGCGCCGACGCAGAGTCGGCCACGCGGCAAAAGTTTCGCAAAAAGCTGCGTGAAGGCGAGTTGGACGACAAAGAAATCGAAATCGATTTGTCCGCAGGCGCGGCGCAGTTTGACGTGATGAGTCCCCCAGGTATGGAAGAAATGGCCGAGCAGTTGCGCGGCATGTTCGCCAACTTGGGGCAAAACCAAAAAACCAGTAAAAAACTCAAAGTCAAAGAAGCGTTTAAATTATTGGTCGATGAAGAAGCGGTCAAAATGGTCAATGAAGACGACGTGCGCGCTCAAGCCGTTGAAGCGGTTGAACAAAACGGGATTGTGTTCATTGACGAATTCGACAAAATTTCAGGCAAAAACAACGGCGGCGCAGGCGAAGTCTCGCGCCAAGGCGTGCAGCGCGACTTGCTGCCCTTGGTTGAGGGCACCAGCGTCACCACCAAATACGGCATGATTAAAACCGACCATATTTTGTTTATCGCCTCTGGCGCGTTTCATTTGTCCAAGCCCTCGGACTTGATTCCAGAGTTGCAAGGCCGCTTCCCGATTCGCGTTGAACTGGCTTCGTTGACCGAAGCCGACTTTTGCGCGATTTTGACGGGCACGGACGCGTGTTTGACCAAACAATACCAAGCCCTGCTCGCCACTGAAAACGTCACCCTCAACTTTACTGATGACGGCGTGAAACGTTTGGCGCACATGGCCTGCGACGTCAACGCCAAGTCAGAAAACATCGGCGCACGCCGCCTGCACACCGTCATGGAAAAACTGCTCGAAGAAGTCTCGTACAAAGCGCACGAATTCGATGGCAAAACGGTGGACATCAACGCGGCGTTTGTCGATGAGCGTTTGGCAGGGCTGGTTAAGGATGAGAATCTGTCGCAGTATATTTTGTAAAGTCTCCCCAAAAGCATCAAGCCACGCCAGACACGGCGTGGTTTTTTTATGTAAGGGTCTGGATATGGGTAAAAAACGCTGAAATAACAGCCAGTCGCATAAAAAAGAGTTTTTATGCGACTGGCGTGCTGAATCCAGCTCTGAAAGAGTCTGTGTATGCTATAATCTTGCGTTCGTTAGAACTTGATTTTATTGATTTTTTTACATACGGAGTTACACATGGCAGTTGAACGCACTTTATCTATCATCAAACCAGACGCAGTTGCAAAAAACGTCATCGGTCAAATTTACACGCGCTTTGAAAACGCAGGTCTGAAAATTGTTGAAGCCAAATTCACACAATTGACTCAAGCGCAAGCCGAAGGCTTTTACGCGGTGCACGCTGAGCGTCCTTTCTTCAAAGACTTGGTCTCTTTCATGGTTTCAGGCCCTGTGATGATTACTGCGCTCGAAGGCGACAACGCAGTTTTGGCGCACCGCGATTTGATGGGCGCGACCAACCCTAAAGAAGCCGCAGCAGGCACAATCCGCGCGGATTTCGCTGAGTCTATCGACGCGAACGCGGTTCATGGTTCGGACAGCCTCGAAAACGCGGCTATCGAAATCAAATACTTTTTCGGTTAATTGAAAAGTAGCGCACCGATGAAAACCAATTTGCTGAACTTTGACGCGGCGGGCATGAATGCACTTTTTACCGAAATGGGTGAGAAGGGCTTTCGGGCGCGTCAGGTTTTGCGTTGGATACATCATTCTGGTGCGCAAGGATTTGACCAAATGACTGATTTGGCCAAATCTTTGCGCATCAAACTCGAAAACGAGTTTGAGTTGTTGCAGCCCGAAATTATTCACGATCACACGTCGTTCGACGGCACGCGCAAGTGGCTGATTGACGTGGGTCAAGGCAATGCGGTGGAGGCGGTGTATATTCCCGAAACCACGCGCGGCACGTTGTGCATTTCGTCGCAGGCAGGTTGCGCGGTCAACTGCCGTTTTTGCTCAACGGGCCACCAAGGCTTTAATCGCAATTTGACCACCGCCGAAATCATCAGCCAACTGTGGTGGGCGAACCACGCGCTGGGCGCGAATAACTTTGAGCGCAAACTCATCACCAATGTGGTCATGATGGGCATGGGCGAGCCGTTGCTCAATTACGGCCAACTCTTGCCCGCGCTGCGCTTGATGCTGGACGACAATGCCTATGGTTTGTCGCGCCGCCGCGTGACGGTATCGACCTCGGGCGTTGTGCCGATGATGGATCGACTCAAAGACGATTGCCCCGTGGCGTTGGCCGTGTCGTTGCACGCGCCAACCGACGCGTTGCGCGATGAACTCGTGCCGCTGAACAAAAAATACCCACTGCGCGAACTCATGGCCGCGTGTCAGCGTTACCTCACCCGTGCGCCGCGCGATTTCATCACGTTTGAATACGTCATGCTCAAAGATGTGAACGACTCGATTGCACAGGCGCATGAGTTGGTGGCACTGGTCAAAGACGTGCCGTGCAAGTTCAATTTGATTCCATTTAATCCGTTCCCAGCGTCGGGCTTGACCGTGTCGACCCGTCAGCAAGTCATGGCGTTTGGCGAGGTTTTGCTCAACGCGGGGATTGTCACCACCATTCGCAAAACCCGTGGCGACGACATTGACGCGGCGTGTGGCCAATTGGCAGGCCAAGTCAAAGACCGCACCAGCCGCAACGAGCGCATGGCCGAGCAAACCATGATTTTCACGCCGTACAAGCCCGAAGACGTGGCCGAGCAACGCCGCTCGGTGATTTCGTTTGAACAAATGCAAGCGCAAATCGAACAGGCGGGCTCAAAATGAAATGGCGGGCGGGCTTTGTGGCGACTGCATTGAGCCTATCGGCTTGGGCGCAAAGCCCTGCTCGCGTGCATACCGACTTGGCCAGTCGGTATTTTCAAGTCGGGCAAGTTGCCACCGCGGTAGATGAAGCGCAAATTGCGCTCAAATATGAGGCCAACGATGTGCCTGCGCACACGATTTTGGCCTTGATTTACGCGCAATTACAACAAAACGACTTGGCCGATGCGCATTTTGCACGGGCTTTGAGTTCGGCGGTGGCGCAAAATCAATCCACCACCGACGTGCGCAACAGTTATGCGTGGTATCTGTGTCAAACCGAGCGCGGCGAGCAGGCGTTGAGCGAGTTTGCACAAGTGCTGCGCGACCCGTTGTACGGCAGTTTAGACAAGGCTTTGCTCAATGCGGGCGCGTGCGCCGCGCGGCTCAAACGCTTGGATTTGGCCATGCCGTATTTGGATGCAGCCTTGGATGCTAAGCCCAACAACGGCGCGGCGTATATTTATCGAGCACACGCTTGGTTGCAACAAGGGCGCATCGAGGCTGCTCGCGTCGATTGGCGCAACGCGCAAACTTTACGGGGCGGTACGCCCGAATTATTGTGGCTGCAAGCGCGGTTGGAGCGGGCGCAACAGTTGCCGCAATGGCTGCAAACCTTGCAACAATTGCAGCGTGAATTCTCCACCAGTGCGCAAGCCAATTGGGCGCGCGCCGAACTTTACGAGACATTTTAAAAGAAAGTATAAACAGCATGAATGAGACCGAAAACTTAGCGGTAGAACCCACGCCCACTCGCCCGACATTGGGGCAGTGGTTGACGCAAATGCGCCAAGCGCAAGGCTTGAGTGCGCAAGATGTTGCCTCACGCACCAATCGCAATGTGCGCCAAATTATGGCACTTGAGGCCGATGATTTCAGCAATCTGAGCTCTTCGATTTTATTGCGTGCGATAGTGCGCCACTACGCCAAAGCCATTGGGATTGACGAGCAAGAAGCGATTGCGCACCTGCCTGCCGACTACCAAGCCGCCGCACCCGCTGCGCCTGCACGTGATGCCGATGTCAACAAAGTGTTTGCCAGCAGCGGCACGCCCGTTAAAACCCCGTGGATGTCGCGCACCGCTATGGTGGTGTTGGCTTTGGCGGTGTTTGGTTTGTTGGCCTATTGGATTTTTGGCTCGCGCTTCAATGCCAAGCCCGAAGGCGGACAAAAAATCTCTGAGCCGAATCAAGTGCAAGTGGTCGCGCCGCCCGTTGCCGCACCCGCTGCGGTGCCCGTTGTGCCTGTTGTTGACGCCGCGCCCGCCACGCCATTGGCCACATCCAGCACTGATTTGGTTTTGAAGTTCAAAGGCGCGAAAAGTTGGGTTGAGGTCAAAGACGCGGATGGTAAAAAAGTCATCAGCGGCACTTTTGAAGCAGGCGCAGAGCAATCAGGCACAGGCAAACTACCGCTCTCGCTCACCATTGGCAACGCCGCTGAAGTTGAAATGACATGGAAAGGCCAGCCGTACGACCTCAAACCCGCCATGGGCAAAAGCACTACAGCGCGGATTACACAACTCGACTAAACCGTTATGAACACTCGCCACCACAGCCACGCCGTTAAGGTGCAGCACGCCGACACAGTTGTTTACATCGGCGGCTCGCACCCCGTTGTCGTGCAATCCATGACCAACACCGACACCGTTGACGCGCTCGGCACGGCCTTGCAAGTCAAAGAACTTGCGCAAGCAGGTTCAGAATTGGTGCGCATCACCGTCAACTCGCCTGAAGCCGCCGCTGCGGTGCCGTACATTCGCGAGCAACTAGACAAAATGGGCGTTTATGTTCCGCTGGTTGGCGACTTTCATTACAACGGCCACAAATTATTGACCGACTACCCCGATTGCGCACAGGCTTTGAGCAAATACCGCATCAACCCTGGTAACGTCGGCAAAGGCGCGAAAAAAGACGCGCAATTCGCGCAAATGATAGAAGTGGCCGCCAAATACGACAAACCCGTGCGCATCGGCGTGAACTGGGGCAGCCTTGACCCAGCGGTTTTGGCGCGTATCATGGACGACAACGCCCAACGCGCCAAACCGTGGACGGCGCAACAGGTCATGACCGAAGCCTTGATTACCTCGGCGTTAGAATCCGCCCAAGCCGCGCAAGACGTCGGCTTGGCCGCTGATAAAATCGTCATCTCCTGCAAAGTTTCCAACGTACAAGACTTGGTCGCCGTGTACCAACAACTCGCACAACGTTGCCACTACGCGCTGCACCTTGGTTTGACTGAAGCGGGCATGGGCAGCAAAGGCATTGTCGCTTCCACCGCCGCACTGGCGGTTTTGTTGCAACAGGGCATTGGCGACACGATTCGCGTGTCTTTAACCCCTGAGCCGAATGGTTCGCGCGCCACCGAAGTCGTCGTCGCCCAAGAAATTTTGCAAACCATGGGCTTTCGGCAATTCACCCCCATGGTCGTCGCCTGCCCTGGCTGCGGGCGCACCACCAGCACCGTATTTCAAGAACTCGCCGCCGACATCCAAACCTACCTGCGCGAGCAAATGCCCGTGTGGAAAACTCAATACGCAGGGGTCGAAGGCATGACCGTCGCCGTCATGGGCTGCGTCGTCAATGGCCCGGGCGAATCCAAGCACGCCAACATCGGCATCTCGCTCCCTGGCACAGGCGAAGTGCCCGCCGCGCCTGTGTTTGTCGATGGTGAGCGAACGGTGACGTTGAAGGGGGACAATATTGCGGTTGAGTTTCAGGGGATTGTTGAGGAGTATGTGAAGCGCAAGTATGGAGTCTGATGGAGTTGTTTTGCGGTAGGGTGGGTTGGCGTAGTAATTTACTGATGGTATGTTAATAACGGCTCGAATGTTTGGGCACATGTGGTGGATTGCTGTGTGAATCTGCCTTACGGTTTAAAACATAAGTTTGGAGGGGTTATGAGTTTTGCTTTTACAGAGGAAATATTGCAGAAACTTTTTGGTCATGAGGCGGCGGAGGATGAAGATCCTGCAAGATTAAGGGAATATTACTTTAAGGGTAAGGTGTATGAACAAGTTGTTGCAGATTTGCCCTTGAGGATTTTAGTTGGACATAAAGGTATTGGTAAATCTGCTTTATTTAAAGTTGCTATTGCAGAAGAAGCAGAAAAAAAGCATTTGACCCTTTTGATAAAACCTGATGATATTCTTGGTCTTGGAAATGAAACAACAGATTTTTTAAAACTAATACGAGACTGGAAGGTTGGAATTAATGAAATTATCGCTGAAAAAGCGTTAATTTCATTAGGGTTGGTTTTTGAAGGTTGGAGAGAAAAACTTAATCAATATGCTGGCTTGGCATTGTCTTTTTTATTAGACACGCTCAAAACAGACGATTATGTTAAAAATATAAAACCAGTAAAAAAGTTATTTCTTGAAGATTTTTTGCGTAGGGGAAAAATATCTGTTTATATTGATGATTTGGATAGAGGTTGGCAGGGACGAGAGGCGGATATTCGTAGAATCTCTGCTTTATTGAACGCAATTAGAGATATTTCTCAGGAAAATAGAGGAATCCAATTTAGAGTTAGTTTAAGGTCGGACGTTTATTATTTGGCTAGAACCTCAGATGAGTCGACTGATAAAATTGAAGGTTCTGTTGTTTGGCATTCATGGAGTAATCATGAAATATTGGTTTTGCTTGTAAAAAGAGTTGTCAGTTATTTTAACCAAGATATTTTACAACAAGATTTGTTAAAGATGCACCAATCAGATTTGATGAGGCACTTAAATAAAATCATTGATGGCAAATTTGAGGGTAAAGGGCACTGGCAAGATGCTCCAATGCATAAAGTGTTGATGTCTTTGATTCGAAAGCGTCCTAGAGATTTGGTCAAACTTTTAACGTTGGCGGGTAGGAAGGCGAATCAAAACTCCTCCGATATAATTAAAACGGTTCATTTGGAGCATGTCTTTGAGGAATACTCACAAGGTAGGCTGCAAGATGCAATTAATGAGTATCGTTTGGAACTGCCTGATGCTGAAAGGTTAATTATGGGGATGAGGCCGACACGAAATCAGCGAGAAAAAGAAAAGGCTTATACCTATACAACCGATTCATTAATTAAAAAATTAAAGGATATTGAGGAGCAAGGTAAATTTAAATGGGCGAATGGTAAGGGTGCTGAACTTAGTGAATTGGCTGGTTTTTTGTACAAAATAAATTTTATTACGGCGCGAAAAGAGGGGGTGGGGGGTGAAATAGAACGCAAATACTTTGAGGAAAATAGGTATCTCTCAAATAAATTTGTTGACTTTGGCTATGATTGGGAGGTGCATCCAGCGTATAGATGGGCATTACAGCCAATAGAACCATGGAAAATTTTTAATGAGTTGGAGTAGCAAGGTTGGTGGTGAACGTTTTTTGTGAACCCCAACACCGTTATCTTTGATGCGTTTGGTTTGTTGGGGTTTGCTGTGCTCACCACTAGCCTACGCCAAATAACTTAATCTAATTGAATGAAAAACATGGCCGCCATTAACCTAAACCAACACATTGCCAACCTCACTGAGCCGTGGCAACCCATTAAATTGGTGCAATACAACGGCAATGACGTGATGGTCGCGCGAGGAAATGGGGCTTATGACTGGCATGTGCACGACAATTCGGATGATTTGTTTCTCGTGGTGCGGGGCGAGGTGGTTTTGGAGATGCGCGATAAAAGCGTGATGCTTAAGGCGGGTGAGTTGTTTGTTGTGCCGCAAGGGGTTGAGCATCGCCCCGTGGCGAGTGAGGATGCGGTGTTTGTGTTGCTGGAACACACTGGAATTAACAGCAAGTTGTTGTAACTCATGTGAAATTGAAGGGAGAATGAGGTGAATAAACAGTCATTAAAACACTCAGATGTGATTGTTTCATTTCGTGCGTCAACGCAGGAGCGGGCGGACAATTTATCGGTGTTTTTACGTTATTTGGACTCGACTTTTGTCGATTATCGGGTACTGATTGTTGAGGGCGATACTGCGCCTCGTGCGCCCAGTCAATGGTTTGCGGATGAGCGCGTGTGCCATCATTTTGTGCATTCGGAAGGGGCTTTCCCCAAAAGTTTGTTGTACAACACAGGCGCGAAGTTGGCGCGCAGTGATGTGATTATTTTTAACGATGCTGATGTGATGGTGCAGCCTGCGGCCTTTGATGCGGCGCTGGGTGCAGTTGCTGCCAATCCGCGTCTGCATGTCAGTCCTTTTTATCACTTTGTCAATGTGAAAAACTCGGCCAAACAGCGGTTTGCTTTGTCGCCGTCTCACCAGCATTTTAGCGACGTGGTGACCGATGGTTCGCATCCAGAATATACCGTTTTGTCTTTGGGCAATGTCGGTGGTGCGAATGTTCTTAACCGTTCAACCTTTATGTCGATGGGCGGTTTTAACTCAAACATGGCGGGCTGGGGCTCGGAAGATGGTGAGTTCTATGTGCGCTGGCAGCGGGCGGGTTTGGAGTGGTATGCGATTGATTTTGTTGCGTTACATTTGCACCATGACAACGACAATCGAGATGATTTAAAAAAGACGGAGCAAACACGGGCCAACTTGCGCACCGAGCTGTATGCCCGTGAAATGCCAGAGCACGAATTGGCGCAGTTGACGCAAGAATTAAAAGCGTTTTTTGAGGTGGTACGTGATTAAAATCAACACCGATGGCAGTGACGCAGGTTCGTTGCGGGTGTGGTATTTGAACGGCTGCGAGATTCATGTGCAGCCGTATACGTATGGCTTAAATGAGGTTGAGCTGCATGCGTACCACCAAGCCAATGCGGCGCGGTTGGACATTGGGCGATATTGCTCGTTGGCGGCGGGCACGCACATCCATCTGGGCGGCAATCACCATACGGAGTGGATGAGCACGTTTCCGTTTGGCGAGCAGTTTGTGGCGCATTTGGGTGGCGAAGAGGTCACAGGGCAGTTGTACAACAACGGCAACGTGAAAATCGGCAACGATGTGTGGGTCGGTTATGGCGCGACGATTCTGTCGGGCGTGACGATTGGCGATGGCGCGGTGATTGCGGCCAATGCGCATGTGGTGAAAAATGTCGCGCCGTATGAAATAGTTGGTGGTAACCCTGCCAAACACATCCGTTACCGTTTCGCCCCTGAAATCATCGAGTTGATGCTGACGCTGCGCTGGTGGAGTTTGCCGCCGTCGGATGTGAAGACCATCACCAGCCAGTTGTGCGCACCGCCAACGGTTGATGGTTTGCGGGTTTTGATTGAACGGTTTAAGGATGTGCCACGGGTTGAGGTGATTTAGTGCGTAGCCTGCCTTGAGCCGCAGGCGAAACGCAGGTTTATGGGTGCATGATGCGAGGTTGCCCCGCTATTCGCTGCGCTTATGGCGGGTTACGTTTTTAGAAAATTTAACAATGAAAAAAATCGTGATGATTGCAGGGCCTAATGGTGCGGGGAAAACCACGTTTGCTCGTGAGTTTTTGCCGCATGAGGCGCATTGTCCTGAGTTTATCAATGCCGATTTAATTGCGGCGGGTATTGCGCCGTTTGCTCCTGAAACTGCGGCGGTGGCGGCGGGGCGGATTATGTTGTCGCTTATGAATGAGCGTGTGAAGCGCGGCGACAGTTTTGCGCTGGAAACGACGTTAAGCGGGATGGGTTATGTTCGGATGATTCGTCGCTGGCAGGCTTTGGGTTATCATGTCAAATTGATTTTTATTGAGTTACCCAGCCCAGAGTTTGCGGTGCAGCGGGTGGCGATGCGCGTGAAGCAAGGTGGCCATTATATTGATGATGATGTGGTGAAGCGGCGTTTTTATGCGGGATTGAAAAACTTTAATGAAATTTACAAGCCGATTGTGGATGTTTGGTTGCATTTTAGTGGTGAAGAGCAAATGACGTTGATTGATTGGAGTGAAAAGTGAACAAAAAATCATTAAACCAAGCCAAAGACCCCGATGTGCGGCACATTATGGCCGCAGCAGCGCGTGCCGAGCAGCGAGCGCGTGAGGTGGCGAAACAAACCAATACGCCATTGGTGGTGCAGCGCAATGGTCAAATGCGATTGATTAAGGTGAAGTAATTTTCGCGGTGTGGGAATGACTAAAATTTGAATGAGATAGATTGATGAGTAAAGAAAAATTTAACGCCGTCAAAGGCATGAACGATATTTTGCCTGATGAAGCGCAGCTGTGGGAGCATCTCGAAGAGGTGTTGCGTGGCTGGTTGAAAAGTTATGGTTATCGCAACATGCGCGCGCCGATTTTGGAGAAAACGGGCTTGTTTGCGCGGGGGATTGGCGAGTTCACCGACGTGGTGGAAAAAGAAATGTTCTCGTTCATCGACCGTTTGAATGGTGACGATTTGACGCTGCGCACCGAGTTTACGGCGGGTGTGGTGCGCTCGGCGATTGAGTCTAACCTCACGTACAACGGGCCGACTCGCGTGTACAGCATGGGGCCGGTGTTTCGCCATGAGCGGCCGCAAAAAGGCCGCTATCGCCAGTTTCACCAATTGAGTGTAGAATCGCTCGGTTTTGCGGGGGCGGACATGGACGCGGAGCTGATGTTGATGTTGCGCGATTTGTGGGATGAGTTGGATTTACGTGACGTGCGCCTTGAGTTGAACACTTTGGGCGAGCCACATGAACGCGCGGCACACCGCGAGGCGTTGATTGCGTATTTTGAAGCGCACGCCGATGTGTTGGACGAGGACGCACGCCGTCGTTTGCACGCCAATCCGTTGCGGATTTTGGACACCAAAAACCCCGCCATGCAAGAGATGGTCAACCAAGCGCCACGGTTGACCGACTTTTTGGGCGACGCGTCCAAAGCGCGGTTTGAGCAGGTGCAACGCTTGTTGCGCGACGTGGGGGTTGCGTTTACGGTCAATCCGCGCTTGGTGCGCGGTTTGGATTATTACAGCCACACCGTGTTTGAATGGATTGTCGATGGCGACACGCTCGGCTCGCAAGGCACGATTTGCGGCGGTGGGCGCTACGACGGTTTGTTTGAGTTGCTCGGTGGCAAGCCCACGCCAGCGGTTGGGTTTGCGATTGGTTTGGAGCGTTTGTTGTTGCTCACGCAAGCCTCGCTCAAGGCGCACATTGAGCCCGCGTGCGACGTTTATGTGCTGCACCAAGGCGAGTTGGCGGCGCGTGCGGCGTTTGCCAGTGCGCATCAGTTGCGCCAAGTCGGTTTGTCGGTCACGTTGCACTGTGGCGGCGTGGACGGCGCGGGCAGTTTTAAATCGCAAATGAAAAAAGCCGACGCATCGGGCGCGGCGTTTGCACTGATTTTGGGTGACGACGAGGTCAACACGCAAACCGTGACGATTAAGTCGTTGCGTGACGGCGAACAAGTCACATTGGCCGCTGCGGATGCGGCGAGTTTTTTGATGCAAAAAATTGCAGGTTAATTAAGGAAACAACATGGCATATGATTTAGACGAACAAGAACAACTAGAAAACTTCAAAGCGTTTTGGGAACGCTGGGGTAAATGGATTCAAACCGTGGTGCTGCTCGCGGTGATTGGGATTTTGGCGTGGAAAGGTTATGAATATTACCAAGTCAAACAATCCGAAAAAGCCTCGCAAGCCTACGAGGCTTACGTGAACGCGATGCAGAAAAAAGACGCAGGCGCGGATGCTTTGCTGGCAGCGTTGCAAAAAGACTACACCACCAGCCGTTATGCAACATTGGGCAGTTTGGATGCCGCCCAAACCGCGTTGACTGCGCAAAAATGGGATGTGGCGCAGCAGCAGTTGCAATGGATTTTAGACCACAGTACGGTGGAAAACCAAGGCGTGGCGCGTTTGCACATGGCTGATGTGTTGGTGCAAAAAGGCCAATATGACGCGGCACTCAAAACCTTGGACGTTTTGCCCGCCCCAGAGTTTGCCGCTGCTTTTGCCAACAAAAAAGCCGATGTGTATTTGTTGATGAACGATGCCGCCAAAGCACGAGCCTCGGTTGAGGCGGCGATTGCCGCAGTGCAAAAACAAACGGTCAAAGACGAGCCGCTTGAGCAGGCATTGAAGCAAAAATTAGAATTTTTACCGCAGTAATTAAGGATGCAATATGAAACCAGTCATCGCACTGGTCGGACGCCCCAACGTGGGCAAATCGACTTTATTCAACCGCCTCACCCGCTCGCGCGACGCGATTGTCGCTGATTTTGCGGGTTTGACGCGCGACCGCCATTATGGTCAAGGGCGCATGGGCGAGCGGCCTTTTTTGGTCATCGACACGGGCGGTTTTGAACCTGTCGCCAAAGACGGCATTTACCATGAAATGGCCAAACAAACCCGCCAAGCGGTGATTGAAGCCGACGTGGTGATTTTTTTGGTCGATGGCCGCGCGGGCTTGAATGCGCACGACCAAATCATCGCCGATGACTTGCGCAAAACAGGGCGCACCGTGGTTTTGGCGGTCAACAAAGCCGAAGGGATGCGCCACGCCAATGTCACGCCAGAGTTTTACGCGCTCGGCTTGGGCGAGCCTGTGGTGATTTCCAGCGCACACGGCGACGGCGTGCGCGAGTTGCTGGAATACGTGCTCGACGGCGTGCTCGGTGCAGTGGTTGAAGACGACTGGCTGGAAGGCGACGAAGACGACAGCGACCCGTTCGCGCATCTTGATAAAGTCGCCCGCGACGCTGAAATCGATAAAATCCTCAAAAGCCGCGAGGCCGAGGATGCGCCCGCGACTTTGGAAGACGATTTACACCGCGCTTCACGGCCGATTAAAATCGCTGTGGTGGGGCGACCCAATGTCGGTAAATCAACGCTCATCAACACGTTAGTGGGCGAAGAGCGCGTGATTGCGTTTGACATGCCAGGGACGACTCGCGATGCGATTGAAATCGAGTTTGAACGTGCGGGCCGCCAATATGTGTTGATTGACACGGCGGGTTTGCGCAAGCGCGGCAAAGTGTTTGAGGCGATTGAAAAATTTTCAGTGGTCAAAACCTTGCAAGCGATTAGTGATGCGAATGTGGTGATTTTGATGCTCGACGCGGCGCAAGACATTTCGGAGCAAGACGCGCATATTGCGGGCTTTATCTTGGAGTCGGGTCGCGCTTTGGTGGTGGCGGTCAATAAATGGGATGCGGTCGATAGTTACGAGCGCGACCGTGTGAAAGTTGATATTTTGCGCAAATTGATTTTTTTGGACTTTGCCAAGTTTCACTACACCAGCGCACTCAAAGGTCAAGGCGTAGATGCTTTGCTGCAATCGGTGCATGTCGCCCACGCCGCAGCGTTTGCCAATTTGTCCACGCCGCGCTTAACCCGCGTGTTGTATAACTGCGTGGAACATCAAGCCCCGCCGCGCAAAGGCAGTGGTTCGGCGCGACCTAAATTGCGTTATGCGCATCAAGGCGGGCAAAATCCACCCGTGATTGTGATTCATGGCAATTCGCTTGAAGACGTGCCTGATTCGTACAAACGGTTTTTGGAAGGGCGTTTTCGTGATGCGTTTAAGTTAGAGGGCACGCCGCTGCGGGTGGAGTTTAAAAACAGCAAAAATCCATATGCGGATCGCAAAAAACGGTTTAAATAAAAAACTTGTGTCTTAGTATAAGTACGTATATAATGACGACTGTAATAAATGGAACTATCCAGTCGCGTTTTCAGTTAAAATGCGACTGGCATTTTATAAATTAACTTGAGTGGAGAAAGAATCATGAATAAAGGGCAAATGCTACAAGATCCTTTTTTGAATGCGTTGCGTAAAGAGCACGTTCCTGTGTCAATTTACCTCGTCAATGGGATTAAATTACAAGGCAATATCGAATCATTTGACCAATACGTGGTGTTGTTGCGCAATACCGTCACGCAAATGGTTTACAAACATGCGATTTCAACCATTGTGCCTTCGCGCCCAGTGAACATTCAAGAAATTCAACAAACCGCTGAATAAGTGATTGGTTGATTTTTAGAATAATCGCCGCCCGCAACAGTGTTACGGGCGGTTTTGTTGTTTTCGCAACACAAAAGGAATAATAATGCGAACCATCATCGTAGGACTTAATTTTGGCAAAGGCGGCGATTTTGACGCCTCAATGGAAGAATTGCACTTGTTGGTCAACAGTGCGGGTGGCGAAGTGCTGGCGGCGGTCACAGGCTCGCGCAAGTCGCCTGACGCCAAGCTGTACATCGGTTCAGGCAAAGCCGAAGAAGTCAAAACCGAAGTCAATTTGCACCGCGCCGACTGCGTGGTGTTCAACCACGCCATCAGCCCCGCGCAGCAGCGCAATTTGGAAGAAAACCTTGGCGTGCGGATTATGGACCGAACCGCACTGATTTTAGATATCTTTGCCCAGCGCGCCAAAAGCCACGAAGGTAAATTACAAGTCGAAATGGCGCAGCTTGAATACATGCAATCGCGCCTCACAGGCTTGTGGACGCATTTGGAGCGGCAACGTGGCGGGATTGGGATTCGCGGCGGGATGGGTGAATCGCAGCTTGAAATCGACAAACGCTTGATTTCAGAGCGACGTATGAAACTCAAAGCCGAGTTGGCGCGGTTTGAACGCCAACACTTGACCCAACGCCGCGCCCGCGCCAAAGGCGTGGGCTTGAATGTCTCGCTGGTCGGCTACACCAACGCAGGCAAATCAACGCTGTTCAACGTGTTGACCAGCGCCCGCGCGTATGCCGCCGACCAATTGTTCGCCACACTCGACACCACCACGCGCAAGGTCTACATCGAGGGCGCGGGGCAATTGGTGATTTCTGATACCGTCGGTTTTGTGCGCGACTTACCGCACTCGCTGGTCGCCGCATTTCGCGCCACGCTGGAAGAAACCATTCACGCCGATGTGCTGCTGCACGTGGTCGACGCGGCCAGCCCCGTGCGCTTGGAGCAAATTGAAGAAGTCAACAAAGTGCTCAAAGAAATCGAGGCCGACAACGTGCCGCAGGTTTTGGTGTGGAACAAAATTGATTTGTCCGCCCACGAACCGTCAATCGAGCGCGACGAGCACGGTCGCATCACACGGATTTTCATCAGCGCCAAAACAGGCGCAGGCGTGCCGCAACTGCGCGAGGCCTTGGTTGAGTTGGCGCAAAATCACACCCCAGAATGGCGGCGTGAGCAAGAGCAAACGCAAGAATGGGCGGACGACCCGCGGTTTAGACGTTTGGATTGAGGTTGCGGCTGGCGGCGCGAGAGTCTTGCAGTAACTGATAAAAGACTTTGTGTTTGCGAAAGCCTTTGAGGTAATCGCTCACATGGTTGTACGTGTTGAACAGCCAACGCGTACCACGCGGCCATTTGTGGCCGTGTTGAATATCTCGAATCAAGGATGGACGCAGATAGCCCTCATCTATATCGTTTTGAATCCGTGCCCATGTCAAACTACCGTTGGCGAGCATCAAACGCACTTCATCAAACCATGTTTGTGCCAAATGATGAAATGGCGACATCCATGGTTGGCGGTGCATGTTGGTGAAATGCAACAGGCAGGTGTCGTCGGTGCGCTGGTCAAGGTGATTCCACACATCGGGCAGTTGGGTTGAAATCGCATCGTCAGATACAAGGCACAACTCTGACATCAGTTCGCTGTAAGTGTAGCGCCCCGCGTCTAAGTCTTGCACAATCTGCTTTACATCCCAATCCAACGCGGCGCAGTCAAGCATCATCACCGAGCATTGACGCTTTTTCTTGGCTTGTCCATGACTGCCGCGCACGGTTTGTTCGCTTTGAATCATGATGCTCGCGCCATTCATGGGCAAATGCCACAGCGTTTGAATGTCTTGAAACACCATCATGTCGGCATCCATATAAATTGCGCGGCCTTGATAGCCTGCGAGTTTGGGGATGCAAAAACGGGTGAATGAAAAACCCGTGCGCGGGTAATTTTTCGGGTCTTTGGGCAGTGGAATTGGCAAGTCCAACATCGGCACGACTTGAACGGTGGCGCGGGTGTGGCGTTGGATAGAATGCTCCAGCACGCTGCAGGCGAGCATTTGTGAGCGGTCAACGCCAACGTAGATGTGAATGGTCTCAGGCATGGTGGCTTTATTTGGGCTAAATGGGCTTGAAGTCTAACATAATCTTGTAAAATTCTGAAACACAAGGAGGCCAGTATGGGGCAGTTTTCAGCAACAATGCGCAAGATATATTGGCGTTTGCGTGGCAAACGCTGGTGGCATAATCGGGTCTATCCAGCAGATTTTACCGTGCGCAACACGGGCGAGCATGGGTTGCAGGTGTGCTATCGTCAACAACAGTTGACGGTGCGCACCGTGGCCGCTTTGAGCGATGTTTTTGCGGCGCGTGCAATGCATGTGGTTTTATCTGGACCATCGGTAAAAGAGGTCGCATCGCCCAAGCGCTTGAATGCAGAATTTTGCTTTACGGTCAATGGTTCGCCTGCATTGTTTGAGGCGAACGGTTTGCCCTACGATGCTTATGTCGCGGACGACCCTGGATTTGTCAAACAGCGCGGCGCAGATGTCGTGCGTTATGCGGCACGTGCCCAGTATTGTTTTTTTTCGTATCGCACGTTGTGTTTGTTGCTGATGCAAGGGCATGATTTATCAGGGCTGAATATTTATGTGTTTGATTATCGTTTCATGCCGTATCGACGACGACGCGAATTTGAGCCGCAGTTGTATTTTGCGCGGACGTTGACCGAGGGCTTGGCGTTGTGCGATTCAGTGGTTTATATCGTGCTGCAACTGGCGTTTGGCATGGGCTTTAAACACGTGGCGTTGTTTGGCATGGACTTGTCGATGAACGGGCGATTCTATGCGGAGCACAACGCCCAGCCGCAGTTTTTGGACCAGCACTGGCAAACGGGCATTGTCGAGCCGCTCACTTTGGTGGGCGACATGGCGCGGCAAGGGTTGTGGCGGGTCATCAACTGCTCGGTGAATTCGCGCTTACCCGCTGATGTATTGCCTAAATGTGATGCGAATGACTATTTGGCCAGTAACGCCAATGTTTGAGTCAACACATCGTCAACACTCGGCCAGCCTTTTTGTTGCACCACATGGACATTCGGGCCGATTGCGCCGTACATCTCCACCACAGTTTGATTGAGCACGCTGATCAGCGGCACGCCCACCGCGGCGGCCATGTGGCCAGGCCCCGTGTCATTAGAAACCACACAGGCGGCATTTTTGAGGACGGCGGCGTACTGCGCCAAACCCAAGCCTTTGAGGGCTGGAATAGTGCTGTATTTGCTTTGCCAATCGGCTTCTTCGTTCGGCGCGGGGCAGCACACGAGCAAGTGGCCTAACTGCGTCATGCGCTCGGCCCAGGCCGCAAAATGTGGCCATTTTTTGTCAAACCCATCAAAATCACCAGCGGCAAAAGGACAGACCGCAATGTAACGGCCTTTGTTAAGGCCGTGGCTGTGCAAAATGTGGAGCGTTTTTTCTTCGACGTTGGGGGCAACCGCTAAGTGAATGTGTTGTGGCGCGGGTTGGGCATCGTTCAAGAACGCATTGCCCAAGTCCCAATAACGCTGATAAATACTGGCGTAGGCGGGTGGCATGTTCAATGCTTGCGTGAGCATGAAGGAGCGACCTTCGTGGGCGTGTGCGAGGACTTTAAGCCCTGCTAATTTCATGGCCAAAACCGAGCTGAATGAGGTGGGGAAAACCAGTGCATTGACGGGTGAGGCAAGCGGATGTTGAACTTGTTTTTGAATTTGGCGATACAAGGCGCGACGTTGCCACACGCCCTTGGGTAGTTTGTAAGTGCGCCATTGTGGAAAACCACTTAAAAAATCAGGCAGCCAACCTTGTCCGACAATGTGTAATTCATAGTGTTCGCTCAAACGCTGCCAAACGGGCAGGCAATATACGGTGTCGCCAATCCATGTGGGTGCGCGTAAAATCAAACTGTTCTTTATCATTGAGGCCTTTTAATCACATTGTCAGCGTGCAACATTATATAGAAAAGCCTTACGCCAAGGCTAGATTTCCGCTGGGTCAACCTCAATCAACCATGCCAAACGACTTTTTTGCGCCACCAATTCGGCTTGCCAGTGGGGTAAAAACTGCTGCAAACGGGCGCGGGATGGGCATTCGATGAGCAGTTGAGCGCGTTCGAGTTGGTTGACGCGCACCAGATTCATCGGCACGGCGGCGTTGAGGGTGATGCTCGCCCATTGCGGGTTGGCGTGGATGAGTTCTTGCGCGGCGGCGCGTGCGGCGTTGGCAAAGTGCAGCGCGTCTTTGATGTTTGCCGCGCTGACGTGCAGCAGGGCGTGGGCGGCAAACGGCGGCAGGCCGAGTTGTTCGCGCACGGCCAGCTCGTCGTTGGCAAAGCCTTCAAAATCATGTTGCAGCAAAAATCCCCACAACGGGTGCTCGATGAAACCCGTTTGAATCAGCACGCGCCCCGCATGCTCACCGCGTCCTGCGCGGCCGATGACTTGTTGCAACTGCGCAAATAGGCGTTCGGGGGCGCGGTAGTCTTGGCTAAATAGTCCGCTGTCCACGTCCAGTGCCACCACGGTGGTGAGGTTGGGCCAGTCGTGGCCTTTGGCGAGCATTTGCGTGCCGACAATCACATCAACCACCCCTGCGGCAATGTCGGCCAGCGCGTGAGCCAATTCGCCTTTTTTGCGGGTCGAGTCTGCGTCGACACGGCGCACCACGGCAGCAGGCCAGCTTTTTTGTACCGACTCTTCCAGCCGTTGCGTGCCTTGACCGATGGGCAGCATGTCGGCGTTGCCGCAGTGGCTGCATGACTTGGGCACGGCCTGCTCGCGGCCGCAGTGGTGGCAGTGCAGGCGGCGAGTGGTTTGGTGGTAAACCAAATGCGCCGAGCAGGCGGGACAGTCTTGGGTGTGGGCGCAATGCCCACAATAGACCACGGGCGCGTAGCCGCGGCGGTTTTGAAACAATAAACTGGTTTGTCGCGCGGCGATGGTGCGCTCAATCGCGTTGCGGGCGGGGTTGGATAGGCCATCGACCACGGCATTTTTTTGCACATCGACCAGTTGCACCTGCGGCAAAGCCGCACTGGCAACGGCGCGTTGGCTCAAACGCAGCAAGCCATAACGACCCGTTTGCGCGTTGTGCCACGACTCCAGCGACGGCGTGGCCGAGCCGAGCACAATCGGAATGTTCAACTGATGCGCCCGATAAATCGCCACGTCACGCGCCGAATAGCGCACGCCTTCCATTTGCCGATAAGAGGTGTCGTGCTCTTCATCGACCACAATTGCTTTCAGATGCGGCAGCGGGCTTAAAATCGCCAGCCGCGTACCCAAAATCACCCGCGCTTGGCCGTGAGCGACCCGCCAAAAATTAAGCAGCCGCTCGGAGTCGCTCAATTTGCTGTGCAATGTGGCGACGGCCCCCGCGCCAAAACGCTGGTTGAGCCGTTGCGCCAATTGCGGCGTGAGGTTGATTTCGGGGACTAAAATCAGCACTTGCGCGGTGCTATCGGCCTGCAAAATTTGGCTCAAAAATTGCAGGTAAACCTCGGTTTTGCCGCTGCCCGTAACGCCAAACAGCAGTTGGGGTTGAGAGCCTGCGGCGGTGAGTGCATTGAGCACCTCAGTTTGTGTCGCGGTTAAGGGCAAAGACGCACCCAAGTCAATCGGTGCGGCGACTGGCGGCAGTTGCGTCCATTTTTTCCAACTGGCTTGGCCTTTGCGCAACGTGCATTCGCCCGTGGCTTCGTCAATGGCAAAATGCCGCGCTTGGCGCAAAGGCAGTGGCAAGGCGGGCAGAGCCACTTCGCCCAAGCCGCGTTGGTAGTATCGTGCCACAAAACGAATCAAGGCCAACCAAGTGACATCGACGGGCGGGATGAAGGGGATGCGCGCGAGTACTGTTTTGAGTTTTTCGGCAGGCACCTCGCTGTGTTCGGCTGAACCGACAACCCAGCCGACGAGGGTTTGTCCGCCAAAGGGCACGAGCACGGCATGTCCGAGCCATTCGTTATGGCTTGAATGTTCGGGAGCGAGGTAGTCAAACACCCCTGTCACAGAAGCGGTGCTGGGAATGTCGCAGGCAATCTGTAAAATGAACGGTTTCATTGCATGGTGAGTGGGTTTCGGTTGAAAAAACAGCGCGAGTGCTTTGATTTTATTGATGAAATTGAATTACTCACAAAATCTGTGGATAACTGTGTGGATAAGCTCTTGAAAACTGCAAGCAAGCCCGTCAAATCAAGCGAAAAGTTAGAATGCTTAAATTTTACACATTTGTGAAAACTCTTTGTTATCAATAGGTTAGAGTTTTTGTGCTGTGCGTTTTCCCGCAAAGTGTGCCAAACCGCGCCAATTGCGGCTTGGCAAAAATTGTGGGTAAGTCAAGTGTTTTTACGTACATTTTTTGCAAATTACGCCTGAGCGGAGAGACGCAGGCTTTGGCTGTAAGTGTGCACTTCATCCACTAAAATTTTAACCGCATCGGGTGAGGTGAACTGCGAAATGCCATGCCCCAAATTGAACACATGACCTGCATTCGGGCCAAAATCATCCAAAATGCGTCGCGCTTCGGCGCGAATCGTCGCTTCTGTGCCAAACAAAATCGACGGGTCAAGGTTGCCTTGCAAGGCCACTTTATCGCCGACACGAGCACGCGCAGCGGCGAGGTTGACCGTCCAGTCCAAACCGAGCGCGTCCACGCCCGTGGCGGCCATTTTTTCCAGCCACAGGCCGCCGCCTTTGGTGAACATAATCACAGGCACGCTGTGGTTCAAACCCGCCAGCACTTGGCGCATGTAGGCCAAGGAGAATGTTTCGTACGCCGCATCGGCCAGCGAGCCGCCCCATGAGTCAAACAGCATGACCGCTTGCGCACCCGCCGCGATTTGCGCGTTGAGGTAGGCAATGGTCGCTCGCGCGTTGACCATCAAAATATGGTGCAGCAAGTCTGGGCGGCGGTACATCATGGTTTTGATGGTGCGAAACTCTTTGGATGAGCCGCCTTCAACCATGTAGCAGGCAATCGTGTACGGACTGCCCGCAAAACCGATAAGTGGCACGCGGCCATTCAAAGCGGTGCGGATTTTGGCCACCGCGTCAAACACGTATTGCAAGCGCGCCATATCAGGCACTTCAAGGCGTTGCACGGCGAGTTCGTCTTGCAGCGGGCGGTCAAACACCGGCCCTTCGCCTTCAACAAAACGCAAACCCAAGCCCATCGCATCGGGCACGGTCAAAATGTCGCTGAACAAAATCGCCGCGTCTAAGTTAAAGCGGTCAATCGGTTGCAGCGTCACTTCGGTCGCCAGCATCGGGTCGGTCGCCAAAGCCATAAAACTGCCCGCCTGCGCTCGAGTGGCTTTGTATTCGGGCAAATAACGCCCCGCTTGGCGCATCAGCCAAATCGGTGTGTGGGTCGTGGCTTCACGGCGCAGGGCGCGTAAAAAAGTATCGTTTTGAAGGGGGGGGAAAGAGTTCATTAAGGCACGCAAAAGTTCAGAAAACGCCATTGTAACAAGGACAACCATTTATAATGCAAAGATTGAATAGGAGCAATGTATGAACCAAACTTTTCCCGTGGCAGGCATGACTTGCCAGCACTGCGTGAGCCGCGTGCAAACCCTGTTGAGTTCGGTGGCTGGCGTGCGCAGCGTGGTGGTCGATTTAATGCCGCCGCGTGCGCATGTTGAGGGCGACGATGTGGACTGGGCGGCCTTGGCCGCTGCGTTGGTAGGCACCTCGTTTGAACTCAAGCCCGCAGTTGTGGCCAAGAAAGTGGTGCGCTGATGGGCGTTATCATCACATTGGACGGCCCGACCGCCTCAGGCAAAGGCGCGGTGGCGGCGGCCTTGGCCGAGCATTTGGGCTTTGCGTACTTGGACAGCGGCGCGTTGTATCGACTGGTCGCGTGGCAGGCGTTGCACGCGGGCTGGACGCTGGATACGCCGTTGGACGAAGAGCATAAGCTGCAATTGGCCGATTGGGCGCGTCACTTGAATGTCACCTTCACCCATCAGCGGATTATCTTGAACGACGCCGATGTGACCGAGTTGATTCGCGCCGAGGCGGTCGGCAACATGGCCTCTAAAATCGCCGTGCTCGCATTGGTGCGCAGCGCACTGTTGCAGCGTCAGCGCGACTTTGCGCAAGGCGCAGGCTTGGTTGCCGATGGGCGCGACATGGGCAGCGTGGTGTTTCCAGAGGCGCAAGTGAAGGTGTTTTTGACCGCCAGCAGCCAAGTGCGTGCCGAGCGGCGTTATAAACAATTGATAAACAAAGGTTTTTCTGCTAGTATGCGAGACCTTGTGGCCGATTTGAACGAGCGAGATGAGCGCGACAGCAAACGCATTCACGCGCCGCTCAAACCCGCGCAAGGGGCGTATGTGCTGGATTCCAGCGATTTGACCTTGGACGAAACCGTGGCCAAAATCTTGGCTTACTACGCCAGTATTGTGCTTGTGTAGTCAATGAATGCAGCAGGATGCTGTACGCAAAGACCGCACATTTTTTATCAACTCCATTTTTGTGGGTTTTTTGCAACGATATTTTGTCGTTCGGCTCAGATTAATGCGTAACTTAAGTGAACATATTCATGTCAACTATTGTCAACAACGAAAGCTTTGCAGCTTTATTTGAAGAATCTTTAACCCGTCAAGAAATGCGCTCAGGTGAAATCATCACCGCTGAAATCATGCGCATTGACCATAACTTCGTCGTGGTCAACGCAGGTCTCAAGTCAGAAGCATTTATCCCCGTATCAGAATTCATGAGCGACGACGGCGTGCTCGAAGCAGAAGTGGGCGACTTTGTCTCTGTGGCCATCGACTCACTCGAAAACGGTTTTGGCGATACAGTTTTGTCGCGCGACCGCGCAAAACGCTTGTCGGCATGGTTGGGCTTGGAACAAGCACTCGAATCTGGCGAATTGGTCACAGGTTTGATTACAGGCAAAGTCAAAGGCGGCTTGACCGTTATGGCCAACAGCATCCGTGCGTTCTTGCCAGGTTCACTGATTGACACGCGTCCGATCAAAGATTTAACGCCATTTGAAGGCAAAACGATGGAGTTTAAAGTCATCAAACTCGATCGCAAACGCAACAACGTCGTGTTGTCACGCCGCGCAGTGTTGGAAGTCACTATGGGCGCAGAACGCGCTAAATTGGCTGAAACCTTGTCTGAAGGCATGGTTGTTAAAGGTATCGTTAAAAACATCACCGACTACGGCGCGTTCGTGGACTTGGGCGGCATCGATGGCTTGTTGCACATCACCGACTTGGCATGGCGTCGTGTCCGTCACCCATCTGAAGTGTTGACGGTCGGCCAAGAAGTTGAAGCGAAAATCTTGAAATTTGATCAAGAAAAACACCGCGTTTCATTGGGCATCAAACAATTGGGCGACGACCCATGGTCTGGCTTGGCCAACCGCTACCCAGCGCACACGCGCTTGTTCGGTAAAGTCACCAACTTGACCGACTACGGCGCGTTCGTTGAAATCGAACAAGGCATCGAAGGCTTGGTACACGTGTCTGAAATGGACTGGACCAACAAAAACGTTGACCCGAAAAAATTGGTATCGTTGGGTGACGAAGTTGAAGTTATGGTTATCGAAATCGACGAAGCCAAACGCCGCATTTCTTTGGGCATGAAACAATGCAAAGCCAACCCATGGGATGAATTTGAAGCCAACTTTAAAAAAGGCGACAAAGTCACGGGCGCTATTCGCTCAATCACTGACTTTGGCGTGTTTGTCGGCTTAGAAGGCGGTATCGACGGTTTGGTACACATGTCTGACTTGTCTTGGAGCGATGCACCTGAAGCGGCCATCCGCAACTTCAAAAAAGGTCAAGAAGTACAAGCCGTGATTTTGTCGATTGACGTTGAAAAAGAACGCATCTCTTTGGGCATCAAACAACTCGAAGGCGACCCATTCATGAACTTCGTGTCGATTAACGACAAAGGCACTTTGGTCAACGGTACCGTTAAATCTGTTGAAGCCAAAGGCGTTGTGGTTGACTTGGGCGAAGACATCGAAGGCTACTTGCGCGCTTCTGAAATCTCATCTGAACGCGTTGAAGATGCAGGTTCACACTTCAAAGCAGGCGACGCTGTTGAAGCCGTCATCGTTTCAGTTGACCGTAAAACCCGCTCGATTTCTTTGTCTATCAAAGCCAAAGACCAAGCGGCAACAGCTGCAGCCATGGAAAAATTGGCCGACAACTCTGGTGCAGCCGCATCAGGCACGACCAACTTAGGTGCTTTGCTCAAAGCTAAATTAGAGCAAAACTAACCTATGACGAAGTCAGAGCTCATCAGTAACTTGGCTGCGCGCTTCCCGCAATTGGTCGCGCGTGACGCAGAAATGGCGACGACAGCGATTTTGGTGGCGATAACCCACACCTTGGCGCGAGGCCAACGTGTGGAGATTCGCGGTTTTGGCAGTTTTTCAGTCAACAACCGTGCGGCGCGAGTCGGCCGCAACCCCAAAACGGGCGAAACCGTGGTCGTACCCGACAAAAAAGTGCCACACTTTAAAGCGGGCAAAGACATGCGCGAGCGTGTCGACCAAACCTTGACGCAAGCCAATTGAGTTTAAAAAAGCACATCGTAAGATGTGCTTTTTTATGGCTGGTGATGGGCGTTGAGCGCAAACCCCGTCATTGTGGCCTTGCGCCGCAAACTTCTTGCCACACAACGGTGCTTTTTGATAACTGGCGGAACATCGCCTGAAGTTGACTTTGAAAAAACGTGGTGTTAAAGTCGACGGGGTTGGTTTGGCGTAAATGCCGAATTTTTTATCAATTGAACTGGATATGCTGCACAGTGAAAACAGATTGTATGTGTTTTGTGATGTATAGTCTACGTTGTATTAATTAAGGTAGTCATGTCACATCTTTTAGATTTACAAAAATTAAAACTCGGGGACATTATTCTTCAGGCTGGAGATACAAAAATTAGTGGATGGATCAAGGCGGGAACGAGAAGCGATTATTCACATGCAATGATTTATGTAGGAAACTCCATAATTCACGCATTAACAGATGGGGTCTATTCAATTAACCCCCAAAGGGTTCTTGTTGCGAGTGCTGACGACCTTGTAGTGCTGAGAGCCAGGGGCGGCTTAAACTCAAAACAAGAGTCAATAATCACTGGTTTTTCACGAAATTTATCTGGAAGCATTTATAATATTGCAGAAGCAGGGGCCAGTTTAATACTTAATAAATCTAATAAAGATGCCATAACATCTGATCAATTTTGTTCGAGGTTAGTTGCGCAATCATATTTGCAAGCAGGACTATCAATTGTTAAAAATGCAGATTATTGCTCACCTGAAGACATTCATAAATCCAATAAGCTAGAAAAAATTAATAGTTGCACAAAACTAGCCACAGAAGAGGAAGTGTTATTTGCAAAATCTGAAGATCCAATTAAAGAAAATCAAAGGCGCATGTTCGAATGGTTAAATAAAACTAGAGTTGAATTCGTCGAGAAGAATATAAAAATACAATCAGAGAATGATGTGTTGAATGCCTTGGCTAAGTACCCAGAGTTAGATTCAAAAATATGTGGTTATGTCAAAGAAAGTGGTTATCTGGAACATTTTGCCTACGATAGAAAGGCCAATCCTCACAGGTATAGTTTAGAAGATTTTATTGCAAAAGTTGGCTATTCTGAGATGGCATTAGAGTTTTTCTTGGGTGAAATAAAAAAAGAATCAGGTGAAATAACGCGCCACTCGATTAGTTACTTTAATGCAGGACTTAATTTTAGTTATTTAGGACTAATCTATAGTGAATTAAATCAAAATCTCTATAAAAATTTATTGGGCATGTCTCTTGAGAGGCTTGAAGTGCTTTTAAGCTATGCAGAACAAATTAACCAGCCAAAGTTAATAGGAATTTGCAATTATCAAGTTCAGTACATTAAAAAATTAATAAAATGATTCTTCAAGCGGACGCCATACCTGCACCGCTTAAGTCTAACGTTAGGCGTTAAAGGAAACTGAGGTGCTTACCAAGACTGTTGATAAAATGCAAGTCAAATGTTAGCATGTGCGCTGGTTCGCTCAATCGCTATTTGAGGTGCAGTGGTAATCATCCTAAAAAACCAAAAGAGTCATGTCTTTTTAATTGAGCCTGACTCACATATTCTGCTCACCGCCTCAACCGCACACTGCACCCGCGCCTCGCCGATGCCGCGCACTTCGGCCCATGGGGTGGTTTGGTTCAACAAAATATCACGGTAAATCAAATACAAACGCTCGCGGGTTTCAAGGTCGGGGTATTCGCGCAAATGGTCGCGTGTCCACGGCAGGTCGGGGCAGGCGAGCAGATACATGTCGTATTGGCGGGTGCGGCGTTCGCGCTCAATCCACTCGTGTTCTTGCCCAAACACAAACGTGCTCCACACGTGCATGACGTGCATGTCGGTGTCTAAAAACAAATACGGCGCAGGCTCTCTTACGGCAGCATCTTCAAGTGTCAATTGACCTTGGGCAATGGTCAAAAGGTCGGCAAACGAATAATCCGTGCCGTGTTCGGTCAAATAATCTCGCGCAAACTCGCGCACCCAGTTGCCGTTGAAGTGTGCGGCAAGGGCTTGCGCAAGGCTACTTTTGCCTGTTGATTCGGGGCCGATGATGACGATTTTTTTCATCCGAGCATGGTAGCATATATTGCGCTGCACCTTGACTTTTTGCCGCGCATCCTGCATTCTCACGCCTAATCATTTCACAGCAAAAGGAAGCACCATGCAAAAAATCACCAAGGTCAAAACACGGGGACGCGCGCTATTAGAAGACCCATATTTGAACAAAGGCACGGCATTTACGATTGAAGAGCGCCGTGCCTTTGGTATTGAAGGGCGTCTACCGCAACGGGTTGAGACTTTGCAGGAGCAGATTGCGCGCTCGTACGAGCAGTTTTCCAAGTTTCCCACGCCATTGAGCAAATACATTTTTTTGCGCGGCTTGCAAGATTACAGCCGCACTGAGTTTTACGCCTTGATTCAAGCGCACATTGAAGAAATGTTGCCGATTGTTTATACGCCAACCGTTGGTGAAGCGATTGAAGCGTTCAGTCACATTTACCGCGCTCCGCGTGGTTTGGTGGTGACCGAGGACAATTACAAAAATTTAGACTCGATTTTGGCGGGCTTTAGCGACACCGACTTGGCGGTGGTCACCGATGCAGAAGGTATTTTGGGGATTGGCGACCAAGGTTTTGGCGGGATTGCGATTTGCATGGGTAAGTTGAGTTTGTACTCGCTCACCGCAGGCATCAACCCAGCGCGCAGTTTGCCTGTGATTTTGGATTTTGGGACGGACAACAAACGCTTGCTGGAAGACCCGTTTTACTTAGGCGTGCGCAAAGCACGGGTGCGTGGCGACAAATACTTTGAAATGGTTGATGCGTTCATCGAGGCATGGCGCAAGCGTTTCCCCAATGCGTTGTTGCAATGGGAAGACTTGAGTAAATCCACTGCGTTTGAAGCCTTGGCGCGTTATCGCGATGTCGTGCCTAGTTTCAACGACGACATTCAAGGCACGGGCGCAATGGCCTTGGCGGGCTTGTTGGCGGCGACCGAGCAGGGCAAAACTTTGACCGAGCAGGTGTTTTTGGTCAGCGGCGCGGGCGCAGGTGGGATTGGCGTGGCCATGCAAGTGCGCAACGGCTTGATGCGTTTGGGCTTGAGTGCAGATGAAGCGCGTAAACGCATTTACGTGCTCGATTCGCGCGGTTTGATTTTGGACGACCGCGAAGGCTTGGAAGACTACAAAATGATTTTCGCCCACCCACGCAGCGACTTGGCGCAGTGGGAGTTTGCGAGCAAAAACCCGAATTTGATTGAAACCATTCGCAACGCCAAAGTCACGGTTTTGCTCGGTTTGTCAGGCCAAGGCGGCTCGTTCGACCAAAAAATCATTGAAGAAGTGCAAAAAAATACCGCCAAACCGATTGTGTTTGCATTGTCGAATCCAACCACTTTGACCGAAATTTTGCCTAAAGACGCGATTTGCTGGACCGATGGCAATGTGTGGATGGCCACGGGCAGCCCGTTTGCGCCTGTGGAGTGGAAAGGCAAAACCTATCAAATTGGTCAAGGCAACAACACCTTCGTTTTCCCAGGGATTGGTTGGGGCGTCGCCGCAGCAGGTGCGCGGACGGTTGAGGCTGAAATGATGACCGATGCGTCATTTGCGCTGGCCGCACAAGTTTCAGCGGAGCGTTTGGCCAGCGGCGCGGTGTTCCCGCCGATTGCTGACTTAATGAAAGTGACCGACCATGTGGCGCGTGCCGTGGCTGAGGCGGCGTTCCGCTTGGGCGTGGCGACGGTGAGCCGCGAGCAGATGGAAGAGCGTTTGGCCAAGCGCGATTGGATTCCTGAATACACCGCTTACGAATATGACCCATCGTAAGCAGCATATAAAAAACGCCTCAATGTAGATTGAGGCGTTTTTTTGTGGTTCAGAACAGCGGTGGCTTGTGTTCAGAAGCTGTTTCACTGACTACAGCAGGCTCATTGACGGGAGCCGCGGCCGCAGGCTCTGGCATAGGTTCGACAGGCTCTGCGGCTTCTGGGGTTTCTGTCAAATGCTTGGGCGGACGAGCAGGCAAGCCCGCCATAATGTCTTGCACCTGTTCACGGTCAATGGTTTCCCATTCCATCAAGGTTTGGGTCATGGCTTCTACTTTGTCGGCATGGGTTTGCAGCAGCGACATTGCCAGCGCGTACTGCTCGTCCAAAATCCGACGAATTTCCGCGTCCACGCGCTGTTGCGTGGCTTCAGACACCGCGCGGTTGAACGTCATGCCGCCGTTGCTGTCGGAGTCCACATACACCATGGGGCCCAGCGCATCGGTCATGCCGTAGCGAGCCACCATGTCGCGTGCCAAGGCGGTGGCGCGTTCAAAGTCGTTCGATGCGCCTGTGCTGCGCGCTTTTAAGAAAATCTCTTCTGCAGCGCGGCCGCCAAACAACACGGTGATTTCGTCCAAAATATTGTGCGCGTATTTGGAGTATTTGTCGTGTTCAGGCAACTGCCATGTCACACCCAAAGCCCAACCGCGCGGCATGATGGTGACTTTGTGCACAGGGTCGGCGTTGGGCAACAACTCGGCCACAACGGCATGACCCGACTCGTGGTAGGCCGTGGCGCGTCGCTCTTCTTCGCGCATGACCGCTGAACGGCGCTCAGGCCCCATATACAACTTGTCTTTGGCATCTTCAAAGTCTTTCATGTCGACCAAGCGTTTGTTGCGCCGTGCGGCAAACAAGGCCGACTCATTGACTAAATTGGCCAAGTCTGCACCCGAAAACCCAGGGGTGCCACGCGCCAAAACCGAGGCGTTGACGTCTTTGGCAACAGGGACTTTGCGCATGTGCACGTTGAGAATTTGTTCGCGCCCGCGAATGTCGGGCAGGCTGACAAACACTTGGCGGTCAAAACGACCTGGACGCAGCAAGGCTTTGTCCAGCACATCAACGCGGTTGGTCGCAGCAATCACGATGACGCCTGTGTTGCCTTCAAAACCATCCATTTCGACCAATAATTGGTTTAATGTTTGCTCGCGCTCGTCATTGCCGCCGCCCGTGCCAGAGCCGCGATGGCGACCGACCGCGTCGATTTCGTCGATGAAAATAATACACGGTGCGCTCTTTTTGGCCTGCTCAAACATGTCGCGCACGCGCGACGCGCCCACGCCGACAAACATTTCCACAAAGTCAGAACCCGAAACACTGAAAAACGGCACACGCGCTTCACCCGCAATCGCTTTGGCGAGTAAAGTTTTACCCGTACCTGGCGGGCCGACCAACAAAACACCATGTGGAATCGAGCCGCCCAGTTTTTGGAATTTTTGTGGGTCTTTGAGGAAATCAACCACTTCTTTGACTTCTTCTTTGGCCTCGTCACAACCTGCCACATCGGCAAAACTGATGCTTTTGGCAGAGTCATCTTGCAAACGAGCACGCGATTTACCGACTGACATGACGCCGTTTTTGCCGCCATTCATTTGGCGCATCATGAAAAACAACATGCCGCCAATCAACAGAATCGGCAAAATAGACACCAAAAGGCTTTGCAATAAGCCCGGGCCTTCCACTTCCTTGGCGGTGACTTTGACATTGGCTTCGAGCAGTTGCGAGACCATTTTGTCGTTGCGTGGCGCAATCAGTTTGTAGGTTGCGCCACTGACAGGCGTAACCGTCAACTCGTTGCCTTGAATTTGGACTTCTTTAATTTTGCTGGCGGCCGCATCAGCCATAAATTGGCTGTAACTGATTTCGGTGTCTTTGGCCTTGTGGCTGTTGTCAATGTTTTGAAAAATGCTGTACACCAACATCAAGCCCAAAACCCAAAACGCCAAGCGGGTCAAATTGTTATTTTTCAAAATGGCTCCTTGCCAAAAAATAAAGAGGAAATTGTATCACTTTAAAGCGCGACCCAATAAATATGTCTCGGCCGATTTATCGCGTGAAGCTTTGGGCTTGCGCGTGTGCACAACTTTAAAGGTGGCGCGAAATTGCTTGACCATCGCATCAAAGCCCGCGCCATGAAAGCTTTTAATCAACAAAGCACCGTGGTTGGCGAGGTGGTTTTTGGCAAAATCGAGTGCCAATTCGCAGACCAACTCAACCCGCGCTGCGTCCACCAGTGGGATGCCTGTTAAATTGGGGGCCATATCGGATAAAACAAGGTCTACTTTTTGTGCACCCAGAGTTTGAGACAACTGTGTCAATACGTCGTCCTCTGTAAAGTCACCCTTGATGAACTCCACGTCGGCAATCGGCTCCATGTCCAACATGTCTAACGCAATAATGCGCCCGTTGATGGAGCCGCCACGGGCGAGCTTTTCGCGCGCCACTTGCGACCAGCTGCCTGGGGTTGAACCGAGGTCGACAATTGTCATGCCTGATTTGATGAGACCATCTTGCTCGTCAATTTCTTTGAGTTTGTAAGCGGCGCGGGCGCGGTAACCTTCACGTTTGGCGAGCTTAACGTAAGGGTCGTTGATGTGGTCGTGCATCCACGCTTGGCTGAATTTGTTTTTTTTCAAAATAGGTGTCAGGTTGTGCGCAAAACAAGGGATAATACGGTTTTGCTCAAATTAATAGAGAGAATCATGGCTATTTTACCCTTAACTGCTGCACAACGTTCAAGTTTACGTGCCGACGCACATGGCTTGTCGCCTGTGGTGATGATTGGCGATGCGGGCTTGACCGAGGCGGTTGTCAAAGAAACCGATGCGGCTTTGTCCGCGCATCATTTGATTAAAGTGCGTGTGTTTGCCGACGAAAAAGATGTGCGCGCTGAGTATTTTGACCAGTTGTGCGACCAGCTCGGTGCAGCACAAGTGCAACACATTGGTAAACTTTTGGTGTTGTATCGCCCAGAATCGGCCACGCCGCGCAAAAAGACTTTTGCGCAAACTTTAGCGGGCGATGATGGCTTTAAAGGCGCCGCGCCACGGCGCGTGACGGTGGTGAAATCAGCGATTCCCAATCGCGCGGTGCGCACCAAAGAAATCACCATCAAAGGCAACGAGCGTGTGACGCAAAGTGGTAATGTTAAGCGTGCCAAAAAGAAAGTTGTCAGCGCCAAGAAAAAAATGGGTTGACGGGTGGTTTAAACTCGCTTAGAATGACCGTCTTTCTCACTGGCTCAAACCAGTTGGAAATAAACGGAGGCGTGGCCGAGTGGTCGAAGGCACTTCCCTGCTAAGGAAGCATACGGCTTATCACTGTATCAAGGGTTCGAATCCCTTCGCCTCCGCCAGTTAATATAGAGCGGTTATTGTTTACAATAGCCGCTTTGTGTTTCTTGCTGCACCCGCACCGACGCGCGGGGTAGCTTTATTCCACAAGGAGCAATTATGCGTCATTATGAAATCGTACTCATCGTACATCCTGATCAAAGCGAGCAAGTGCCTGCAATGATGGAGCGTTACACAGCACAAATCACCGCAGCTGGTGGCTCAGTGCATCGTTTTGAAGACTGGGGTCGTCGTCAATTGGCTTACTCGATTCAAAAACTCGCCAAAGCCCACTATGTCTGCTGGAACATCGAAATCGACCAAGCTACATTGGACGAACTCGAGCACGCGTTCCGCTACAATGATGCAATTTTGCGTCACTTGACTGTCAAAATGGACAAAGCAGAAACTGCACCGTCGATTATGATGAAAGCATCTGAGCGTGAAGAGCGTCGTGCAGCACCAGCTGCTGCGCCTGCTGCTTCTGCCGAGTAATTTGATTTGTGAGTGAACTTGCCAATCGCCTGATTTTAGAAGGCAGTTTGATTGAAAAAAGCGAGTTGCGGTACACTTTAGCTCAAATTCCTGTTGTTGAAGCTGTATTCAATTACAGCGGTGCGCAAATTGAAAATCGCGCAGAACGACGGGTTGAGTTTGATTTGCCGATGATTGCCATTGGCGAGTTAGCGCAAGTGTTGAATCAAGCCGAATTGGGGCGAACTTATCGCTTTGAAGGTTTTCTCAACCGCAAAAGTTTAAAAAGCATCAAACTTCGATTGCATGTGACCCACATCAGTCCCATCCATTAAAGGAAATATTATGCCAGCTCCACGCAATAAAAACGGTCGCTCAGAGCGCCGTCCTGCACAAAATCCATTGTTCAAACGCAAACGTGTTTGCCGCTTCACAATGGCTAAAGTTGATCAAATCGACTACAAAGACATCGATACACTCAAAGACTTTATCGCTGAAAACGGTAAAATCATCCCCGCTCGCTTAACAGGTACTCGTGCGCGTTATCAACGCCAACTCAATGCCTGCATCAAACGTGCGCGTTTCTTGGCTTTAGTGCCTTACTGCGACAACCACGCGTAAGCGCTCACATAAAGGACACAAAATGCAAATCATTTTATTAGAAAAAGTTATCAATGTTGGTCAATTGGGTGACGTGGTTAAAGTCAAAGACGGTTACGCACGTAACTTTTTGATTCCACAAGGCAAAGCACGCCGTGCAACGGCCAGTGCTATGGCTGAATTCGAAGCGCGTCGCGCCGAATTGCAAAAAATCGAAGCCGACAAATTTGCTGCAGCAACTGAAGTGGCGAGCAAAATGGAAGGTTTGGAAATCAGCATCGCGTCTAAAGCGGGTGTGGATGGTCGTTTGTTCGGCTCTATCACCAATGCAGACATCGCTCAAGCGTTGAAAGCCAGCGGTTTTGAAGTGTCTAAATCACAAGTTAAAATTGTGGATGGCAACATCAAAGCAATTGGTGACTACGCTGTTAAAGTTGGCTTGTTCACCGATGTGTCGGCCAATGTCACATTGAAAGTTGTGGCTGCTGTTTAAGCCATACTTCGATAAAAAACCCCAAGTTTTGCGACTTGGGGTTTTTTATTACTTCTTGCGCATAAATAACGCGGCAACCGCGGCGGGTTTGTTTGTTTTGCTGGTGCTGCGATTCATTGTGGTTTGTTCGGGCGTCCGGGCACTCGCGCTGCTGCGAGCTGATGGCTGGTAAGGCTGGCTGAAAAAAGCATCGTTGGACAGTTTCATTTTGCGGCGCAAGTAATCCAACTCAGGTTCTTCAACTGCGCTGCGGCGAGTGGGCGTGCTGCGTTCGGGCTTTTTGTATTCAGAGCGGGCAGGGCGCTCGGTGCGTGCTTCGCGAACGGGTGAAGCATCCAATGGAATTGGTGTAAATGTGGTTTTGGTCAGTTTGGCAATCGCCTCCAGCAAGCGCTCATCGTGTGGCGTGACAATCGATAAAGCGCGACCCGATGCGCCTGCGCGGCCTGTGCGGCCAATGCGGTGCACGTAATCTTCGGCGTTGTACGGCAAGTCAAAATTGATCACGCACGGCATTTGCGCAATGTCCAAGCCGCGTGCGGCCACATCGGTGGCGACCAAAATCGGTACGCTGTTGTCTTTGAATTGCGCCAAAGTTGCCAAACGTTCGTTTTGTGATTGGTCACCGTGAATGGTTTGTGCGTTGATGCGAGCACGTTGCAAAAAGCGCGTCAGTTCGCGGGCTTCGATTTTGGTGTTGACAAAAATCATCGCCTGTTCGATTTTTTCATCGTGAATCAAGCGTACCAGTGCGCTGCGTTTGAGGGCTTTGTCGGCCACGCTGTAAATGGCTTGGGTGACGTTGTTGGAGGTCGCATTGCGCTGCGCGGTTTCAATCGTGACAGGGTCTTTTTGATACGATTGCGCCAATTTGCGGATTTCGGCTGAAAAGGTGGCTGAAAACAATAAGGTTTGCCGCTGTTTGGGCAAGACATTCAAAATACGCTGCAAATCGGGTAAAAAGCCCATGTCAAGCATGCGGTCAGCCTCATCGAGCACCAAATAACCCACTTGCGACAAGGAGACATTGCCTTGCTCAAGATGGTCAAGCAGACGGCCTGGTGTGGCAATCAGCAGTTCAACCCCTGTGCGAATCGCGGCGGCTTGTGGTTTGATGTCCATCCCGCCAAACACCACAGCGGTGCGAATTGGCGTGTGTTTGGCGTATTTTTCGGCGTTTTCAGCCACTTGCACTGCCAACTCGCGAGTCGGGCACAGCACCAAGGCACGCACAGGATGCCGCGCAGGTGAGGTGCTGGTGGAGGCCAGCGGTAAGATTTTTTGCAACAGCGGCAACACAAAGCTGGCGGTTTTGCCCGTGCCTGTTTGCGCCGAGCCCATCACATCTTGCCCTGTCAAAACCACAGGAATCGCTTGCGCCTGAATCGGCGTCGGCGTGGTATAGCCTGATTCTTCAATGGCACGCAATAAGCGGGCATCGAGTTGAAATGCAGAAAAATCAGAAGGAGCAGCTTGCGTCATCTAAAAACCAATCAAAACAAAGTATTAAAGGCGGTATTGTACCCTTGATTGCTGATTGATATGTGTTTGAAAATCGCCTAAAATAGAACGATAGTGCTTTTTTAAGGGAGGTTGTATGACTGAGTTTGACACCAGGGCGGCAAATATTCAACAATCGAGAATCACGGGCTTGCCACCTGTTCATGAACGGGTTTTGCGTCACCGCCGCACTTTTTGCTATGAGGTCTATGAGCGCGATGACGGCTTGTGGGATGTGGATGCGCAAATGTTGGATCACAAAGCCCATAGCTTCACTGTTGGTGGGGCGTCACGTGAATTGGGCCAGCCGTTGCACAACATGGTGCTGCGTTTGACGCTTAACCCCAGTTTTACCATTGTTGCGGTACACGTGCAAACCTTGAGTGCGCCGTATATGCAGCAATGCCCTGCTATTGAGCCTGCATATCAACAATTGTTGGGGCTTAATGTGGTGAAAGGTTTTCGTCCAGCGGTTAAAAATCTGTTTGCAGGCACGCAAGGTTGCACACACATCACCGAGTTGGCCAACACTTTGCCTACTGTGGTGATTCAAGGCATGGGAACTGAGTTGGCCAATCGCCATCCGCAGCCTGATAAAAAGCCGTTTCAGCTGGACCACTGCCATGCGCTGGTCACGGATGGTGAGGTGGCACGCCAGTATTATCCGCAGTGGTATACGCCAAAATAGTGCATTGCAGCATAAAAAGTTGCGCCTTGCGCTTGCAACTTAAATTCAAACCGCGTACCTTAGAGCCATGGAGAAAAGGCTCCATGGCTTAGTGGTTTAATTTTTGTTATGTATCGGAGAGTCATCATGAATGTTCAGCTCAGTGGTCATCACGTCGAAGTTACCCCCGCAATCCGCGATTATTTAACCGATAAACTCTCCCGCGTCAAAAGACATTTTGACCAAGCGATTGAAGTTCACGCCACTTTTTCGGTTGAGCGGAGTTTCCAAAAAGCCTCGTTGCGTTTGCATTCGAAAGGACATGATTTTCATGCCGAAGATGTTGAAAATGATATGTATGCCGCAATCGACTTGGTGGTGGACAAATTAGACAAGCAAGTGACCAAGTTCAAAACCAAAATGCAAGAGCACCATTCGGATTTGAAACGACAAACCGTCGGATAAGGGAAGACGCCAGCATTTGCTGGCGTTTTTTGCTAAAATACCGCCCTGTGAGCCAGTTCAAGATTGAGCTGGTTTTTGTTTTGGAAAGGAAGAGTTATGTCGCCCACGGTACAAACGCTGTTGCTGGGATTGGGAGTATGGCTGGTTGCGTGGTTATGGCAACGAGCGCGTGCATTGAAATGGTTTTTGCCGTTGTGGTTGGCGTATTGTTTATACCACATGTATGTCGGCGTGAGTGGTCATGGTTATTCGGTGGCCGAGGAGTTGCCGTTTTTATGGATTAATTTTGGCATGCCTGCCGCAGTGGCTGTGCTGATGAGTTGGAAATGCAAAAAGGTGGAAAAATGAGTCATTCACATCATAAAAAACATCACGGGTTTCAGCCCTTGGTGCGTATGGCGGGGCGCGACCCGCACGAGGAGCATCGGGTTTCAACCACGTTAGAGTTGTTGTTTGACCTGATTTTTGTGGTGGCGATTGCGTTTGCGGGGGTGCAGTTGCACCATGCGATTATCGAGAATCACATTGGCGAGGGCATTTTGCACTATGTAATGGTGTTTTTTGCGATTTGGTGGGCGTGGATGGGCTTCTCGTGGTTTGCCTCAGGCTTTGATACCGACGATGTGCCGTATCGCTTGGCGGTGTTTGTACAAATGGGTGGGGCGTTGGTGATTGCGGCGGGTGTATCAAGCGCATTCAACAATGATTGGACGGTGTTGACTGTGGGTTATACGCTGATGCGCTTAGCCACCGTGACTCAATGGCTGCGTCTGGCGCGACAATCCCCTGACCATCGGGGTATGGCTCAGCGTTATGCTTTGGGTATTTTTGTACTGCAAGTGGGCTGGGTGGCTATGCTTGGTGCGCGCACTGACTATGGTGTGTTGCTGTTCTTTACGATGGCGGCACTAGAGTTTTTATTGCCCGTATGGGCGCATAAAAAAGGGGTGAACAATTGGCATGTGCACCATATTTCTGAGCGTTATGGTTTGCTGACGATTATTGTGTTGGGCGAGTCGATTTTGGCCGTGGCACAAGCCATTGCGAAAGCAGCCGAGTTGAATTTTTTCAAATTGGGGATGGTCGCATTTTGTTTTGGCGCGTTGCTGATTATTTTTTGTATGTGGTGGTTGTACTTTGAAGATGAAGTGGCAGAGCGTTTGAATAGTAAGAAAACAACATTTTACTGGGGTTACGGGCACTATTTTATTTTTGCTTCGGCCGCTGCGGTAGGGGCGGGTTTGGCGGCACAAGTTGACTTTTACACCACGCAGACTCATGTGAGTGAATTGGCGGTCGGTTACGCGGTTGCTGTGCCTGTGGCGTTGTTTGTGTGGATGACGTGGCTGGTGCACAAGCGGGTCGGCGGCACGGCGGGGCGTTGGTTGTTGCCGTGTGCGAGCGGTTTGATTTTGTTCACGCCGTTTGTTGCGGGCTGGACGACTTTGTTGGTCGGTTTGATTTTGGCTGCGACGATTGCGGTGCGTTTGCGCCTTGGGTAATTCAAAACGCCAGCTTTTGCTGGCGTTTGTTTTTAAAACGGCAATACAATTTCGGGTTTGGCCTGCACAAGCAGTTGCTTGAATTCATTTTGAATCCGCTGCAAGCCCGCCGCGTCGTCGGCTTCAAAGCGCAACACCAACGATGGCGTGGTGTTGGAGGCGCGAACCAGTCCAAAACCATCGGCATAATCGGCGCGTAAACCATCCACCGTGCTCACGTGGGCTTGGTCAAACTGCGCGGTTTGCGCCAGCTGTTGCATCAGCGCGTGGCCTTCGCCTTCATTCAAGCGAACCGTAATTTCAGGGGTTGAAATACCTTGCGGTAAATTGTTGAGCACGCCGTTCACATCGGTGCTGCGTGACACGATTTCGAGCAGGCGAGCGGCAGCGTACAGGCCATCGTCCAAGCCGCCCCAGCGGTCGTTAAAGTACAAATGCCCGCTCATTTCGCCCGCAAATTCGGCGCGGGTTTCTTGCAGTTTGGCTTTCATGAGCGAGTGACCTGTTTTCCACATCAGGCTTTGCCCGCCGTGCTGCGCAATGAAGCGCGGCAAATGTGCGCTGCATTTAACGTCGTACAACACGGTGGCATTGGGGATGCGCGACAAAATATCTTGCGCAAACAGCATCATTTGGCGGTCGGGATAAATGATTTGCCCATCTTGCGTGACCACACCAAGGCGGTCGGCGTCGCCGTCAAACGCCAAGCCAATTTCGGCCGTGCCGTCGCGCAAGGTGTTTTGCAGGTCGATTAAATTGTGTGGCTCGGCGGGGTCGGGGTGGTGGTTGGGGAAGTTGCCGTCCACCTCACAAAACAATTCCGTGACCATGCAGCCCAAACGCTGCAACAGTTGGCTGGCCACCACGCCGCCCACGCCATTGCCGCAATCCACCGCCACGTGCATGGGGCGGTGCAGCGTGATGTCGGCGCACATCGCATCAATGTATTCGGGCAGCACATTGCGCTCAATCACGTGCCCAGCGGTCTCGGCGGTATGCAATTGCTCATCAACGATGCGCTGGTACAAATCGATAATGTCCGCGCCATACAGCGTGCGCCCCGCCAGCATCATTTTGAGACCATTGTACTGCGGTGGGTTGTGGCTGCCCGTCACCATCACGCCAGAGCCTGTGTTGAGCAAGCGAGTGGCGAAATACACCACGGGCGTGGGCACCATGCCCACGTCAATCACATCCACACCTGCGCGGATCACGCCATCGGCCAGCGCGGTTTGCAAACGCAAACCCGACAAACGCCCATCGCGTCCCAAAACCAGTTGGCGCACGCCTTGTGCCGCCGCTTGCGAGCCGATGGCGTGGCCGATGCGGCGCACCGCGTCCTCGGTCAATGTCTCATCGACAATCCCGCGAATGTCGTAGGCTTTGAAAATACTTTTGGCCAGCATAAAACCCCTTTCAAATGAAGGCGCTATTGTAGCGCAAGCCTTGCTTGGCGTTGGCTAAACTGCTACACTCTTTGTGCACAAATGGTGCTGATTTTATCTTTTGACTAACCAAATGGAGGTGATAGATGTATAAAATAATCTATGGATTGGCGGTTGTTGTATTGGCTTCTGTCAATAGCGCGCAAGCCAAAACCGATGCCAATAATGACGGTGTGTTTACGCGTGATGAAATGGTCGCCGCTGCAGTGGCAACCGCGGAGAAAAAATTCACCAAAGTCGATGCCAATCACGATGGCAAAGTGACTTTGGATGAGCTGGCTGGGCAAAAACGCTCAATTGCCAAAGCCGCTGATGCCAACAAAGACGGGGTGATTACCATGGCTGAAGTGAAAACGCGGATTGAGCAAGGCATTGATAAGCGTTTGGCCAAAAAAGACCTCAACAAAGACGGCAAATTGAGCAAAGAGGAGCGGCAACGCAAACAGATATGAGGCAAGCTCTAAAAATGCATTTTGCAAAGCCGAGCAACCTAAATAAACCTATCGTCATTCCCGCACGGTTTTAGCGGGAATCCAGACAAACGCGAAGCGTTTGGTTGACCTTTGCGAATCAAGGGATTAAGGTGCGCATCGCGCCCCACTGGATTCCCGCTAAAAGCACGCGGGAATGACGGTAGGGGTTGTTTTTGATGTATGGACTCTGTTCAAGTTGATTTTTAGAGGTTACCATGAAGCACTTGCCACCGATTGAGGTGGCTTTTTTTGTGCTGCTCAAATTTTAATCAATCTTACTAACCTGATTGATTTATAAGGATAAAACCCGTTACTCCAAGACTTGCCCACACGCTTGTCCACAGAAATTGGGGATGAAATGGGTTTTGTGTGGGGATTGATTAAGGCCAATTTGCTGCTTAATTTTTAAGCACAATGAGGGGTGGGACTGATTTTACAGGATAAAACCGGATAACTCAGGGCTTACCCACATACTTATCCACAGATTTTGGGGATGGTTGTTGAAGGTTGTGCAGCTTCTGTGGCGAATACAGCGGTGGTAAAATGGCGTGTATTAAGATGTATTTCATCTTAAGTTGATTTCGGTTAATTTTGTTATAAATCAATGAGATAGGTTGTTTTTAGTGCCGAAAAGTTCGTTTTTTTAAAAGAGAATTCATCCCCTTGCTGGTTTTTTCAGCAAACCCAGCAAGGGTACTGATTTTACACAATAAAACCCGATAACCCAAAGCTTGCGCACATACTTATCCACAGATTTTGGGGATAGTGTGCATTACGCGTTGCCTGTGTCTTTTTCCTCATCATCCCAGCCATTGCTCGGCGTGTGACCTTGTGCATAAACCACTTTCATGCTCATGGCTTTATTGGTGGCTTCTACTAAAATCAAACGGTCGACGTTTGGGTGTTTGCCAACATTGGCGCGCGCATCAGCGGTGTGTTCGGCATAAAGCTCCAAGCCGCGTCGCGCCGCGGCCAAGTCGAGCGTGCCCATGGTTTTGAACAAATAGTAGTACAACGCCAACGAGCCTTTCTGCCCCTCCACATTATTGATGCTCGACAACAACTGGTCGTCTTGATAAAACTCAATCCGCTCCACGCCGTCAATCGAGGGAAATTGCGCTAAATTGTCTTTAAATACAGTGCTGGTTTGAAATAACATGTTGGTCTTTCGTTAAGGTTAAGAAGAAGCGAGTTGTAAAATGTGTTCGATGTACGCGTGCGCGTCAGGCTCGGTGCGCTCGCGCTGTGCCTGCCAGAGCATGCGGCCTAAGCACTCCATTATCGCGTGGTGTGCAGCGTGCTCATCGTCGAGTTTTTGCGCCAATTTGTGCGCTGCGGCGCGGATGCCTGGGGGTTGGTCAATCGAGATTTGCTCGGCAATCGACAAGTGCATCGACAAATGCAAAAACGGATTGGTTTGCCCGTCTTCGGGTAAAAATTGCGCGGCTTCTAAAGCCTCAAGCGGCCCGTTCAAAACCGCGTGGTATTCGGGGTGCGCCTGCATCCAATACAACGCCATCTGCTCAATCGGCGCGATAGGTTCGTTGCGGTCGGATTTGTGCCACGCATGGTAAAAAAATTGCCGAACTTCGGCGACGGTCGGATTAAAGAACATAAATGACTTGCAAAGTGAGGTAAATCGGGTTATAAATGCACAAGTTTACACGCAAATGGTTTGCGGTAACAGAAAAACGGATGAACCCCATGCGCCACGCAGTTACTTATTTTTTTTGGTACTTTACTCGAACAAGCGGTTGATTGTTCGGAGTGCCTTGCGCATGCCCTCATCCAAACCGCTAATGAAAGTTAGCGGTTTTTTTATATTCAAACTCCAGAAAGTGCCCCATGTTCAATACCGATGATGTTCGCATCAAAGAAATCAAAGAAGTCGCCGCCCCCGCCGAAATCATGCGTGAATTCATGTTGAGCGACGAAGTGGCACAAGTGCCATTTGAATCGCGTCAAGCCATTCACAAAGTCTTGCACGGCGCGGACGACCGTTTGGTGGTGGTTATCGGCCCTTGCTCGATTCACGACACAAAAGCCGCGCTCGAATACTGCCAACGCCTGTTGGCGCAGCGCGAGGCGTTTAAAGACACTTTAGAAATCGTCATGCGCGTGTATTTTGAAAAACCGCGCACCACCGTCGGCTGGAAAGGCTTGATTAACGACCCTGATTTGAACGAGAGTTTCGACATCAACAAAGGTCTGCGGATTGCTCGTGAGTTGCTGCTCAAAATCAACACCATGGGTATGCCCGTGGCGGTGGAGTTCCTCGACATGATGACCCCGCAATACATCGGCGACTTGGTCAGCTGGGGCGCGATTGGGGCGCGTACCACCGAATCACAAGTCCACCGCGAACTTTCATCAGGCATGTCGTGCCCGATTGGCTTTAAAAACGGCACGGATGGCAACCTCAAAATCGCCGTAGACGCAACGCTTGCCGCGCAACGCCCGCACCACTTCTTGTCGGTCACCAAAGAAGGCCGCGCCGCGATTGTCTCGACCAACGGCAACGAAGACTGCCACGTGATTTTGCGCGGCGGCAAAAAGCCCAACTTCGACGCGGCCAGCGTGCAAGAGGCCTGCGAAGCCATCGCCAAAGGCGGCTTGGCGCAACGCGTCATGATTGACGCCTCGCACGGCAACTCAGAGAAAAAACCCGAAAACCAAACCCCCGTGTGCGCCAATATCGCCGCACAAATCGCCGCAGGCGACGAGCGGATTTTTGGCGTGATGATTGAGTCCAACTTAGTCGGCGGGCGGCAAGACTTGGTCGAAGGCGTGGCCTTAACCTACGGCCAAAGCATCACCGACGGCTGCATCGACTGGGACGCCTCGGTCGCCGTCTTGCACGTGCTCTCCGACGCCGTCAAAGCACGTCGTGAGTTCAAACGCAACAACTACGCCGAGCAGTAATGTCGCAAATCAAAATCTACGGCGTGCGCGAGCACCTCAAACAGATGGCAATGAGCATCATCGACAGCCCCCGAACTTAAAACTCTGGGTGCTTGAGTCGTTTCCGCGCGGTTTTAGCGGGAATCCAGTGGGGCGCGAAGCGCACCATAAGCCCTTGATTGGCAAAGGTAAAGCAAACGCTTTGCGTTTGACTGGATTCCCGCCAACCCCGCGCGGGAATGACGAGTGGTTTGTTTTTGAGTCAACTCTGCTTGTCAAAATGAATTGATAGGGTTCTTCTTCAATCATAGCCATGATTTATTTATATTGACAAATAAGTTGTATGCACTTAGTATTTGACTCGGTCACGAAATAGTGCAATAAAAAATTTACAAAGGGGACGTTATGCATCAAAAATCAAGAATTTTATGCGTCGTTTTGACGCATAAATATAATTAGGAAAAAATTATGCAAGGTATTGTTAAATGGCTGTCCCAAAACAACCAACGCGCCGCCGTCCTCACTGACTACGGGTATACCGTCTTTGATATTGAAAGCGGTTCAGTCTCTTATGACGACATTGTTAGTGGAAATCTAGATGAACACGGGTCTGATGTTCTAACCAATCAAACGACTGGGCAAACCCTATCCGTAGATATCGAAGCCATACAGGTAACTGCTTCAGTCGTTCAATCTCTAATTTCGTATGGCAACCTCTAAAAACTCTCCTTGCAAAGCAGGACGGATTTAAAAACAAACCTATCGTCATTCCTGCACGGTTTTAGTGGGAGTCCAGTCAAACGCAAAGTGTTTGTTTTTCCTTGCTAATCAATGACTTAAGGTGCGGCTTCGCACCCCGCCGTCATTCCCGCTAAAAGCCCGCGGGAATGACGGCGGGGTGTTTCTGGTGTACGGACTTTGCTCAGATTGATTTTTAGAGGTGGCCATAAAAACTTATAAAGGAGACGTTATGCATCAAAAATTAAGAATTTTATGCGTCGTTTTGACGCATAAATATAGTCATGCATCTATCACGGAGGCTCGGTGATGGTTCAAGAGGCGATTCTCAAAGCCATTTATAGCGGTGGGGGCATTCGAGTGCGTTACTTCGGTGGTTCTTTTCCGGGTGCCGAACGCGAATTGCGTCCTCTGTCGCTGAAAGACGGAAAGGTTCGTGCTCACTGCATTCTTACGGGTGAAACGAAAACATTTCTACTCAAAAAGATGGAACTTGCCGCTGAAGGTGTTCCCTCTGTGCTGGCGGGGACTCTTTCCGCTCCTCCGACAATCTGCCCATCCGTTGAGGAGTTTGCTACTTGCCACACCAACAACCTCCAGCGGTTGGGGTGGGCTGTTCAGAGCGACGGGGAGGCCATCTCGCTGCACAGGACGCTCAAGAACGGGAAACTCATAAAGACGTATGACGTCTCGCTAAACTTTGAGGCCATCACTTACGATCTGGTATTCGACGGCGAAAAAGTTGTCGAAACAAACCATAGGGAGCGCTTGCGGCCGTGGGTACTCAGCGCTACAAATCACACCACTAAAACATTCGGCCACTTCGCGAAGGCACAACTGGCTTTCCTTGAGGCTGCAAAGTCGCTAGCACCCAACGGCGGTAAGTTCGATGGCTTAACCGAACCCGAATGAAACGCAGCGCAGGCTGGTGAATTCGAACGTTAGTTTCTAAATATTGTATTTGACAACATTAAACTTAAACGACAACCCTTTTTTTACGGTACGTTTCAACTAAACAAACGCGGATATTGAGTTGCAGCGCATAACCCGCTAGAATGCAGCAACATTATTCATCAACCACAAGGATTATCATGAGCAAAAACATCATCAGCACGCCCAATGCCCCAGCCGCGATTGGGCCGTATTCACAAGCCGTGCAAATCGGCCAGTTGGTTTTTACGTCGGGTCAATTGGGCATGAGCCCCGAAACGGGTGACTTGGCGGTCGGCGTTGAGGCGCAGGCGCATCAAGCGTTCAAAAATTTGGAAGCGATTTTAACCGCAGCGGGCGGCTCGTTGGCCAGCGTGGTCAAGTTCACTTTGTTTTTGACCGACTTGAGCGACTTTGCCAAGGTCAACGAAATCATGGCGCAATACGTGCCGCAGCCGTTCCCAGCGCGTTCAACCGTTGGGGTGGCGAGTTTGCCTAAAGGCGGTTTGTTTGAGGTTGAGGCTGTGGCGCAGGTTTGATGAGTCCGCGCATGCCATAAAAAACGCCAGCTTTCGCTGGCGTTTTGTTTTAGAACGAGGTTTTAAAGCCTAAGTTGACCTTTGCCCCAGCGGCGTGGCCTTGGAATGAGCGCTCGTAACGCGCATCGGCATAAATGCTGGTGTGCGTGCCGATTTTGGCGGTGACGCCTGCGCCGACTTCAAACTTCGTGCGGTCAAAGCGTTCGCGCACCGTGGCGGCGTCGCTGCCGATGCGGTCGTGCAAGTTCACGCTTTGCGGTTGTACAAAGTCATGGGTGACGTTGGCGGTGGCGTAAAACTGCGTCGCGCCTGTGTCTTTGCTCACGCGCAGGCCTGCGCGGCCGCGCAACTGGTCGGTTTTTAAAGCGTCAACGTGCGAGAGCGCGTCTGTAAAGCCTTTGTATTGCGTGTGCAAGTAGCTCAACTGCGCTTGTGGCTCAATTTGCCAGCCTGCCACAGCCGCCACCTTTTGACCCACTTCAACCGATGCGCCTGCTTGCACGCCCGTTTGCGCAGATTCGCCCGCGTAGCTGTCGGTAAAGGCGTTGCGCACGCGGTTGACCTGCGCCGCCACGTCGACATAGCCGCCTTTGGCACTGGTTTGCGTGAAATAACCGCCGATGCCAAACGAGGTCGATTTCATCGAGCCCGTGTCTTCAGACAAGCCCACCAAGGCGCGGGCGCGGTCGTGCGCATCCAAATTGCTGTGCGAGTACTGCACGGTCACCCCTGCGCGTTGTTGTGCGCCAGATGTTTGGCTGCGGTTCAGTATGTCGCGGCCAAACTGCACGCCAATGGTTTTTTGGTCGTACTCAAACCGTGTTTTACCGTCATTCGACTGCGTGCTGCCCAACAAACGCCCCCAAGTTTTTTCACCTGTTGGCGTATCAACCTGATTGCCTTGGCGTTGGTGCAACGACGACAACGCCGCAAAACCCGCATCCGCATTGGCCGTTTGCGCCACCACATATGCCGCCACCGCAGGGCGGTAAATGTGCGTGACTGCCACGGGCGGTGTGACTGATGGCGCAGGTGTGGGAACGGGTGTCGGCTCAGGTGTTGGCGTCGGCGTCGGAGTAGGCGTTGGCGTTGGCGTTGGCGTTGGTGTCGGAGCAGGTGTCGGCGCAACATAAGTGCTGCGCAAATACCAGTCGCCATCCGTTGGTGTGCTCACGCCGTTTTGAAACAAACGGTATTCGTACGAGCCTGCTTGAACAGGCGCGGCCAAGGTGAATGCGCCGTTGGACGCACCGTTGACTTGCACGACTTGAATTCCCTCAATGGTCTGCGCACCCGTGCCGCCGACGTTGCGCACATTCAGGGCAGTGCTGCCACTGGTTGCGCCATTAATCACCAGTCTGTCGGTGGCGGAGTTGTCTGCACTTAGAGCCGTGTCGATGCTGAATGAAGAACCCGCCATGCCTGTGTAGTTGCCTGTAATGGTGGTCAGGTCATCGGCTGCACCATCGCTCATGCTCATGTGGCCTGCGTTGTTGACATGGCCATTGATGGTGAATGCGCTGGGCGAGTTGCCTGTTAAGTCCAGCGTTGAGGTGGCGTCTATGTCCAGTAAACCGCCTTGGCTGTGGAATAAGTCGCCTGAGAGTTTCAATGTGCCATTGTTTTGCACATTGATGCGCTCCCAGCCCAAAAGATTGCTGCCTTTGCCAACAAGGTTGCCGTCCACCGCGCTGTAGCCGCGCAACGTGGTGTTGTTCACGTTCAAAATATCATTGCCTGGGGGCGCGATGATGTTGCATCCCAAACCTGATGGGCAGGTTGGAATCACGCCAAACCCGCCGTTGAGCATTGTGACACTGGTTAGGTTGACTGGACCGCTGACGGTTAAAGTGTCGTCACCCGAACCCATGTTGACTGAGCCATTCAACGCGCCGCCGCTTAAAGTCAACACGTCATTGCCCGCGCCCAAGTCGATGTTGCCTGTGAGTGTGCCTGCGCTTGAAGTGACGTTTTCAACCGCATCGCCGCCTTTGATGATGAGACCACCTGCTTCAACGGTGATGTTGCCTGTGTTGTGGATGGTGCTGCCGCCCAATGCTCTAGATACATTGATGGCATTGCCCACGCGAGTACCGTTGTTGGGCTGAATGACGCCGTTGATCATGGTGGCGGTGCAAGTGACCGTTGCGCCATAGCCTTCACAAGCCGTGTCGGTGTAGCCCTCGTGAGTGGTCGAGATGTTGGCGGCGTTGTTGAGGGTGACATGACCGAATCTGGTGTCGGCACGAATGGCGTCAGTGACGCTGTTGATTGACTTGTCAGCGGCGGTGTTGATGATGATATTGCCACCACCAGAAGCTGCATAAATCGCGGCATGGGTGAATAAGTTGCGCCCTTGCTGAACATAAGTGGCGTGTCGGGTGTTGAGGTTGCCGTTGGCGTGGATGGTGCTTCCCACGGCAGAGTTGACCATGATGGCCTCGTGTGCAGTGTCAATATTACCGTTGTTGGTCACCTCGGCAAAAGCGGCTCTGGACAAGACGTCTAAACCCACGTTGTGAAGATTGGAGGTTGGTGTGCTGGTGATATTGCCAGTGTTGCGCAGGCTGGCATTGTTTGCCGCATCAATGATGATTCCTGAGTAGCCTTGGGTGCGGATGTGGCTTGTGTTGTCAACGGTGACTCTACCTTGGGTCGATTGGAGCTGAACGACCCCTGCTGCACCGTAGGTTGTAGGCGGTTGAGTTGAGGTGAGTGTGGCAATACCCCCGTTTTTAAACACCACATCGCCATCTGCGATGACCCGCGTGACCGCTTCTTTGGTTGTGATGTCACCGTTGGTGTAAATGCGGATGGTCGGGGCGGGGGCAGCAGATGAGGTCGTGATTATGGGGTCTATGGTGTCATTGTGATTGGGGTCACTCATGACGAGACTGCCTGATGTGTTGGGTTGCTGATAAATATTATCAACCGTGACAGCAATAGATGGAAAAGGAGAAGGGATGGTTGAGAGATCTTCGCCTAGTGTTGTTGAAATCAACTGCGCCTGCGCCGTCTGAATCTGCGCTGCGGCGACCAAGAGGCCTGCACCTGCGCTGAGCAATGTATTTTTACTGGCTTTGCCGCGACGTTTTTGGTGTTCAGATACGGCGATCCACGTGCCGCGCTGTTCATCAAAAATGGATTGATGGTGTAGGTTCATGTTTTCTCTCTCTCATTGGAGTTGTAAAAAAATATTATCGAAGCGAAATTCTACATGGGTTGTGGATAACAATGTGGATGGAGGCGGTTTAATTTGGTATTTATACCTTTTGAATTTAATCGAGGCGCTTCAAAGTGCGTTGTTTTCTCACTGCAGGGTTGTGCAAAACCCATGTACACTATCGCCCACCGATAGATCTTGATGTGTTTCATGACTGCTTTTTCCAAATCCCTCAAAATCACCCCCAAACTGGCTGAAAAATTGGCCAAGCTGGGGATTGCCTGCGACCAAGATGTGTTGTTGCACATGCCGCTGCGTTACGAAGACGAGACGCACATCACGCCTGTGGCCGATGTGCGGCTGGGCGCGTTTGCGCAGGTGCAGGTGCGGGTGATTGAGCACTCGGTGGTGTTTCGCGGGCGGCGGCAGTTGTTGGTGACGACGGTGGATGACAATGACGACACATTGGTGCTGCGCTTTATGAATTTTTACGGCACGCAGTTGGCGGCGTTTCGCCCCGATGCGTTGCTGCGCGTGCAGGGCGAGGCGCGGCACGGGCATTATGGGTTGGAAATGGTGCATCCGCGGTATCAAAACGTGAGCGACGCGACGCCCGTGGCCGAGACGCTCACGCCCGTTTACCCGACCACCGAGGGTTTGTCGCAAGCGGCGTGGCGCAAACTCATGGCGCGGGCTTTAGAGGTTGTGCCGTTGCCTGAGATTTTGCCCGCGCAAATCATCGAGCCGAGTTGGCCAAGTTTGCATGAAGCGGTGCGTTTGCTGCACGCGCCGCCGCCCGATGTCAACCCGTCGGCGTTGACCGAGCGCGACCACTTGGCGTGGGCGCGGATTAAGTTTGAAGAGTTACTGGCGCAGCAGTTGAGCCTGACCCGCGCCAAACTCAAACGCCGCGCCGAGCGTGCACCTGTGTTGACCGCGCAAACGGAGTTGTTGGCGCAGTTCACCGCGCAGTTACCGTTCAGCATGACAGGGGCGCAAAGCCGCGCGTGGCGCGAGATTTTGGGCGATATGCTCAAAGCCAATCCGATGCACCGTTTGCTGCAAGGCGATGTGGGCTCGGGTAAAACCGTGCTGGCCGCGCTGGCGGTGGCGCAATGCGTGGCGGCGGGGCGACAAGCCGCCGTGATGGCCCCGACCGAGATTTTGGCCGAGCAATTGTTTGACAAACTGCATGGCTGGTTCGCGCCGCTGGGCGTGAGCGTGGCGTGGCTGGCCGCCAGTGTGAGCAAAAAGAACAAAACCCAAGTGTATGCGGCTTTGGCCGACAACCAAGTGCAGGTTGTGGTCGGCACGCACGCGTTGATTCAAGACGCGGTGCAATTTTATGACTTGGGCTTGGCGGTGATTGACGAGCAGCACCGTTTTGGCGTGGCGCAGCGGCTGGCCTTGCGCCACAAAATGCAGAGCAGCGTCATGGGGCAATTGCAGCCGCAGTTTGACGCGCCGCACCAACTCATGATGAGCGCGACTCCGATTCCGCGCACGCTGGCTTTGTCGTATTTTGCCGACTTAGATGTGGCGATTTTGGACGAATTGCCACCCGGGCGCACACCGATTGTCACCAAACTCATCGACATGCAGCGGCGCGGCGAAGTGGTCGATAAAATCGCGCAGCGCGTCGCGCAAGGCGAGCAGGTGTATTGGGTCTGCCCGCTGATTGAAGAGTCCGAAACCCTTGAGCTGCAAACCGCCATCGACACCCACGCCGCGCTGCAAGCCGCGCTGCCAGAGTTGAACATTGGCTTGGTGCATGGCCGCCAAACCGCGAGCGAAAAACGCGCCGTGATGGCGCAATTTGTCGCAGGTGAGGTGCAGATTTTGGTTGCCACCACCGTGATTGAAGTCGGCGTAGACGTGCCCAACGCCAGTTGGATGGTGATTGAGCACGCCGAACGCTTTGGCCTTTCGCAATTGCACCAGTTGCGCGGGCGCGTCGGGCGCGGCGCATTGAGCAGCACCTGCGTTTTGCTGTTTGACAAACCATTATCCGCCACCGCCAAAGCGCGGCTCAAAATCATGTTTGAATCCACTGACGGCTTCGCCATTGCCCGCGAAGACCTGCGTTTGCGCGGTCCGGGCGAATTCCTCGGTGCACGCCAATCAGGCTTGCCGCTACTGCGCTTTGCCGATTTGGAAAAAGATTTAGAATTGCTCGAACTGGCGCGAGACGCGGCCGCGTGGCTGCTCAAATACGACGCAGCCGCGGCGGATGCGCATTTGAACCGTTGGCTGGCGCAGCGCGGGCATTTTTTGGCGGCTTAAACGATAAGGAAACCCCATGACATTGACCGAGTTGCGCTACATCATCGCACTGGCGCGTGAGCAGCATTTTGGCAAAGCCGCCGCCGCGTGCTTTGTTAGCCAGCCGTCATTGTCGGTGGGCATCAAAAAATTAGAGCAAGAGTTGGGCGTGACGCTGTTTGAGCGGAGCATGCAAGACGTGCGTTTAACGCCCGTTGGCGAGCGGGTGGTGGCGCAGGCGCAGCGGGTTTTGAGCGCGGTGGCCGAGATTAAAACCATCGCCCAAGTCGACGCCAACCCAGCCGTTGGCACGCTGCAACTGGGTATGATTTACAGCATTGCGCCGTATTTGTTGCCCAAACTGATGCCGCACGTGATGGGGCAAGACTTGCGCCTCATTGTGCAAGAAGGCTTTACCCATCAGTTGTTGGAGCGCGTCAAACAAGGCTCGCTCGATGCCGCAATTGTCGCCTTGCCCGTCAATGATGCGGGCTTGACGGTGTCGGCTTTGTATGACGAAGATTTTTATGTCGCCTTGGCGCAAAGTCACCCGTTGGCACAGGCCACACACTTGACTGCGCAAGACTTAACCCATGACGCGTTGCTGGTTTTGGGCGCGGGACATTGTTTTCGCGACCAAGTGCTGCAAACCAACCCGCACATGCGGCCGCTGCACATTGAGCGCGACGGTTTACAACAAACCTTTGAAGGCACGTCGCTCGAAACCCTGCGCCACATGGCCGCCAGCGGCATTGGCGTTACCGTACTGCCCGCCTTGGCCGTTCCTCATCCAACCATCGATGACGGGGTGCGCTACATCCCTTTTGCCGCCCCCGTGCCGCAACGGCGCGTGGTGCTGCTCTGGCGCAAACATTTTTCACGTGAGGCTGCATGCTTGCGGCTGGTGGACATGGTGCGGGCGTGTGGGGTGGGGCTGATTGATGGGGTGAGTTATACGGATTGAGGTATTTCAAATGAGTGAAAATAGATTTTATGTTGGCCAAGCAAGAATTATGGTCATTGGCAGCAGTTGTGCAGGTAAATCTGTCTTTGCACAAAAAACGAGAGTTTAATCAGTTGCGAGAAAGCCAAACTTATCCAAATGTGACTTGGTGGGTGTGCGATTCTCCTCAAGAGGCAAAAAAATTGCTCAATGTGTTGAGTCAGGCTTGTATTGAGAATGAATAAAGGGAAAATGATGTCAAACAAACTAAACGCTTACCTTCGCTTGATTCGGTTGGACAAACCGATTGGGATTTTATTATTGCTCTGGCCAACGCTGTGGGGTTTGTGGTTGGCGGCGGGTGGCGTGCCGCCGTTGAAAGAGTTGCTGGTGTTTGTACTGGGCACGGTGTTGATGCGCTCAGCGGGCTGCGCCATCAACGATTATGCCGACCGCGACATTGATAAATACGTTGAGCGCACGGCGCAGCGACCATTGACCAGCGGGCAAATCAGCGGGCGTGAGGCGTTGGCGGTGGCGGCAGTTTTGGCGTTGTTGGCGGGCGCGGGGGCGTTGTTGCTCAATGGGTTGTCGCTCAAGTTGGCGGTGGTGGCGGCGATTTTGGCGGGCAGTTATCCGTTTTTTAAGCGGTTTTTTGCTATGCCGCAAGCGTATTTGGGCATTGCGTTTGGCTTTGGGATTCCTATGGCGTTTGCCGCGTTGCAAAACCAAGTGCCTGCGCTGGCGTGGTGGTTGCTGTTGGCCAATGTGTTTTGGACGGTGGCGTACGACACTGAATATGCGATGGTGGATCGCGACGATGATTTGAAAATCGGCATCAAAACCTCGGCGATTACTTTTGGGCGGTTGGATGTGGCGGCGGTGATGCTGTGCTACGCGGCGTTTATCGGTTTGATGGCGCTTTTGGGAGTGCAACTGGGTTTGCGCTGGCCGTATTTTGTCGGCTTGCTGGCGGCGGCTGCGATTGCGGCGTACCATTATGGCTTGATTCGCACGCGCGACAAAGCGGGTTGCTTTAAGGCCTTTTTGCACAACAATTGGCTGGGTGCGGCGGTGTTTGCAGGGGTGGTGTTGGGGCAATAAAAAACACGGCTGAACATTCAGCCGTGTTTTTTATTGGGCGCGCTTTTTCAGCGTCGTTTGTCTCCTACCACTGCTTCCTTTTACAAATGCAGTTTTATGAGTGACCTCATAAAGTGACCGCACTATAGCAAGGTTGAACTGCTCGTACAAGCAAAATGTGCAGAAAAAAAGAAGTTTCGATGTTGCGCCGCAATAAGCACGCCAGTGCTTTTTTAGTGCGGCTTGGCGAACAGTTTGGACTCTGTTCCTGCTGCAAGTTTGCGGATGTTGGCGCGATGGCGAAAAAACAAGAGCCCGACCATAGCCGTGACATAAATCAGCCACATGCCCACGTCCCATTGCAGCGCCAGTAAAATCAAAGCCGCCACACTGGCGGTCAGTGAGGCCAGTGACGAATAGCGCAACGTGGTCGCAACCAGCAGCCACACGCCCAAAATCGCCGCGCCCACCATGGGCGAGAGTGCCAAAATCGCCCCCAAAAACGTTGCCACGCCTTTGCCGCCTTGAAACTGGAAAAAAATCGGGTAGAGGTGGCCGACAAACGCTGCCAGTGCAATCGCGGCGAGTGGCGCGGCGGCAAAATCGGTGGTTTGCTGCGCCAGCCAAACGGGCAAAAAGCCTTTGAATCCGTCGCCGAGCAAGGTCAGTAGAGCCACTTTTTTGCGCCCAGAGCGCAGCATGTTGGTCGCCCCTGGGTTGTTTGAGCCATAGCTGCGCGGATCTTGCATCTGAAAGACTTTAGACAGCACAATCGCAAATGAAATCGAGCCGACCAGATACGCGGCGACGAGCCAAAATAAAATACTCATAAATGCTTTCGATATAAAAGGTTTTGGTCAATATAAGCGGCCACCGAGGAGTGTAACTCTTTGATGTGCAAAGGGCTTTGCCCGTTCGCAATCGCTTGGCGAATCGCGCTGGATGAGATGTGCAGCGCGGGCAAGGTAAACGGCATAAAGTAGCCCGCCAGCCGCGCGTGGCATTGTGTCACATCGGGGCGCAACTGTGCGTTGTAAATCTGTTGCAGCGCGGCGGGCAAAGTGCGGTTATCGACTTCATGGCCTGCGCGTTGCGCCACTGCAATGTGCGCGTAGTTGAGCAAGTCGCTCCAATCGCGCCACGTGTGTAAATTGGTCAACTGATCCGAGCCCATAATCCACACCAGTGGCGTGGCGGGGTGGCGGGCGCGCAGGGTTTTGAGCGTATCAATGGTGTAACTGGCTTGTGTTAAATCGGCTTCGATGGTGTCGAGCGTGAGCGGGTAGGGCGCATGGCTTGACCACAGAGCCGCATCGTCGTGCAGGGCATGCTGCAGCATCGCCACCCGCTGCGCGGCGGGCAAAACCTGCGGTTTTTGCCACGGCTGGCCTGCGGGAATCAGGCGCACTTGCGCTAAATTGAGTTGCGCACAAGCGGCATGCGCCAAGGCGAAATGGGCGATGTGTGGCGGGTTGAATGTGCCGCCATAGCAGCCGATGGGCGGGTTCATGGCAGCCAGTTTCGCGTGGGTAAAAAGTCGCTCAACAACTGGGCTTCGGCCGAGCCAGCGGCGGGTTGGTGTTGATACGACCAGTGGGCGTTGGGCGGCATGGACATCAAAATCGACTCGGTGCGCCCGCCGCTTTGCAGGCCAAAATGCGTGCCTCTGTCCCACACCAAGTTAAATTCAACGTAGCGGCCACGGCGATAATTCTGCCACGCCTTGTGGTGCTCGGCGTAAGCGTGGTGGCGGCGTTTATCGACAATCGGCAGATACGCGTCGCAAAACGCGTCGCCGACCGCTTGCATCATGGCTTGCGAGGTTTGATCGTCAAAGAAAATGCCGCCAATGCCACGCGCCTCATTGCGGTGCTTGAGGAAAAAATACGCGTCGCACCATTGTTTGAAGGCAGGGTATTTGTCGTCGCCAAATGGCGCGAGCGCATCGCTGCAGGTTTGGTGAAAATGCACGCAATCCTCAACAAAACCATAACACGGCGTTAAATCCATTCCGCCGCCAAACCACGCGACATCAGGCTCGCCCACTTGGTGCGCGACCAACGCGCGGACATTCATGTGCACAATCGGTACAAATGGGTTGCGCGGGTGAATCACCAACGACACGCCCATCGCTTCAAAGCCACGCCCCGCCAATTCGGGGCGGTTTTGTGAGGCCGATGGCGGCAATTGAGCACCGCGCACCGACGAAAATGCCACGCCTGCGCGTTCAAACACCGCACCGTTTTCTAAAATCGCAGTCACGCCGTGGCCTTGCAACGGCGAGTCGGCTTCTTTTTGCCATGCGTCGCGTTTGAACGTCGCGCCGTCGGTGATTTCGAGACGGCTGACAATGCGGTTTTGTAGGTCGGTGAAATAATCGTACAGATTCATTTAAATCACATCCAAGGCGCGATAACCGATGTCGGTGCGAAATTGCATGCCTGCAAAATCAATGTTATTCACATGTTGATATGAGGCGGCCTGAGCCTCGCGTAAAGTCGTACCTAGAGCAGTGACGCACAACACACGACCACCGCTGGTGATGACTTGCTCACCTTGCAGCGCAGTGCCCGCATGAAAAACCATGCAGTTGTCGGTGTCTGTGGGTAGGCTGATGATGTCGCCTGTGCGTGGCGCGACGGGGTAGTTGGCGGCTGCCAAAACCACGCCAAGTGCCACACGCTCGTCCCAGTTGAGTTGAACTTGGCTCAATGTGCCGCGTGCGCCATGCTGCAAAACCTCAAATAAATCAGATTGCAAACGCATCATGATGGGCTGCGTTTCAGGGTCGCCCATGCGGCAGTTGAATTCAAGCACTTTGATGTGCCCATCGGGTGCAATCATCAAGCCCGCGTACAAAAAGCCCGTGAACTCAATGCCATCTTGCCGCATGCCGTCAAGGGTGGGTTCGATGACTTCACGCATGGCACGCTCGTAGACCTCTGGCGTGACCACGGGGGCGGGCGAATACGCGCCCATGCCGCCTGTGTTCGGGCCTTGGTCGGCATCTAAAAGTCGTTTGTGGTCTTGACTGGTCGCCAGCGGCAATGCGGTTGTGCCGTCGCACAGCACGATGAAACTGGCTTCTTCACCCTCCAAAAACTCTTCAATCACCACTCGCCCGCCAACGGTGTCTTGCAGCATATCGTTGATGGCGCGACGCGCCTCATCCAAAGTCATGGCGACCACCACGCCTTTGCCTGCGGCCAAACCATCGGCCTTGATGACAATCGGTGCGCCGCGCGCGTTAATGTAGTCGTGCGCCAGTGCAACGTCGGTGAAGGTTGCATACGCAGCGGTGGGAATCTGATGCCGCGCCATAAAATCTTTGGCAAAAGTTTTGGATGATTCAAGTTGCGCGGCCGCTTGTGTCGGGCCAAAAATCGCTAAATCAGCGGCACGAAACGCATCGACCACACCCCGCGCCAAAGGCGCTTCAGGGCCGACCACGGTTAAATCAACATGGTGCTCTTGCGCAAACTTAACCAGCGCAGCATTGTCGACTTGCGTGATGTTGCGGGTTTTGGGCAGGCGAGCCGTACCTGCATTGCCAGGTGCGACGAAAATTTGAGTCACCCGCGGCGAAGCGGCCATTTTCCAAGCCAGCGCATGCTCACGACCACCTGAGCCGATAATCAATACATTCATGGAATTATTTAACCCTCGTGCAAAAATATACCATTTTACCGTAACTTGACTAATATCGTCCTGTTGCTTTCATGTCAAATAAATCTCATTTAAAACAAACAGTTGTTGCTTTAGTTTTGTAAAGAAGATATAATCGACTTTCTTCACGGTCTCGTTTGTGCGAGATTGGAGAAAGTCTAACCCGTCAAGGGTTCTACTCAAGTGCTGCCTCTATATGGGTGCAGTGAGGCCAAAACTGACCGCTACCTTGTAGTGATTAAGTTGGGAAAAATATCATGATTCAGATGCAAAGCAAATTGGACGTGGCCGATAATACGGGCGCACGTTCGGTGATGTGTATCAAAGTGCTGGGCGGCTCTAAGCGTCGTTACGCCAGCGTTGGTGATGTCATCAAAGTAACAATTAAAGATGCGGCGCCTCGCGGCCGTGTTAAAAAAGGTGAAGTTTACAATGCGGTTGTGGTTCGTACAGCCGCTGGTGTTCGCCGTCCTGATGGCTCGAAAGTCAAATTTGACGACAACGCAGCTGTTTTGTTGAATGCAAAATTGGAACCAATCGGCACACGTATTTTTGGACCTGTCACTCGCGAATTGCGCGGTGAAAAGTTCATGAAAATCGTGTCTTTGGCGCCAGAAGTGCTGTAAGGGGAAATGACATGCAAAAAATTCGCAAAGGCGATAATGTTGTTGTCTTGACAGGCAAAGATAAAGGTAAACGCGGTATTGTTTTGTCACGCGTAGATGCCGATTACGTTTTGGTTGAGGGCGTGAATGTTGTTAAAAAACATCAACGTCCTAACCCAATGGCCAATAAAGAAGGCGGTATCGTTGATAAAACAATGCCGATTCATATTTCCAATGTGGCGTTGTTTAACTCTAAAACCCAAAAAGCAGATCGCGTTTCGATTAAAGAAGTGGATGGTCAAAAAGCCCGCGTCTTTAAATCAAATGGCGAAGTTGTGGCGTAAAGGACTATCATGACACGTTTACAGACAGTATATAAAGAAAAGATTGTTCCTGAATTGATGGAAAAATTCGGCTACAAATCGATTATGGAAGTGCCACGCATCACCAAAATCACCTTGAATATGGGTGTGGGCGAAGCGGTTGCTGACAAAAAAGTCATTGATTTTGCGGTTGCGGATATGACCAAAATTGCGGGTCAAAAGCCAGTGGTGACCAAGGCGCGTAAAGCGATTGCGGGTTTCAAAATCCGTGAAGACTACCCTATTGGTTGCATGGTGACTTTGCGCTCGAACAAAATGTACGAGTTTTTGGATCGTTTGGTTACAGTTGCATTTCCACGCGTTCGTGACTTCCGTGGTGTGAATGGTAAAGCGTTCGATGGTCGTGGTAACTACAACATCGGCGTGAAAGAGCAAATCATTTTCCCCGAAATCGAATACGAAAAAATCGACGCCTTGCGTGGTATGAACATCAGCATCACGACTACGGCGAAAACCGACGCAGAAGCGAAAGCATTGCTCGCCGCGTTTAAATTCCCGTTCAGAAACTAAGGGTGAAATAATGGCTAAATTATCTCTGATTAATCGTGAGAAAAAACGCGAAGCGTTGGTGGCAAAGTTTGCTGCTAAACGCGCGGCTTTGACTGCGACGATTAACAATCAAGCATTAACAGAAGAAGAGCGCTACGAAGCGCGTTTGAAATTGCAAGCTTTACCACGCAATGCAAACCCAACTCGTTTGCGCAATCGTTGCCAATTGACGGGTCGTCCACGTGGCGTGTTCAGCCGTTTTGGTTTGGGCCGCAGTAAAATGCGTGATGCCGCCATGAACGGTCAAATCCCAGGTTTGGTTAAAGCCAGCTGGTAATAGGAGAAACAATATGAGTATGAGTGATCCAATTGCCGATATGTTGACGCGCATTCGCAATGCACAAAGTGTTGAAAAAGCAACGGTTTCTATGCCGTCTTCTAAACTCAAAGTGGCTATTGCGCAAGTGTTGAAAGACGAAGGCTATATTGAAGAATTTAAAATTGGTGGCGAAGCAGCTAAACCTGTTTTGGAAATCGCATTGAAATACCACGCAGGCGAGCCTGTTATTGTGCGTATTGACCGCGTATCTAAGCCTGGTTTGCGCATTTACCGTCAATCAGATGCTATTCCACGTGTGATGGACGGCTTGGGTGTGGCGATTTTGTCGACCTCAAAAGGTGTCATTACCGATCGCAAAGCGCGTGCGCTTGGCGTGGGTGGTGAAGTTTTGTGCTACGTCGCGTAATCGGAAAAGGAGAAAAAAATGTCTCGTGTAGGTAAAAATCCGGTTGCACTGAACGGCGCTGAAGTTTCTGTTTTGGGTACAAAAGTGACTGTCAAAGGTAAACTGGGTACTTTAGAATCAGTGTTCAGTGACAAAGTCACCATCGAAAGCAAAGACGGTCAATTGACTGTTGTGCGCAACGATGAATCACGTGAGTCCAATGCGTTGTCGGGCACAACCCGTGCTTTGTTGGCCAACATGGTTAAAGGCGTGACCGAAGGCTTTGAAAAGAAATTGGCTTTGGTGGGTGTGGGTTATCGCGCTAAAGCTGAAAACAACGGTTTGAAATTGGAATTGGGCTTTTCTCATGATGTATTTCATGCGATGCCTGAAGGCGTAACGGCTGAAACCCCAACTCAAACTGAAATCATCATCAAAGGTGTGGACAAGCAAAAAGTAGGTCAAGTGGCCGCTGAAGTTCGTTCTTACCGTGAACCTGAGCCTTACAAAGGTAAAGGTGTTCGCTATGTTGGCGAAGTGGTGATTATCAAAGAAACCAAGAAAAAATAATCGTTAAGTTGACGCATTGAGCTCGCTCAATGCGCGGCTAACGGATCGATTCTTTAAAGGAATTATGATGCAAGACAAAAAGCAAGCGCGTTTGCGCCGTGCACGCAAAACCCGTGCCAAAATTGCTGAGTTGAAAGTCACTCGTTTGGCGGTTCATCGCACCAATTCACATATTTATGCCAACTTGATTTCTGCGGATGGCTCAAAAGTATTGGCTTCAGCTTCAACTCAAGAAGCAGCATTAAGTGCAGAGCTTAAAGGCAATGGCGGCAACGTCGCCGCCGCAACTGCAGTTGGCAAAGCCATTGCAGAAAAAGCAAAAGCCGTAGGTGTGACGCAAGTTGCATTTGACCGCTCTGGTTTTCAATTCCACGGCCGCGTTAAAGCCTTGGCTGAAGCAGCTCGCGAAGCTGGCTTACAGTTCTAAGCCGAAATTAAGGAATTCTTATGTCTAAAGTTCAAGCTAAAGATCAAACACAAGCCGATGATGGCTTGCGTGAGAAAATGATTGCCGTCAACCGCGTTACTAAAGTGGTTAAAGGTGGTCGTATTATGGGTTTTGCCGCCTTAACTGTAGTCGGTGACGGCGATGGCCGCATCGGTATGGGTAAAGGTAAAGCGCGTGAAGTGCCTGTTGCCGTGCAAAAAGCAATGGATCAAGCGCGCCGCTCAATGGTTCGCATTCCAATCAAAAACGGTACTTTGCAGCACTCAGTTACAGGTAAACACGGCGCAGCTTCTGTGTTGATGTCACCCGCTAAAGACGGTACAGGCGTGATTGCAGGCGGTCCTATGCGTGCAGTATTTGATGTGATGGGTATCCACAACGTAGTGGCTAAGTCACTCGGTTCAAGCAACCCATACAACTTGGTTCGTGCAACCTTAGATGGTTTGCGTAAACAATCAACACCTTCTGACATCGCTGCAAAGCGTGGCAAAAGTGTTGAAGATATCACAGCTTAAGGAGCCATTATGACAGCTACAGTAAAAGTCACTTTGGTGAAAAGTGTTATCGGCACCAAACAATCACATCGCGACACAGTTTTGGGCTTGGGCCTGAAAAAAATCGGTCAAGTACGTGAATTAGAAGACACGCCAGCAGTGCGCGGCATGATTAACAAAGTCGCTTATTTAGTGCGCGTTGTGGCCTAATTTTTGGAGAAATATATGTATTTGAATACAATTGCCCCAGCGGCAGGCTCAAATAAAGAACGCAACCGCGTTGGCCGTGGTATTGGCTCAGGCTCTGGTAAAACAGCAGGTCGTGGTCACAAAGGTCAAAAATCACGTTCAGGTGGCTTCCACCGCGTCGGTTTTGAAGGCGGTCAAATGCCTATGCACCGTCGCTTGCCAAAACGTGGTTTCACGTCATTGACACGTCGTTTTGTCGGTGAAGTCACTTTGAGCGATTTGAGCAAATTGCCAGTAGATACTATTGATTTGCTGGCTTTGAAACAAGCAGGCTTGTTGGGTGAGTTAATTACCAGTGTAAAAGTCATCTCGACGGGTGAAATCACTCGTAAAGTGGCTCTGTCAGGTTTGGCAGTCAGCAAAGGCGCTCGCGCTGCAATTGAAGCCGCTGGTGGCTCAATTGCTGAATAAGTGAGTTGAGTATGGCTACAGCCAAATTACCTGCTCAAACTTCGCAAGGTTCAAGCGAGCTCAAACAACGTCTGATTTTTTTGGTTTTGGCGTTGGTGGTGTACCGTATTTGTGCGCATATTCCAGTCCCAGGTGTCAATGCTTCTGAATTGGCCAAAATGCTTAATAGCGGTGGTCAGAGCGGTTTGCTGGGTCTGATGAATTTGTTCTCAGGTGGCGCATTGTCACGCGCAACCATCATTGCATTGGGGATTACGCCATATATTACGGCATCTATCATCATGCAATTGGCGGCGATTGTGGTGCCTTCTTTGGCAGCGTTGCAAAAAGAAGGCAGCTCAGGGCGCAGCAAAATCACGCAATACACGCGTTATGCCACTTTAGGTTTGGCGGCTTTGCAATCTTTGACGATTGCTACGTGGTTAGAAAGTCAGCCTGGAATGGTGTTTGACATTGGCGTTAACTTCAAGTTTATGGCCATGCTCAGTTTGACGACAGGCACGATGTTTTTGATGTGGTTGGGTGAGCAAGTCACCGAGCGCGGTATTGGTAATGGAATTTCCATCATCATCTTTGCTGGGATTGTTTCTGGATTGCCATCTGGTATTGCCACTTTGTTTGAATTGGTGCGTACAGGTTCAATCGGCAATTTCACTGGTTTCATGATGTTGGTATTGGGCGCTTTGATTGTGGCTTTTGTGGTGTTCGTTGAACGAGCCATGCGTAAAATCCCAATCAACTACGCCAAGCGTCAAGTTGGTAATAAAGTGTACGGTGGGCAAAGTTCATTTTTGCCTTTGAAGTTGAATGTGGCAGGTGTGATTCCCGCAATTTTCGCTTCGTCCATTTTATTGTTCCCCGCGACGATTGTGAGCTGGTTCGGTAACTCAGTAGCACCATGGGCACGTGAAATGTCACAAGAGTTGGCGCCAGGTAAACCGCTGTACATGACTTTGTTTGCTGTTGGCTTGGTGTTTTTCTGCTTTTTCTACACAGCATTGACCTTTAATAGCCGCGAAACCGCAGACAACCTGAAAAAACAAGGTGCCGTTGTGCCAGGGATTCGTCCAGGCGAACAGACCACCCGTTACTTGGATAAAATCTTGACTCGATTGACTTTGGTTGGTTCTTTATACATGTTGATTGTGTGTTTGATTCCAGAGATGTTGATGTCAGGCGTTTCGCTCCAGTTTGCTTTTGGTGGTACGTCATTATTGATTGTGGTGGTGGTGGCTATGGATTTTATGACCCAAGTCCAATCATTCACCATCAGTCAGCAATATGAATCGGTGATGAAAAAAGCCAATTTTAGAAGTTCGAAGTAAGGATACCCATGGCAAAAGATGATGCAATTCAAATGCAGGGTGAAGTCATAGAGAATTTGCCCAATGCCACGTTTCGTGTTAAACTCGAAAATGGTCATGTGGTTTTAGGGCATATTTCAGGCAAAATGCGCATGCACTACATCCGCATTTTGCCTGGCGACAAAGTCACGGTTGAATTAACACCGTATGATTTGTCGAAGGCTCGAATCGTTTTTCGCGTTAAATAACGTTGAAATTAAAGTAGAAATTTTAGGAGTAAGAAATGAAAGTACTCGCGTCAGTAAAGCGCATTTGCCGCAATTGCAAAATTATTCGTCGCAATCGCGTCGTGCGTGTGATTTGCTCAAGTGACCCACGTCACAAGCAACGTCAAGGTTAATTAGCTCAAAGGAAATATAATGGCTCGTATCGCTGGTGTAAACATTCCGCCACAAAAACACACTGTAATTGGCTTGACTGCCATTTATGGGATTGGTCGTCCTCGTGCACTTAAAATTTGTGAAGCGACAGGTGTTGCCGCAAATAAAAAAGTCAAAGATTTGGATGATGCTGACTTAGAAAAATTGCGTGAAGCAGTAGGCTCTTTCATGATTGAAGGTGACTTGCGTCGTGAAGTGACTATGTCTATCAAACGTTTGATGGATTTGGGTTGCTACCGCGGTATGCGCCATCGTAAAGGCTTGCCTTGCCGTGGTCAGCGCACTAAAACCAATGCGCGTACGCGTAAAGGTCCTCGTAAAGCAAGTATTGCTGGCAAAAAATAATCGGCATTAAAGGATAATTCATGGCAAAAGCAGCAAATAACGCCGCAGCACGCGCGCGTAAAAAAGTTAAGAAAAATGTCGTTGACGGTATTTTGCACGTTCACGCTTCTTTCAATAACACAATTGTGACCATCACTGACCGTCAAGGCAATGCATTGTCTTGGGCAACTGCGGGTGGCGCGGGCTTTAAAGGCTCACGCAAATCAACCCCATTTGCAGCCCAAGTTGCGGCAGAATCTGCAGGTAAAGTGGCACAAGAGTATGGCATCAAAAATCTCGAAGTTCGCATCAAGGGTCCAGGCCCTGGTCGTGAATCTTCAGTTCGTGCAATGAGTGCGTTGGGCATTAAAATCACATCGATTCAAGATGTGACGCCTGTACCACACAATGGTTGCCGTCCACCGAAGCGTCGTCGTATTTAATCGTCGTCGCTTGACTGAAAACGTAGTCGTCGAGTATAATCGACGATTGCGTTTTTGTGTTTGTAAAAACACAATCTCTTCGTTTCGCACCTCGCGTGCGTCATTTTTTAAGACCACTGTTTTTATTTTAACGGATAAAAACATGCGTTTGCTTTAAACGCATTTCAATAAAGGAATTATCGTGGCACGTTACCTAGGACCTAAAGCCAAATTGGCTCGCCGTGAAGGCACAGATTTATTTTTGAAAAGTGCACGTCGCACGTTAGATTCAAAATGCAAATTGGATGTTAAACCAGGTCAGCACGGCGCTAAATCTGGTATGCGCACATCTGACTACGGTGTTCAATTGCGTGAAAAACAAAAATTGAAACGGATGTATGGCGTTTTGGAGCGTCAATTCCGTCGTTATTTCGCAGAAGCGGATCGTCAACGTGGCAACACAGGCGAAAACTTGATTCGTTTGCTCGAACAGCGTATGGACAACGTCGTTTACCGCATGGGCTTTGGCTCAACTCGTGCTGAAGCACGTCAATTGGTGAGCCATAAATCTATCGTTTTGAACGGTCAAGTGGCCAACATTCCATCGATTCAAATCAAACCAGGTGATGTGATTACCGTCACTGAAAAAGCCAAAAAGCAAGTGCGTATTGCTGAAGCATTGCAATTGGCCGAACAAGTTGGCATGCCAATGTGGGTTTCGGTTGATGCCAAGAAAATGGAAGGCACGTTTAAATCTGCCCCAGAGCGCTCAGATGTTGCGCATGATGTGAATGAAAGTTTGATTGTTGAGTTGTACTCACGTTAATCCAAATAGTTTTATCTCATTCACATCACCCCGAGTGCCAATGGGTTTGACGCCGATTGGCATTCTGTTGAAAGGAATTTTATGTCTAAAAATGCATTTTTAAAGCCTCGCAACATTATTGTAGAAGCAACGGGTGAACACAGTGCGAAAGTGGTTTTAGAGCCTTTCGAACGTGGCTATGGCCACACTTTGGGTAATGCATTGCGCCGCGTATTGTTGTCTTCAATGAGTGGCTTTGCTGCGACTGAAGTGCAAATTGCGGGTGCCTTGCATGAATACTCGACATTGGATGGTGTGCAAGAAGACGTGGTGGATATTTTGCTGAACATCAAGGGCATTGTGTTTAAATTGCACAGCCGCGATGAAATCACGTTGACCCTGAAAAAATCAGGCCAAGGCGTGGTGACTGCAGCAGATATCGAAGGTTCGCACGAAGTTGAAATCGTCAATCCGAATCACGTGATTGCGAACTTGGCGGGTGGTGAGCTGGACATGCAAATCAAGGTCGAAAAAGGCCGTGGTTATGTGCCAGGTAACGTACGCGCATTTGCGGACGATCACAGCAAGAAAATCGGCCACATCATGTTGGATGCGTCGTTTTCACCGATTCGTAAAGTCAGCTATGCGGTTGAATCAGCCCGTGTGGAACAGCGCACCGACTTGGATAAAGTCGTTATGCACATTGATACCAACGGCGTGATTTCTCCTGAAGAAGCGGTTCGCCAGTCAGCAGCGATTTTGATTGAGCAGTTGAGTGTATTTGCTGCATTGCAAAACACCGAAGATACCACTGAAGTGCAAACGGGCGCACGCGCGGCCGCACCTCAGTTTGACCCGATTTTGTTGCGCCCTGTCGATGAACTCGAATTGACCGTTCGTTCGGCCAACTGCCTCAAGGCAGAAGCGATTCAATACATTGGTGACTTGGTGCGTCGTTCGGAGCAAGATTTGCTCAAAACGCCAAACTTGGGTCGCAAATCGTTGTCAGAAATCAAAGAAGTCTTGGCCACTCGTGGCTTGACTTTGGGTATGAAACTCGAAAACTGGCCGCCCGCTGGTTTGGAAGTGTAAAAAGCATTGGGGTTTTTGTTCAATTCTTTGAACAAAAACCTTAATAAAACGGATACGAGCCCGCCCATTTGGGATAGAAGAGCTGAATTTTAGATTATTTTTTAAGGATATCATCATGCGTCATCGTTCAGGTTTGCGTAAACTCAATCGCACCAGCAGCCACCGTTTGGCTATGTTCCGCAACATGTCAGTGTCTTTGTTGCAACACGAAGTCATCAAAACCACTTTGCCTAAAGCCAAAGACTTGCGTAAAGTCATTGAGCCATTAATCAACTTGGGTAAAACCAACACATTGTCAAACCAACGTTTGGCGTTTGATCGTTTGCGTGATAAAGATGTGGTCAAAAAATTGTTTGATGACATCGGTCCTCGCAACGCGAACCGTCCAGGCGGTTACATCCGTATTTTGAAATGCGGCTACCGTGTCGGTGACAACGCGCCTATGGCGTTTGTTGAATTGGTTGAGCGTACAACAGCAGAATAATTCTGCTCAAGTACAGTAAAATGACGGGTCTTGACCCGTCATTTTTTATATCGGTATTGCTCATGCATTTATTTCGTTGGTTGTCCCTCATCCTGTTATTCATTTTGCCTGCTCGTGCGCAAGAGTTCTTGCCGCCCGAACAGGCATTTGCGTTTTCTGCGCAGATGAATGGGGCGCAAAGCGTGCGAGTGAGCTTCAAAATTGCCGATGGCTACTACATGTACCGCGATGAATTTAAGTTCTCCGTGGTCAGCCCAGACGGTGCAGTGTCGCAAACGGGTGCAGTTAAACTGCCTGCGGCACAAATTAAGTTTGATGAAAACTTCAATCAGGACATGGCGATTTACCATAAGCAGGTTAGCGTTGATGTGCCGATTCAAAAAAAACAAGCAGGTGAAGCATTGTTCAAAGTGGTGGTGACGTCACGTGGCTGCGCAGATAAAGGCTTGTGTTACCCACCACGCCAAACCCAAGCCGTGTTGAAAATCAGCGATGTTGCCGCGCCTAAGCCCGTTGAGACCCCCGCTGAAGTTGTAAAGCCTGAAGTGGATAAAACTGAGGTGGCTCCTCAATCGCCCGCACCTAAGGCTGCAGCACCTGCTTCTGTGCAGCCGTTGTTGCCTGCCGCAGCCGCACCACCCAGCATTGATGCGGTCAAAACCCACGCCGCCGCGTTTGACAACAGCAGCGATGCGACGAATATATTGAGCCAGCGTCATTGGGCGTACGCGCTGTTGGCGATGTTTGGCCTTGGGGTTTTGTTGTCGCTCACGCCGTGTATGTTGCCGATGTTGCCCGTGCTCTCGGCCATGTTGGCAGGGCAGCGCAATGTGTCGCGCGGGCGCGGGTTTTTGTTGGCCCTGAGTTACGTCACGGGCATGGCGGCGGTCTACGCGCTCATCGGGGTTTTGGTCGCGCACACGGGTTCGGGTTTGCATCAATATTTGCAAAGCCCGTGGGTTTTGGGCGGCTTGGCGGGTTTGATGGTGGTTTTGGCGTTGAGCATGTTTGGGCTGTTTCAGTTGCAACTGCCCGTTGCGTGGCAAACGTGGCTGAGTCAGCGCACGCAAGGCCAGCACGGCTACGTCGGCGGGCTGGTGCTTGGCGCAGGCTCGGCCTTGATTGCCTCGCCGTGCGTCACCGCGCCGCTGGTTGGTATTTTGACCTATATTTCACAAACGGGGCACGCCGCGTTTGGCGGCTTGGCCTTGCTGGTGCTCGCGTATGGCATGGGTGTGCCTTTGTTGTTGCTGGGCGCGGGGTTTGGGCAACTCGTCCCCAAAAGCGGTGCGTGGATGTTGCGCATCAAAACCATTATCGGCGTGCTCATGCTCGCGGCGGCGGTGTGGATTGCGCAACCGCTGTGGAGCAAATATGTACCTAAAAATAGCGCCGAACTCGCGTTTCAGCCGATTCACACTGTGGCCGAGTTGGACAACGCACTCGCGCAGAGCAACCAGCCGATATTGCTTGACGTGTATGCCGACTGGTGTCGCTCGTGCATTGAAATGGAGCGCAAAACCTTTAGCGAGCCGCGTGTGCGCCAAGCCATGAGCGAAATGACGCTGCTGCGCGTGGACATGACCGATTACACCGAGGCGCACGCCGCGTTGTTGCAGCGGTTGAATCTCTACGGGCCGCCTGCGGTGGTGCGTTTTGCGCCGAATACTGCCCGTGAGCAATTGCGCGTGGTCGGATTTGAAGCGGCGGATGTGTTTTTAGGGCGTTTGCGCCCCTTGCCTTAAAGTCTTATATAAGACATAATTATCGCAACCCATTTTAAGGAGTCATCATGTCCATTGCCATGCCCGCAGGAATGCACATCAACGCGACCGTACGCGCTGAATACGCCGCCATTTTGTCTTTTGACGCGTTGAGTTTTGTGGCGCAATTGCACCGCCAGTTTGAGCCGCGCCGCCAAGCGATTTTGGTCGCCCGCGAGCAACGCGCCGAGCGGTTGGACGCAGGCACGTCGCTGGATTTTTTACCCGAAACACGCTTGATTCGCACCGCCGACTGGGCCGTTGCGCCGATTCCGCCTGCCTTGGCGCGTCGCCGCGTCGAAATCACAGGGCCGGTTGAGCGCAAAATGATTATCAATGCGCTCAACTCAGGTGCGGACTCGTATATGGCTGATTTTGAGGACTCCAATGCGCCGCTGTGGGCGAATCAAGTTCAGGGGCAAATCAATTTATATGACGCGATTCGGCGGCAAATTGACTTTGAATCCAATGGCAAGCCGTATCGTTTGAACGAGATAAGCGCGACTTTGTTGGTGCGCCCGCGCGGTTGGCATTTGGACGAAAAACACGTGCTGATTGACGGGCAACGCATGTCGGGCGGGCTGTTTGACTTTGGTTTGTATTTTTTTCACAACGCGCATGAGTTGCTGGCGCGAGGCGCTGGGCCGTATTTTTATCTGCCCAAAATGGAAAGCCACCTTGAAGCGCGGTTGTGGAATGACGTGTTTGTGTTCGCGCAAAACGCGCTGGGCGTGGCGCAAGGCACGATTAAAGCCACGGTGCTGATTGAAACGATTGTCGCCGCGTTTGAAATGGACGAGATTTTGTACGAATTGCGCGAGCACAGCGCGGGGCTGAATGCGGGTCGCTGGGATTATATTTTTTCTTGCATCAAAAAATTCAAAAACGCCCCTGATTTTTGTCTGGCCGAGCGCAGCCAATTGACCATGACTGCGCCATTCATGCGCGCCTACGCGCAACTGTTGGTCAAAACCTGCCACAAACGCGGCGCACCCGCCATCGGCGGCATGAGCGCGTTGATTCCCAGCAAAACTGATGCGGCGGCCAACGAGCGCGCTTTTGCAGGCATTCGCGCCGACAAAGCCCGCGACGCCAACGACGGCTATGACGGCGGCTGGGTCGCGCACCCCGCGCTGGTTGAAGTCGCCATGGCCGAGTTTGTCGCGGTGCTGGGCGACGCGCCCAATCAGTTTGGCAAACAGCGCGACGACGTGACCGTGACCGCCGCCGACCTGCTCAATTTCACCCCCGAAACCCCGATTACTGAAAACGGTTTGCGCAACAACATCAACGTCGGCATTCATTACCTCGCCGCGTGGCTGGCGGGCAATGGCTGCGTACCGATTCACAACTTAATGGAAGACGCCGCCACCGCCGAAATCAGCCGCTCGCAAGTCTGGCAATGGATCCGCTCGACCAAAGGCGTGCTCGACGACGGGCGCAAAGTCACCGCACCACTGGTGCGCAGCATTGCGGATGAGGAAACGCTTAAAGTGAAACTCGCGCTCAATGACCTGCCCACCGTCGCCCGCGCCGCCGAGATTTTTGTCGAAATGAGTACGCGGCAAGACTTTGTGGCGTTTTTGACGCTGCCGCTGTATGAGGAGTTTTGATCGGGAACTTGGTCATCTGCCATGTTACTTGCGCAAAACTTGCTGCATTGAGCGCAACATCCGTTTCACAATCAATTTGTGAAACGGAATAATCACCCACAAATACACGCGGCCGAGCCAGTTGTGGGTGTGAACGACGCTGGTGATGCGCAACTCATTGGGCGTGGCGTACAGCGAAATTTTGACCGTGAGGTGCGTGTCTTCATCGGTCAAAATCACCTCGTTGTGCGCGATGTAAAAAAGGGTAAAAATCCCCAGCCGCTCGCCGACGCGGTAGTGGGCGGCGGGTTTGCCGTTGTTCGTATGCCCCAATGGCCCCAAGTCTTTGAGGCCGAGTTGCTTGACGATGAGGTTGCGCACACGCATCAAGCCATCAATCCAGCGCGGCGTGTGCGCCATGGTGTGCAGGTGAATCTCCAGTGCAGAGCGCTCGCCCGTGGCGCAAGCCGCTTGATGCACGTCGTAAAAAGTAGCGTTGGCCAAATAACGGCTGATTTCAGATGGCGTATTCATGTTGCATCCACCTTTCCCCAAAAAATCCGATACACCCAAACCGTATAAATCACAATCATCGGCAACGAAATGGCCGCGCCGACCAATAAAATTTTGAGCGATGCCGCGCTGCTGGCGGCTTGCCAAACGGTGATTTTGCCCATGACAATGTACGGAAATAAACTGTAGGCTAGGCCCACGCTGGCTAAAATGCACACCAAGCAGGTGCTGGCGAATATCAACCAGCCGTAGCCGTGCGCCACCAACAGGGGCGAGCGGCTCACATGCCACATCACTGCCAGTGCAATCGCGGTGACCAGCGGCACAGGGGCGAGTGCGAGCGCGGTGGGGATGTCGCCCAACCATTTGTGGGCGATTTCGCTGCTGACCAGTGGCGTGGCGACCGAGACCGCAAGCAGGCCCAGCACCATCGGCCACCATGCGCGGTGCGCCCAGCGCATGGCGGCGGCTTGCAGTGGGCCGCTGGTTTTCATGACCAGCCAGCCCGCGCCAAGGGCTACGTAGAGCGCGGGCAGGGTGAGGGCAATTAGAGCCGCGAAAGCGTAGTAACCCAGCGAGCCGCCCGCCAAGCCCGCCACGTATTCGCCGAGCATCCAGCCTTGCGCCAACGCGGCCATCCATGAGCCGAGGGTGAACAAACGCTCCCACAAAACGCGGTGCTCATCGTGCGCTTTGATGCGAAAATCAAACGACACGCCGCGCAAAATCAAACCGAGCAACATCAATGCGACAGGCGCATACAACGCCGACAACACCACACCATGCGCCGACGGAAAGGCGACCAGCAGCAAGCCGACCCCCAGCACCAGCCAAGTCTCGTTGGCATCCCAAAACGGCCCGATGGAATTCATCATGTGGTTTTTTTCAGTGGGCGATGCGAAGGGCAAGAGCAGCCCAATCCCCAAGTCATAGCCGTCTAAAATCACATAAATCAACATCGACACGCCCATGAGGCTCATGAAAATGATGGGTAAAAAATCGTTGAAGGTCATGGTGTTACTCCGCATTTAATAAGTTCGTCATGCCGCACTGGATGCGGCATCTCCTTAATGGGAGATTGCGGGTCAAGCCCGCAATGACGGGAACTTTAATGTTCATCTTTCAAAGCCAAATAGCGCATCACGCTGATGTACGCCACCAGCAAACCCACATAAACCAGTGCATACATGACAAAACTGCTCGCCACCATGCCCGTCGGATGGGGCGCAACCACATCGGCGGTGCGCAAAACGCCATAGACAATCCACGGTTGCCGACCCGTTTCGGTCACAAACCAGCCCGCCAGCGTCGCCACCCAGCCTGAAAACGTCATGAGTTGCAGCGTGCGCAGCAAACCGCGCGGCCATGTGGCAAAATCAGGCCGTTTGCGCCGATAAAACGCGGCAAACCACGCCACCGCGAGCATCAAAAAGCCCATGCCCACCATCACCCGAAACGAGTAAAACACCATGCTCACATTCGGCTTGTCGGCAAATTCGTTCAACCCTTTGACTTCGCCGTCCCACTTGTGGGTCAAAATCAAGCTGGACACTTGAGGCACTTCAATCGCGTAACGGTTGGACTGCGTGGCCGCATCGGGCACGCCCAACAACACCAGCGGCACAGATTTTTGTGTGTGCCACAAGCCCTCCATCGCCGCGACTTTTGCGGGTTGGTGCTGCAAGGTGTTCAAGCCGTGCATGTCGCCGACCAAAATTTGCAACGGCAAAACCAGCGCGGCAATGCTCAAGCCCGTGCGCAAAATCAAGCCCGCCGCCGCGTCGCCGCGCCCCGCCAAAAAACGCCACGCCGACAAACCCGCCAACAAAAAGCCAACGGTCACAAACGACGCGAGCATTTTGTGCGCCAAGCGATACGGAAACGATGGGTTGAACACAATCGCCCACCAGTCGGTTGCTATGATTTTACCGTTGGGCAAAACCTCAAAACCGACAGGGGTTTGCATCCATGAATTGAGTGCCAAAATCCAAAACGCCGACATCGACGTGCCCACCGCCACCATCACACTGGCGAAAATATGCACTTTATTCGACACCCGCTCTTTGCCGTACAGCATAATCCCCAAAAAACTCGCCTCTAGAAAAAACGCGGTCATCACTTCGTAGCCGAGCAGCGGGCCGGCAATGTCACCAACTTTTTCCATAAAACCAGGCCAGTTCGTGCCAAACTGAAAACTCATCGTCACGCCCGATACAACGCCCAGCGCGAAAGTGAGCGCAAACCACTTGATGGCGCGGTGGTACGCCACCTGCCAAGCAGGATTGTGCGACAGCGTGTAGCGCACGCGAAAAAACACCATGACCCACGCCAGCGCAATGCTGATGACAGGGAACAAAATGTGAAAACTGATATTGAGCGCAAACTGCATACGCGATAGCACAAGGGTGTCCATGACGGTTACTTTTTAAACGTGAGTTTGTCGGTGAAGGCCAGCACTTTTTTGGCCTGCATGCCCATTTTCATCAAACGGGTCAATTCTTCGGGCGAGAGATTTTGAATCTCCTCAAACCAAGAATTGGCCAACTCAAACAAATCATTCATTTTGCGAATCTGCTCCTGCGCGTGAATCTCCGCCGCGCTGCTTGGCGTTTCGAGCAAAGCCTCGCGCAAAATCGTCGCCGTGGGCTGAATCTCGCGCCGATGCCGCTCCGCCGCCACCGTGCGAAAAATGTCCCACACATCGCCCAAACTCGAAAAATGCTCACGCCTATCGCCCTGCACGTGATTCATCTTCACCAGCCGCCAACTTTGCAACTCCTTCAAACCAATGCTCACATTCGAGCGCGAAAAGCCCAACAACTCGCTAATCTGCTCCGCCACCAGCGGCTCAGGCGCGAGATACAGCAACGCATAAATCTGCCCCACCGTGCGGTTAATGCCCCAATGGCTGCCCATCTCACCGAAGTGGCTGACGAATTTTTGTGAAAGCGGCGGAAGTGTCATCATTTTTTGCACCTTTTGAAATTTCAGTAATTTGTGAAATTACAAAAATCATAAACTTGTTTGTGGCAAAGCACAAGTTTTTTGCGGCAAGGCATGAAAAAAGGTGCGATTTTCGCACCTTGATGGTCTGGACTGTGGTTTTTAAACCGTCGTCACCTTAAACTTATGACTCAAATCCTTCGGTAATCCCGCCACGGCCGCGCTGATTTTGCGGGCAATCGTGCGGTAGTGTTGGGCGTGCGGGCTGTTGGGGTTGGCGGCGACGGTGGGCGTGCCGCTGTCGGCGGCGGTGCGGATGTCGATAGATAGCGGCAGTTGGCCGAGCAGGGTGACGTTAAAATCCGCGCTCATTTGGCTTGCGCCGCCGCTGCCGAAAATGGCTTCTTCGTGGCCGCATTGGGCGCAGGTGTGCAAGGCCATGTTTTCGACAATGCCTAGCACGGGGACGTTGGTTTTGCCAAACATCGCCAAGCCTTTGCGTGCATCAAGCAGGGCCAAGTCTTGCGGGGTGGTGACGATGACCGCGCCTGTGACGGGGATTTTTTGCGCGAGGGTGAGTTGAATGTCGCCTGTACCAGGGGGCATGTCGATGATGAGGTAATCCAAGTTGTCCCACGCGGTTTGGCCAAACAGTTGCTGCAAGGCTTGCGACACCATCGGGCCGCGCCATGCGGTGGGTGAGTCAGCGTCGATGAGAAAGCCAATCGAGTTGGCTTGCACGCCATAGCGGGCGGGTGGAATCATCTGCTCGGCGGCGTTGAGTTCGGGTTTGCCCGCTAAGTTGAGCAGCAGCGGGACGGACGGGCCGTAAATGTCCGCGTCGAGCAGCCCGACCCGTGCGCCTTCATGCGTCAGCGCGAGGGCGAGATTGACCGCCGTGGTGCTTTTGCCCACGCCGCCTTTGCCTGAGGCGACGGCGATGACGTTTTTGATGTTCGGCGCGACCGACAAGCCTGCTTGCACGACGTGCGCGGTGATTTTGGTGCGAATCTCAATGGTTAAATCAACGCCCGCTGCCGCCACGATGCGGGCTTTGAGGTCGTCATGCTGGCTGGCGCAGGCGTAGGGCAACTCAATGTGAACGTGTGCGCCGTCAATCGCTTTAATCGCGCGGGCTTGGCCGAGCGTGAGCGGTGCGCCTTGTTCAATGGCGAGGTTGGCTAAAGTGGTCTGTAATTCTTGCTGATTCATGCGGTGTGCCCTGTGTTAAAATGCGGTTTTTGTTTTGCGATAGATGGTTCATCATGCCCAACACTTTCCCACGCCAGATTCTGGTCACATCCGCCTTGCCTTATGCCAACGGGCAAATCCACATTGGTCACTTGGTCGAATACATTCAAACCGACGTTTGGGTGCGTTTTCTCAAACTCAATCAGCACGAAGTATACTACGTCGGCGCGGATGATACACATGGTACGCCCGTCATGTTGCGTGCCGAAAAAGAGGGCTTAACGCCCCAACAATTGATTGGGCGGGTTTGGACGGAACACAAACGCGATTTTGACGCGTTTGGCGTGTCATTTGACAATTATTATTCGACCGAAAGTGCCGAAAACCAAGCCTTGAGCAATCAAATTTACCTCAATTTACAAAAAGACGGCTTCATTGCCGAGCGCGAAATCGAGCAGTTTTACGACCCCGTCAAAGAAATGTTTTTGTCCGACCGCTTCATTAAGGGCGAATGCCCCAAATGCCACGCGCACGACCAATACGGCGACTCCTGCGAGGTGTGCGGCACGACGTACTCGCCGATGGACCTAATCAAACCCTACTCGGCCTTGTCGGGCGCAGAGCCTGTGCGCAAAAAGTCGCTGCATTATTTTTTCAAACTCTCTGATGAACGCTGCGAATCATTTTTACGCAACTGGGTGCAAGGCTTGGCGCAAGTCGAGGCGACCAACAAAATGCGCGAGTGGCTGGGCGACGACGAAGAGCACAAACTCTCCGACTGGGACATCTCGCGCGACGCGCCGTATTTTGGCTTTGAAATCCCCAACGCGCCCAACAAATATTTTTACGTGTGGCTGGACGCGCCCGTTGGCTACTACGCCAGTTTCAAAAACCTGTGCGATAAAAATGGCTTGAACTTTAACGACTGGGTCAAGCCCGATTCAACCACCGAGCAGTACCACTTCATCGGCAAAGACATTTTGTATTTTCACACCTTGTTTTGGCCCGCCATGCTCAAGTTTGCGGGTTTCCGCACGCCGACCAACGTATTTGCCCACGGCTTTTTGACCGTCGATGGCGCGAAAATGAGCAAGTCGCGCGGCACATTCATCACCGCCGACAGTTACATTCAAACGGGCATGAACCCCGAATGGCTGCGCTATTATTTTGCCGCCAAACTCAACGCGAGCATGGAAGACTTGGACTTGAACTTCACCGACTTCATTGCCCGCACCAACTCGGATTTGGTCGGCAAATACGTCAACATCGCCAGCCGCGCCGCAGGGTTTTTGGTCAAGCGTTTTGGCGGCCAAGTCGCGGATTCGGCCATGAATCACGAGCTGTTGGTTAATTTACGCGCCGCGCACAGCAACATTGGCGCGTTGTATGAAGCGCGTGAATCGGGCAAAGCCATGCGCGCGATTATGGAGCTGGCCGACCAAGTCAATGTGTTCATCGACGGCAACAAACCGTGGGATTTAGCCAAAGACGCCGCGCAAAACGAGCAGTTGCAAATCGTGTGCAGCATTTGCCTTGAGGCTTTCCGCATTTTAACCGTGTATCTCTCGCCCGTTTTGCCCGCAACTGCTGCCAAAGCCTACGCGTTTTTAAACATTGCCCCGCAAAACTGGAGCGACATTGCTGCGCCGCTGTCGTCCGCCAACCCGATTAACGCCTACAGCCACATGATGACCCGCGTCGAAGATAAACACATCGAAGCCCTGATTGAAGCCAACAAAGAAGTCGCGCCCGTGATAGACATTGGGCTGGCCGAGACCATCAGCATTGATGATTTTGTCAAAGTCGATTTGCGCGTCGCCAAAATCGTCGCCTGCAACGCAGTCGAAGGCTCAAGCAAACTGCTCCAATTGACCTTAGATGTCGGCGAAGGCAAAACCCGCAACGTGTTTTCGGGCATTGCCAGCGCGTATCAGCCCGACGACTTGGTCGGCAAACTCACCGTCATGGTCGCCAATCTCGCCCCGCGCAAAATGAAATTCGGCGTATCAGAAGGCATGGTGCTGTGCGCATCAGGCCAAACCGACGGCCTGTATCTGCTCGAACCCAACTCAGGCGCACAAGCAGGCATGAAAATCTCATAAAAAGTGCAAAAAACCTTTGACAGGATGAAAAAGCCTCTTTATAATCTCGTTCTATTGTTTCAGCCCGTTTAGCTCATCTGGTAGAGCACCTGACTTGTAATCAGGGGGTGGTGGGTTCAAGTCCTGCAACGGGCACCAAATTAAAACCTCAGTCTTTTGACTGAGGTTTTTTTCATTTGAATAGGCTGACCTGATAGAATCAGACACTTTTCGTTTTTTAAAACAGCCACCATGAACAAACAACAACTAGCCAACAAAATTTGGGAGTCCGCCAACAAGATGCGGGCAAAGATTGAAGCCAACGAATACAAAGACTTCATTTTGGGCTTTATTTTTTACAAATACCTCAGCGAATACGAAGTCAGTTATTTGAAAAAGAATGATTACTCTGATGTTGACATTGCCGCTTTGTCCGAGGACGACACCGACAGTGTGCAATACATTCGCGAAAATATTGGTTACTTCATTGGGCATGAGCATTTATTTTCAACGTGGATAGCCAAAGGCAATCAATTCAATGAGAGCAATGTGTTGGATGCGTTATCCGCCTTTGACCGACTCATCAATGAGCACCACAAAAAACTCTTTAAAGGCATTTTTGACACCTTGCACACGGGTTTGAGCAAGCTGGGCGATTCGGCACTCTCGCGCACCAAGTCCATCAGTGATTTGCTGTATCTCATCAAAGACATCCCCATGGATGGCAAGCAAGGCTACGATGTGCTGGGCTTTGTTTATGAATACCTCATTAGCCAATTCGCCGCCAATGCAGGTAAAAAGGCAGGTGAGTTTTACACCCCGCATGAAGTCTCGCTGCTCATGTCTGAAATTGTTGCCAATCACTTGTGCGACCAAGAAACCATTGAAATTTACGACCCCACCAGCGGCTCTGGTTCGTTGCTCATCAACATTGGTCAATGCGTCGCCAAACACATGACCCAACCCGACAACATCAAGTATTACGCCCAAGAACTCAAGCAGAACACCTACAACCTCACGCGGATGAATTTGGTCATGCGCGGCATCAAGGCCAACAACATTGTCACCCGCAACGGTGACACATTAGAAGACGACTGGCCGTATTTTGATGAAAACGACCCCGTTCACAGTTACAAACCGCTGTATGTCGATGCCGTGGTCTCGAACCCACCCTATTCACAAGAATGGAACCCGCAGCACAAAGACGGCGACCCGCGTTATTCGCGCTTTGGTTTGGCACCCAAGTCCAAAGCCGACTATGCTTTTTTGTTGCATGATTTGTATCACCTCAAACCGCAAGGAATTATGACCATCGTCTTGCCGCATGGTGTGCTGTTTCGCGGCGGAGAAGAAGGGCAAATTCGCAAAAACCTCATCGAGCACAACCACATTGATGCGATTATTGGCTTGCCTGCCAATATTTTCTTTGGCACAGGCATTCCCACCACCATCATGGTGCTCAAACAATCGCGCGAGACCACCGACGTGCAGATCATTGACGCATCACGCGGCTTTGCCAAAGTGGGCAAACAAAACCAGTTGCGTGCCTGCGACATCAAACGCATCAGCGACGCGATTAAAACCCGTCAAAATGCGGACAAATTCGCCCGCGTGGTCAGCCGTGATGAAATTCGCGCCAATGACTACAACCTCAACATACCGCGTTATATTGACTCATCCCCGCCCGCCGAGACGTGGGACATTTACGCCACCTTATTTGGCGGTATTCCCAACCACGAACTCGACGCACTCGCTCCCATGTGGCACGCCTTTACGTCCTTGCGTGACGAGTTGTTTCGCGCCACCACGAGTGAACACGTGTTGCCAGCCGTGGACAACCTCACTCACAGCATCCGCACACACCACCAAGTGCAGGGCTTTATCGCCCAGTTTGAACACGGTTTGAACGACTACCGCGCGACTTTAAAAACCACCTTATTGGATGTCGCCACCGTACAAAACGCCTACGATGGGCGACACATCCCGCAATTAGAAGCGCAATTGGCGGCACAATTATTCAGCCACATGCGGGCCACGCCGTTGATTGACCCATACAACGCCTATCAGATGTTTTATGACGAATGGCAAACCATCGCCATCGACATTGAAATGATACAAACCGAAGGCTTCTGTACCACCCGCCAAGTAGACCCGCGCATGGTGACAAAGAAGAAAAACGGTAAAGAAACCGAAGTCCAAGAAGGCTGGATGGGGCACATTTTGCCGTTTGAACTCGTGCAAACGCATTTTTTTGCCGAGCCACTCGCGGCAATCAGCCAAACCAATGGCCGCTTGGCCGACATTAAGGGCGAATGTGACAGCCTGCTTGAGGAGTTGAGTGCAGAAGAATCTTTACTCAACGATGCCAACGATGCTTTTGCCAATGCCGAAGTGCTCAAACGCGCCAAACAGATTCAAGCCGAACGCAAACAAGGTACGCAGTGGGATGACGATGCGACTGAACCCAAAATCCTGCAAGTGGCGGCATTGATTACCGAAGAAAAAGCCCTCAAAACCGCGCTCAAAACCGCTGTGGATGCCCTGCACCAACAAACCAAAGTCAAAATCGAACAACTGACCGATACCGAAATCCTCACCCTGCTCGAAGCCAAATGGCTCACGCCCATCATGCGCACCTTGGCGGACTTACCCACGCGACTGATTGCAGACTTTGCCGCACAAGTGCAAGCCTTGGCGGACAAATACGCCACCACTTTGGTCGATACCCAAGCGCAGATTCGCGAGAGTGAGCAAAGCCTCGCCGCGCTCATGAATGAACTCACGGGCAGCGAATACGACATGCAAGGGATTAACGAACTCAAAAAATTATTGGGTGGTGTGTGATGGAGAGCAAACAAGTGCCAGCGGTTAGATTTAATGGGATGGACGATGCTTGGAATGCAAGAACGTTAGAGAGTATTTGTGGAAATACTTTTGGCGGAGGCACTCCGAATACCAATCGTGATGATTATTGGAATGGCAATATTACTTGGCTTCAATCTTCAGATATTTTTGATGGGCAAATATCTAAATTTGCAGGTAGAAAAAAAATTTCTATGGATGGATTAAATAATTCAGCCGCAAAATTAATCCCAAAAAATTCAATTGCTGTAGTAACTCGAGTGGGCGTAGGAAAATTGGCATTAATTCCCCAACAATATGCAACAAGCCAAGATTTTTTTTCGTTAAGTAATTTAAATATTGATCAATGGTTTGCTGTTTATGCAATTTGGAAAAAAATGCAGACTGAGTTACATGCAGTTCAAGGCACATCCATTAAAGGGATTACAAAAGATGAAATACTTTCAAAAATTATAAACGTACCTGTAGACAATACAGAACAAACCAAAATCGGCGAGTTGTTCAAAAACCTCGATACCTTAATCAACCAACATCAAACCCGCGTGGCGCAATTGGCGAACGTCAAAAAATCCATGCTCGATAAAATGTTCCCCAAAGCAGCGGTGGATGTGCCTGAGGTGCGGTTTGGTGGGTTTAAAGATGACTGGCTAAATATGTCAATTGACAAATTGGCAACAAATGGGTTTAGTAATGGTGTGTTTAATGACCCTGAAAAAGTTGGCACAGGCTATCGACTCATTAATGTCAAAGACATGTATGCGAACAGCCTCATTGATCCAACAACGCTTGAAAGAGTCAATATTGATATTGGGGAGTTTGAAAAAAATAAGGTTTTATATGGCGATATTTTTTTTACGCGCTCGTCAATAGTAAAAGAAGGTATTGCATATTCAAATGTATTTTTAAAATATGATGCCGATGTTACGTTTGATGGGCATTTAATTCGTATGCGTCCAGATTTACAAAAAGTTGCTCCAGATTTTCTTTATTACATATTTAAGACTGATGCAGTTCGGAAACAGTTTGTAGAGCGTGGAAAAACCGCCACAATGACAACCATTGGACAAGCAGATATAGCGCAAGTCAGGGTCAATATCCCTGTATTAAGCGAACAACAAAAAATTGGACGACTTCTCCAAAACATTGACACGCTCATGGCGCACAACCAAAAAGCCTTAGAACCTGTTCAAAATCTTTTGAGAAGTAACGCCACAAATGCCAAATTAACGAACTGCAGGCTGGTGTTGATTTGTCGCTCACAGTTTTTCCAAAGTCGACGGCATTTCTCTAGCCAAGCAAACGAGCGTTCCACAACC
>JBOFII010000044.1:0-6730 GCA_051650085.1 Formosimonas sp.
GATGATGGCGATGTTCATCGGCTTTGGCCCTATCTTTATTTTGAGTTTGTTGTTCAAACGCACGGCGCATTTGTTTGGTAAGTGGCTGTATTACGGTGTGGCGACTATATTTTCGTCGATGGTGTTGGCGGTGATGTCGGACATTTCGATGGATTTGGTCGAAAACGTAGCGGGTGCGTTGTTTGTGGCCGATTTGCTTGGCGTTCAAACCGCGGGCATGATGCAAGCGGCGACCCAACAACTTGGGCTGGGCTTGTTGCTCTCGACGCTTTTGTTGAGCGTGCCGCCGATGGCGGGGAGTTTCTTTGGGGGGGTTATGAGTCAATTTAACCCTGCATCAGGCTTGGGCAATATGGCTGGTTCTGCTGTGCCGTCGGGTGCGGGGGCTGGAGTGGGAGCGAATCAAACTGGGCTGGCTGGGGCGACGGGGTTGAGTGGGAATACGGGGCAGAATGGGGGGCAAAAGCCTGTTGGAGCAACAGGTACTTCTAATACTCAAATGACACAACAAGCATCTCGGGTGTCAACAGGCCAAACCCCAACTATGGGCAGTTCTGATACAACGAAACCAGCAGGCGCATCTCATTTAGGTAACGCAACCGCTGGCAAACCCGCTGGCACAACAGTTGCAGGTTCTGAACCAGCTACATCAACCGACGCACCTAAATCTGCAAACCAAGTGCGTCAAGAGGCAAATGCGGCTTACGCCGACCGCGCCAACAGCAACTCTACGGGCAACTGGGGTACGGCGCAAATGGCTGCACCACCTAGCGACAGGACGAATGCAGCAACCCAACAGCTCTATCAGCAAAATGCCGCCTCACATGGTGGTGCTGGGGTGAGTTTGGGTGGTGCTTCAGCTGTGCCGCCTAAAACTTTGAGTGGTTCTCAGACTGCTGGGAACTCTGATGTCGTCAAACCTCGCTCTTAAGGGGATTTCCATGTTAAAGAAACTAGTATGCGCTCTTGCTTTGTGCTTGAGCACTGGGAGCGTGTTTGCTCAGGTTTGTGGGGATGGCGGGCAGTTTTTAAGCGTAAATCCATGGACTGGCGCAAATAGCGCAGTTTGCGCAGGTGGTTCGCAAGGTAATCGCGCTTATGGCACTAATGTTTATGATGGTGTGGGGCCGCCTGTGAATAATGGGGGGACGGGGAGTGGGAACGGTAGTTACCCTGCGCCTCAAGTAATTAATCGGTATGGGGCTGTGGCGTGGAATCGGTTTAATAATCAATTCGACTCCTCTTTTAACGAGCCATCCTTACGAAAAGCCAAGCAGTTGGCATTGGCACGGTGTGGTAAGAACTGTTATATCCTTTCTTATTATGGCAATCAATGCGTTGCGGTTGCCTTTGGCCTGAAGCCAAACAAAGCAGGAAGCTACACTCGGGCAGAGCTTAATACTGACGCATCTATTGCAGAACACACCGCATTAGAAGATTGCAACTCCCATTCTAATAATTGTTCCATAGTATTATCCGAATGCTCTAAATAAAGCGAAAACTGCCAAATTTTGATATCTGACTGTTCAATTTTAGGACGCAACTAATGCAATATTTCATAACCACCTACAAACGCTTTTTCTTATGTATAGGTTTAATGCTGACTTTTAATCATGCTCATGCGCTGAGTACCACAGAGGCACAACCGCTGAAACAATCCGAAGCCACTACGTTTCTGAACAATTTCAAAACTTGGGTGGCTCAAGGTAAAAGCAATCAACCCAATGCGGTTAAACAATTCATTAAGGCGCATTCGTTAAGTTGCGAGCCTGATGCATTGACCGCTGCGGGTGCTCTCAAACAATCTGCGTTGACTTGCCATGTATTTGCTCAAGACGATGACCCATCGCCATGGCCTGTGTTGATTATTGGGGTTGAGCATCAAAAGGTTGCGGCGTTTTCGACAGTGCAACCTTTGAGGGTTAAGGGCTGGACGTGTCGCAATACACCTCAAGGATTGCCCATTTGCACGGTCAATAGTATTTCTAAAAACAATCAGAGTCAATGGCTTAAACGCTGGACGACTTTGTTTCACAATGCCAACTAACTTTATGGAGGTTCAAAATGTCTGAAAATGCATTAACGTCGGGTTACGATTTATCCGTCAAATACGATGCCGTTAAATATGGCTTTGGTGCTAAAACCCCTGACAAAGGACGGGTGGACTGTTCAGGCTGGGTGGCTTATTTGCAAAAAGATGCGATGAACAGTGTCAATCATTATTTAGGTCAAGATGTTTTCACCTCAAAAGACATGAGCCGTGTGCAAACTGGCGCGGCCTATATGATTGATGCGGTGCATAAAGACACGGGCATGTTGATTACCAACGCAGGCATTAAAAAAGAAATGCTCAAAGAGGGCATGATTATTGGTGAAGACAATGGTAACAAAGGCTTTGACAAAGGCCGTCCACACGGAATTGACCACATTACTCAAGTGGTTAAAAATCCTCAAACGGGTGAGTTGATGATTAGCCAATCTCACGGTGGTAGAAATAATGGCGTTGATTTAACCAGTGTTGATGAGTATTTACAGCATAAAAATGCCAATGGCGCAAAACTGTTTTTGACTGACCCGCTGTTAAAAGCTCGTGATTTGATTCAACAGAAGGAACAAGAGCATTCAAACGGCATTGACAAGCCAACAACCCAAGCCGCCCCACAATCCTTAGACAATCCTACAACCCCTGAAATCCCCAAACACCACGCTGTCCTAATCGCTGACGCAACCACCCACGTTAAAAGTTGGCTGGCCGAGCGCAACATCGAGTGGAGCGAAACCTACAACCAAGCCGCGCATTCAGTCGCCTGCGCCATGCACAAAGCAGGTGCTGACCGCGTTGAGCACTTCAACGCTCAAGATGGCCGCTTGCACGGTATGCAACGCGATGGTGCTTTTATGATGAAGACTTGCAATCTTGACAGCAAAGAAGCTAGTTTTACACCCGTTGCTGAAAGCCTTGCCGCAATGCGGCAAATTGACCAAGAACGCACCATTGCGCAGAACAATCCAAGCCAAGACCGCAACCTTGACCAAAACCAATCCAAGGGCGGGCGTAGCGTTTAAACAGGTTTGCTCGGCGACCACGCTCGTACGTATCCACTCGGATTGATTTCTTTTTAGAGCACACTTTGTCAGGGATGTTGACGGTTGTCGGCGGTATGGCGTTAACTTTGATGACGCTGTGGATTATATTTCAGGGCTATGCGCTGGTGACGGGTCGCTCGCAAGAAGGGGCTAAGGGCTTTGTGTTCAATGCCATGAAGTCGTATGTGATTATCATGGTAGCGACAGGTGTGGCGGCGACCTCTTCGTTTTCGGTGCGGGCGTTGACCGATAAAACCACTGATTTGGTGGCTGAGGTGATGACGGGCAATAGCGATATGGCCAAGTGCCTGCGGGCCAATGGGGCGTTTTTAGGCTGTAAGGTTGACCGTAACTTGCAGGTGATGCAGGTGGCGATGAATGTGGTCGGGCAGATTGATACGGCGAATGACCCTGTGCTGGAAGATAAGAAAGCCCGTGCGGCGTGGTTTACGGGTATCGGTTCGGCTGGCCCTGCGTTGGTGACGGGGACAATGATTTTGATGTACAAGGTGATGATGGCGCTGTTTGTGGGCTTCGGGCCGTTGTTTATCATGAGCCTGCTGTTCAAACGAACGGCGCATTTGTTTCAAAAGTGGTTGTTTTATGGGTTGTCAACGATATTCTCGATGATGTTGTTGGCGGTGATGTCTGATATTGCGATGGATTTGGTGATGAACTTGGCAACTGGTTTGTTTGTGAGCAGTACGCTTTTAGGGGCGAATACGTCAGGGGTGATGGCTGCAGCAACGCAGCAACTGGGGCTGGGGTTGTTGCTCTCGACGCTCCTCATTACTGTGCCGCCTATGGCGGGGAGTTTCTTTAGTGCGATGTTGGGTTCATTCAGCCATCAAGGTGCCTTTAGTGGTAACTCAATGGGGGCTATGCCTGCTGCACCGCAGGGTAAGGGGCTGGGGGAAATTGGGACTGGGTTTGCGGGGGCTGGAAGCAACAACACTACAGGCCCTGCATCCAATACGCCTGCACCTCCATCCGCCATTGCAAATCAACATGCCAGCCGAGTGTCTAACGGCCAAAGTACAAACACCTCTTCTGATGTCACACGCACAGCCGCCCAAAGTCAACGAGGCGCAGCCTCCAACGCAGTGATTGCTGATAAAGCACTGGCTGGGCAAGGTATGGGACAGTTCTCCGCGGATGCTGTTAAGCCTGTAACCGTTGGTTCTGCTGCGCCCGCGCCTGCAAGTGCGGGCAACTCACCTGCACCTGCGCCTGCACCTTCTGCTGTGGCGGCGCATCAAACGACGACGGGTGCAAATACTTCAAATACTGGCTCAGCAACTACCCTTTCTGCTTCTGGGGCTACTGGCTCAGGTTCGGCTTTACCGAATCAAGCTTTGAGTTCGTCTACGGCCAGCCAGCCAACGGACGTATTCAAAAACCGTTCATAAGGGGTCAACCATGTTGAAAAACTTTATGTGTGTATTTGCGTTGTGTTTGAGTGTTGGCGGGGCATTTGCACAAAGCGACCCTGCTGAAATGCAAAGACGAGCGCAAGAAGAAGACCAAGCGAGAATGGCTCAAAATCCAATTTACCGCGACCCAGCACATGCTTGTGTGAATGGCTGGGATATTTATGGCTATATCGGTAATGCCGCTTGCGCCCCTAAAGACAATGGTTCGCAAAGCACGCCGTCTTTTCCAACTTCGCCGCCCGTGGTGGTGAATCGGTATGGGGCGGTGGCGTGGAATAACTCCAATAATCAATTTGACTCTTCTTTTAATGAGTCAACAACACAAAAAGCCAAGCAACTGGCACTCGCTCGTTGCGGCAAAAGCTGCTCGATTATTTCCTCATATGCCAATCAATGCATTGCTATCTCTGTTGGTTTTAAACCGCGCAATCAAGGTGGCTATCGACGTGTTGAATACAATATAAACCCTTTGGAAGCCGAGGCAGTCGCACTAAATCGCTGTAATCAGCAAGCCCAAAATTGCGAAATTGTTTTATCTGAGTGTTCGAGATACTGATTTTAAGTGAGGATTAATTGTGAAAAAACTCAACTACTTAACGATTTTAAGCCTATCCTTGGTTTTGACCGCTTGCGGCAAGGAATTGCAAATCCCTAAAACAGAAAGCCCCACCTCTGATGTGGTGAGTTCGCCTAAAACGCACGCCGCCACGCCTACGCAAAGTGAATCGTCAGCTTTATTGGGTGTTTTAACTATTTTTAGCCACCCTGATGTCGGTTGGTCTGAGTTTAATTCTGCAAGTGGCGTTCAATGGAATGACGCAAAACCGATTCAGTCCAATAACGAGTTCTCGCGCAACGGCCGCTTGTTGCTCAACGGGTTTGGCTTGGTCGAGTTGCCCAATGGGCAAGTCGGCTCGGCCAATCGCGCAGTGAAAGGCAATGAGGGCGTGAGCGGTGTTAATTTAATCGGCAACAAAAACGTGGTGACTGAAATCGCGCTTGTAAAGTACAACCCGACCCCCAATTACCGCGTGATTTTACGCAATCAGTTGGGCGAGGCGGTCACTGTCAAGCCTTTGACAAAGCAGTGCGCCGATATGGATACGGGCGAGTCTCGTGTGGCGTTTTTTGAACTCGGTTTAAGTGCGGGGCAATCGGTTTTTGTGCAGGCTTCTGTGGACGAAGAAGGCAGTAAAAATGGCCCTGGCTCAACCTTTTTTAATTTTTATCGCGACAAACCCACGAGCACAATGCAGCAACTCAATTGCAAATAAAGTGATTTGATTTTTAACGCTGGCGTTAATAAGGAGAGGTAATAATGGACAAAGTTAGAGCGCAAAAAGCAGTTAACACTGCATCAGAATACCATCAAGGCAATATTGCCAATTTAGACGATGCTATGACCCGACGTTTGGTCGCGTCAACCGTGTTTACAGAAAGTAATGGTGGTAATTTGTCCATCACCAATGCACAAGGTTACGTAGGACGTTATCAAGCGGGTGCAAGTTGGCTGGCTGAAGCTGGGCTCATCAAAGGCGGCGATGGTGCAGTCATTGCCGCTATGAAAAAAGACGGTTATACCAATGAGTGGAAATGGGCGACGAGCGGTCATATGACTAAGTTTTTACAAGACCCCAGCCACTGGAACAACGGCATGAGTCTTGACAAGTACAAACACTCTGCAGAGGTTCAAGATACTGCATTTAAAACCATTTGTGACAAAGCGTATAAACGCGGCATGGCCGAAGGTGTGTTACACGCAAACGACTCACCCGAACATATTGCGGGTTTTTTAAAGGCACGTCACATTGCGGGCTATGGCGGCGCAGTGAAAGCCATTTCACACGGCGCAGAAGTCAGAGACGCCAACGGCACAAGCAATCGAGATTATTACAATGACATTGCGCGCAATCGGGATGGCCTCAATGCGTACATGAAAAACGTAACGCCATCCGTTGCTCAACAACCTCATAATGAGCAGCAAACACCCGCGTCCAAAAAAACCGCACCCGTCGAAACAGCGCACTCAACTCATGCGCCCATGCCACATAAAGAAGCACCGCATTACATCAAACAAGGCGACCACGGCGCAAGCGTTCGCGCTTTGCAGTTGTCTTTAGCCACTCACGGCGAGTCTTTGCACATTGACGGCAAGTTCGGCCCCGAAACCGAAAAAGCCCTCAAGCATTATCAAGGCACGCATGGCTTGA
>JBOFII010000045.1:0-128256 GCA_051650085.1 Formosimonas sp.
TGGTAATACACGCAATATCGCAGGTCTTTTAAGGTGGTTCAAGGTGGGGGCGGTTGACGCTTACTGCAATATGGACTGCACCGCAGATTCTTGCAATGGGTCAATTGTTTGGATGTTTTTCATGCCGCGCAACCATGTGAGTTGGCGTTTGGCCAGTTGACGGGTGGCGGCTTGGCCACGGGCGATGAGTTCTGCTGCATCGTACGCACCGTCAAGGTGCTCCCACGCTTGGCGGTAGCCGACACAGCGCATGGATGGATGGTTGAGGGTTAAGTCACCACGGGCACGCAGGGCGTGCATTTCGTCCAAAAAGCCGTGTTCAATCATGTGCTCAAACCGTGCGTTGATGCGTTCGTGTAAAACGCTGCGCGGCTCTGGAATAAGCGCGAACAAATGCGGGGTGAACGGCAACTCGTGGGCGGCGGTATCCTCCGCCAGCCATTGGCTCATCGGTTTGTTGGAGGCGTAAAAAATCTCCAGTGCGCGGCCAATCCGTTGCGCGTCGTTGGGAAATAATCGCGCAGCAGTGGGCGCGTCAATTTCGCTCAAAATTTGGTGCATGGCAGGCCAGCCGATGGCGGCGGCGCGTTGTTCGATATCATGGCGAATCATCGCGTTGGCAGTGGGTAGCGCGGTGAGCGGCTCGAGCAGGGCTTTGACATAGAGCATCGTGCCGCCGACCAACACGGGTATTTTGCCGCGCTGGCTGATGTCGGCGATGAGCCGTGTTGCGTCGTTGGCAAACTGTGCGGCGGAGTAAACTTCGGTCGGCTCAATGATGTCGATGAGGTGATGCGGCACGGCGGCCAACTCGGCGCGGCTGGGTTTGGCTGTGCCAATGTCCATGTGCTTGAACACCAGCGCGGAGTCAACGCTGATGATTTCGATGTCGCGCTGCTGCGCCAATTCGAGCGCGGCGGCGGTTTTGCCTGAGGCGGTCGGCCCTAAAATAAATAAAACTTCGGGCTTCATCATTGGCCTCGCATGAACAGCGCATCGAGTTCGCGCATACTCATTTGTACCCACGTTGGGCGACCATGGTTGCATTGATTGGCGCGTTCGGTCGCCTCCATGTCGCGCAGGAGTTGATTCATTTCGGTCAAATTGAGCTGTCGATTGGCGCGAACCGCGCCGTGGCAGGCCATGGTGGCGAGCAATTCGTTGCGTTTTTCGGTCAAAACATGTGACGCGCCCAGTTGCGCGATGTCTTGCAAAACCGCACGCGCCAGCGTGACCGCATCGGCGGCTTTGAGCAAACTGGGTAGGCTGCGAATGGCGATTTCGTTCGTGCCCAATGGACTTAAACTCAAACCAATTTGCTGAAGCACCGCCGCGCAATCAGGCTCGGCCAGCGTGGCGACTTCGGCTGGGCTGGCGGAAAAACTCATGGGCAGGAGCAAATCTTGCCGTGCCAATGGCGCATCATCCAACACGGTTTTGAGCCGCTCGTACACGATGCGCTCGTGCGCGGCGTGCATATCGACCAAAACCATGCCGCGCTCGTTTTGCGCCAAAATGTACACGCCATGAATTTGCGCCACGGCAAAACCAAGTGGATGCTCTATCGGCGCGGCAGATGGTGCGGGCGGCGGCGCGAAGCGTTCGGGCTGTGGTTCACTGTTGAGTAAGTCAAGGTAACTGCGTGCGGTTTGTGCCAATTGCAGCGGGGCTTGCTGCGGGCGGTAAGTGGGTGCTTGCCAAGCGGGAACGCTGGGCGTGACAAAAGGGGCAGGCTCGGTCTCAACGCGCACGCTGGCGGTTTGCGCCAAGGATTTTTTGAGGCTGTTGGCGATGAATTGGTGGATTGCGCCCGACTCACGAAAACGCACTTCGGTTTTGGCAGGATGCACGTTAACGTCCACGCTGTGCGCGGGAATGTCGATGAACAGCACATACGATGGATAGCGCAAATGATGCAGCACATCGGCGTAAGCGGTGCGGATGGCGTGGCTCACCACTTTGTCGCGCACAAACCGCTGGTTGATGTAGGCGTATTGCACATCGGCACGAGCACGCGCCACATCGGGTGGGCAAATCATGCCGCTGATGTGCAAGTCGCCCACGGAGTGCTCAACCCAAATCGCGTGTTCGGGCATGTTTTTGCCCAAAACATCGCGAGTACGCCCGCGCATGTCGCTGACGGCATATTGCGCCACGGTTTTGTCGTTGTGAATCAAATGAAACGCACAGTGCGGATTGGCCAATGCGGCGCGGTCAAAATACTCAAGGCAGTGCGAAAACTCGGTCGCATCGGTTTTGAGAAATTTACGTCGCGCAGGCGTGTTGTAGTAAACATGCGCCACTTCAATCCGCGTGCCGACCTCGCCTGCGGCAGGGTTGGTGTGCCAAGTTTGATTGGTGTTGCTCAGGGTGGTTGCGTGTGCATCGTCGTCGGTGCGGCTGGTCAAACGCAACTGGCTCACCGAGGCAATGGAGGCCAACGCCTCACCACGAAAGCCCATTGACTCGACGTTTTCCAGTTCATCGAGCGAGCGAATTTTGCTGGTCGCGTGGCGGGTGACGGCGAGCGGTAAGTCGGTCGCGGCAATGCCGCAACCATTGTCGTGAAGATCAATCAGGACTTTACCGCCCTCGACAAGGCGCAGTTTGATGAGGGTCGCACCTGCGTCGAGCGCGTTTTCGATGAGTTCTTTGACCACCGAGGCAGGGCGCTCCACCACTTCGCCAGCGGCGATTTGGCTGATTAAATCATCGGGTAAGGCCAAAATGGCACGTTGTGGCGCAAGGCGGATTTTCATAAATCTTAAAATCCGTAAAGCGGTAAATGGATGGCCTTGGCTTTTTCAGTAATGTCATTCAAGTCATTGGCAGATGGTCGGCTGCCATAAAAATGCAAACCTGCTGGTTCGACCTTGATGACGGGGGCATCTGTGATATTTTGGTAGTCGTAAAAAGTTTCGTACTGCGTGCGGGGAAAGCAGGTGCGGGTATAGGTGTAATGCTTGCCTCGGCCATAGGGCGCCCAGCGGCAGTCGTAGGTGGTTGTGCTGTTGACGGCAACTAAAGCCCCAATTCGCGAGAGTTGGAGCGTTTGATCTTTGGCATTTAAACGATAAATGCGTTTGTTGGGGTCAAAGTGATATTGCTCAGTGGCCACAACCGTGTTTGGCTCACCTTTGCGCTGCACTGTCATCTCAAAAATTGCACTCGGAAAGTTGGTGTGGCGCAGTTTGCTGGCCGCTTCGATTTTTTGGAGTGTGTCGTGGTAATTGTTGGCCAATACGAAGTAATTGTGCTTGCCATCGGCTTTCAATTGGTCAGCGGCAATCGGCGCGTAGGTGGTGCAGCCGACGAGGGCGCAAGGCAACATCAAAGTGACACACGGCGTGGTGAACTTGCCCATCGTAAGCCTCCTACGTTAACTGTTGTGCAATTTAGACAGCATTAAAGTGGTTTTGTGTAGCATGTCGTTGGCCACCGCATCATAAGCGCGTTGTAGCGCGTAGCCAAAAGCCACTGCATCTGCGCCGCCGTGGCTTTTGATGACCACGCCGCGCAAGCCCAAAAACGCTGCGCCGTTGAATTGACGCTTGTCCAGCCCGCGTTTGAACGCTTTGAGTGCAGGCAAGGCTGCTAAAGCCCCGATTTTACGCCAAACACTGCTTTGCATTTCGAGTTTGAGGCGTTTGCCGACCATGTCGCTCAAGCCTTCAGCGGTTTTGAGCAATACATTGCCAACAAAACCGTCGCAGACCACCACGTCGACCACGCCTTTGAAAATATCGTCGCCTTCCACATTGCCAATGAAATGAATTGGGGAGTCGCGCAACAGCGGCGAGGCTTGCTTGACCACTTCGTTGCCTTTGATGTCTTCTGAGCCAATATTGAGTAAGCCAACGCGCGGATGGGGCGCGTGCGCTACGGTGGCGGCGACCAGTGCTGAACCCATCAGGCCGAATTGTTGCAAATGCTCGGCGGTGCAGTCGGCGTTTGCGCCCAAATCGAGCACTGTTGTGCCTTTGCCGTCCAACGTCGGTAAAAGCGAAGCAATTGCGGGACGGTCAATTCCCTCAAGGGTTTTGAGCACAAATTTGGCAATCGCCATTAACGCACCTGTGTTGCCTGCCGATACGGCAGCCTGCGCTGCGCCGTGTTTGATTTGGTTAATGGCCACGCGCATGGAGGAGTCTTTTTTGCGGCGCAAAGCGATTTCAATGGCGTCGCCCATGCTGACCACTTCGCTGGCGTGAATCAGGCTGATGTTGGGATGACTTGAGAATGCGGGATGCGCTTGGATGGCTTGTTCGTCGCCAACCAACAGCAAATGCACATTGGGCTGGCGGCGCAAAAAAGCGAAGCAAGCGGGCAGAGTGACATTTAACCCCACGTCGCCGCCCATAACGTCAATGGCGAGGGTGATGGGTGTGCTGTGTGTGCTCATGATGGGGCTTTATGTGAAATACAAAGACAAAAAGCTGGTTAAACCAGCTTGTCTGTCCGTCATTCAACGAATGAATTATTCGTCGTTTTTGCTTGCAACCACTTTTTTGCCACGGTAAAAACCGTTCGGGCTAACGTGGTGACGCAAGTGAACTTCACCAGAAACTTGCTCAACAGTCGTTGCCGCTGTAGTGAGGAAGTCATGCGCACGGCGCATACCGCGACGCGATGGTGATTTTTTGTTTTGTTGAACTGCCATGGTCTGCTCCTATTTCAGAATTCGCAATTGTAAGGCATTTGTTGGGTTTTGCCAAGTGTAATTTACTTCAATTTGGCCAAAACATCAAAGGCTGAGGTTTTTTGTCCGCTGCTGGTTGGCAATTGAACGGGGCAAACCTCGTGCGCGACCGAGAACGGCAAGCTCAAAATCACTTCGTCTTCGATGAAATTCAATAGGTCAAATTCTTTCGCGCCGACGATTTTTTCGGGGGCTTCAATTCCTTTTAAAATCGCGTCTAATTCCTCTTCTTCAGAGTCAAGTTCGGCTTCTGAAGCGACAATCTGCACGGTGTTGTGCACGTCAATTGTTTGAATGAGCGCCTCTAAGCAACGCTGGCAGGTCATGTGTAACGCGCCCGCAACGTCAATGTGCAGCAGGTCTTTGGGCTCGCCCACGACACGGTAGGTCAGTGCGCCAGCGGTGTCGAGTAAGTCGCTTTGCATGCGCGAGAGGGCGTTAATTGGCAATTGACCCGCGTATTCACCAGAGTTTTTGGTCAAGTTAAAAACATCAATTGTTAAGGTGCTCATGTTTGTGCTTTCAAGATTCGGAAACTTTGCGATAATAACGCTTTTTGCGCAAACATATGAATAATTTAATTTTGGGCTCATCGTCCGCTTATCGACAGGAGTTGTTGTCGCGCTTGCATTTGCCTTTTACGGTGGTGCGCCCTGAAATTGACGAGTCGGCACGGGCAGGCGAGTCACCGTCGGAGACGGCTTTGCGCTTGTCGGTGGAAAAAGCACAGTTTATCGCGCAGTCGCATCCACAAGCCATCATCATTGGCGCGGATCAAGTGGCGACGGTGGACGGCGTGCAATTGGGCAAAGCGGGCAATCATGCCAACGCGTTGCGCCAACTGCAAATGATGCGCGGCAAAAGCGTGATTTTTCACAGCGCGTTGTGCGTTTTGCACGCGCCAACGGGGCAATTTGAAGTGCGTGATGTGCAAACTGTGGCGACGATGCGCAACTTGTCGGATGATGAGTTGTCGGCGTATTTGCACATCGAGCAGCCTTACGATTGCGCGGGCAGTGCGAAAGTGGAGGGTTTGGGGATTACCTTGCTTGAAAAAGTGCAAAGCGACGACCCGACGGCCTTGATTGGCCTGCCGCTGATTGCCTTGAGCGAAATGCTGCGAGCCGTGGGCGTGGCGTTTTATCGAGATGCATCATGAGCGGCGTTTTGTATTTGATTCCCAACACGTTAGGCTCGCACGACACGCGGCACATGGTTTTGCCCCTTGACGTGCAACGCATCGCCGCAGGTTGCACACATTTTGTGGTCGAAAACGCCAAAGTGGCGCGACAGTTTTTGAAAGCGATTGAGATTGTTTCGCCGCTACAAGCCGTTCAGATGAGCGAGTTGAACGTCAATACACCTGATGGAGAAGTCGCACAACTGCTCGCGCCACTCAAAGCAGGGCATGACGTGGGTTTGATTTCGGATGCGGGTTGCCCAGCCGTGGCCGACCCTGGAGCGCGGCTGGTTGCGGCGGCGCATGCGGCGGGGATTGCGGTGCGCCCGCTGGTTGGCCCGTCGTCGATTTTATTGGGGTTGATGGGCAGTGGTTTGAATGGGCAAAAATTTGCGTTTCAAGGCTATCTGCCTGTTGACGCGACAGAGCGGGGCAACGCGTTGAAAAAGCTGGAGGCGGAGTCCAAAAAACAACAGCAAACCCAATTGTTCATCGAAACCCCGTATCGCAATATGCACATGTTAGAAGCGTTGTGCCAGCATTTAAGCCCCGCCACGCAGTTGTGCGTCGCGGCGGATTTGACTCTCGATTCTGAATGGATACGCACGCAAACTGTGGCGCAGTGGCAACACATTTTGCGCAAGAAAGAGGTGGATTTGCACAAGCGACCGACGTTGTTTTTGTTTTTGGCCTAAAAAAATGCGCTGATGAATCAGCGCATTTTTTTAGGAGTGGTTTAGAACGAGTGGGAAATCCCTAAATCATACGACCAGCCTTTTTCAAGATTTAAGACCGAGTTGACGGTTTCCTTCGAAATGCCACAGGTTCTGACGTAAGTTGCAGACGCATCGGTCAAGGCTACGCCTGTGATGGTGGTTGCCGAGCAAGAGTTGGTGATGTTGGCCACTTTACGAACGTTGGCAAACAAAACCGTGCGTTTGCTCAGGCGGTGCTCGTAACCTGCACTGTATTGGCTACCTGCAATTTCACCTTCGCCATTGAGTGTAGCAGCGTATTTGTAGGTGTTGTTGCGTTTGTAGCGACCATACGACACATAAACGTGGTCACGTGGCGTGATGTCGTAACCCAAGCTGGCGAACAAAGTACGGCTGGTGCCTTTTTGAAGGGCTACGTTGGTGCTGGTTGCCGTGGTTGCGGGTGTGCTGAGCAAATGGGTGTTGTCGATTGTGGCGCGCGCATAACCCAAAGCAAAGTTCACAGGACCATAAGACAAGCCCGTGCCAAGAACCCACGCTTTTTTGGCTTCAGCGGGTGCATTGCTGCTGTTGCTGTATGTGACTGTGGGTGACGCCATAAACGTTGAGTAGGATGAGCCGTTGTCTACTTGATAAGCCGCCCCAAATTTATAGCCAAACAGCCCTGATTTGCCTTCATAACGGGCGTATGCACCATAAGCAGATTTGCCGCCTGATTTGCCTTCGCCGTCAACAGGCATGGTTTGTGGCGAAATAATGGTGCCTCTAGGGACAACCACTACGCCACCTGATGTTCGAAGGTCTTCAGATGCGCGCAAAGGCTCGCCGCGAGTGGGGACGACAGAAGTTGCTCCTTTGGTGGTGACGGCCAAACCAGCTGTTAAACCGCCTTTTTTGATGTCATAAAACAATGCATTGTTCCAGCGAACCGCCACTTCAGGGTTGGTGGTGCGCAAACCTGTACCCGCGACGCCTCCTGTGAACTCACCAATTCCACGGCCCTCGGCAAAATTGCCGCCAACCCACATGTTGACAAATGGAGAGGTTGAGCGACCGAAGCGAACCGCGCCATAAGGGGTGACCAAACCGACGTATGAATGGCGGTTAAAACCTAAGGATTTAGCATCTGAGCCGTATGCCCCAGAGCCGATGTCAGGTTGCAGCTCGGCTTCTAACTTGAAAATAGCAGAGTAGCCGTTGCCCAAGTCTTCTTTACCTGTCAAACCCAAATGGCTGGCGTAGCGGTATTCTTGAGATTTGAGGATAATTTTGGAGTCACCTTTTTTGGTGAGCGCCATATTCAGATGACCATACAGAGTGACGCTGCTTTCGGCATGTGCCACACCAAATGCGGCCAGTAAGCCTGCGGCAAGAAGGGTTTTTTTCATAATTTCCTCGATGTTGTGGGGTTGAAAAATGTGTTTGTGTGCAAATTATGTTGCTTTTTGGTATTTTTGGGCAACTTTCGTTGCTGCGATGCAACAAAATTGTGGGCGGGATGAGACAGGTTGTGATTTATAATGCGTTTATGAAGAAAATTGTGATACTGATTTCGGGCGGTGGCAGCAATATGCGTGCGCTGGTCGAATACGCGCAAACTCAGCCCAATGCCCGCGTGGCGGCGGTGGTGAGCAATGTGGCAGATGCGGCAGGATTGTCATTTGCACAGCAGCGCGGGATTGTCACCGCGGTGGTGCGCCATCAAGATTATGCCCATCGTGCGGCGTTTGATGCGGCGTTGAGGGCAGTTGTCGATAGTTTCTCGCCCGACGTGGTGCTTTTGGCGGGTTTTATGCGCATTTTAACTGCTGATTTTACACGTCATTATGCACGGCGCATGTTCAATATTCACCCGTCGATTTTGCCCAGTTTTAAAGGTTTGCACACCCACCAAGCAGCGTTGGATGCAGGCGTTGCGCTGCATGGAGCAACCGTGCATGGCGTGACGGCTGAACTAGACCATGGGCCGATTGTGTTGCAATCGTGTGTGGCGGTCGCGCCTGATGACACGGCTGGTACATTGGCGGCGCGGGTGTTGCGCACTGAGCATCAGATTTACCCGCAAATGCTCGACTGGTGGTTGCATGACCGCTTGGTTTGGGATAAGCACGGTATCCGAATTTTACCCGACGCGCAGGGCAAGCCTGCTGTGCGCGTTTTAATGAGTTATCCAGAAAGTCAATCATGAGCGACGTAAAAGTCAAAAAATCTTACTCCAAAAAACCGAGTAAAAAAGAGCGTTTACAACAAGAATTGGCGCAAAAACAACGCGCCGAAGAGCAAAAATCCCGCGTTGAATCAGGCGGCGTGTACATTCGCCCCGACGGCGTGGCGGTGAGCGCGGCGGCTTTGGCGGCTCGTCGTGCGGCTTTGGGCATGGCACAAGAAGCAGCGGACATTCGCCCCGTAGAACCACGCAAAGTGCCGCGTACGCGCAGCTCGTATGGGCAAAGTACGATTGAAAAAATCGCCGCGCCGAGCAAATCGGGCGAGCGTTTGGCGCAGTGTTTGTGGCGGGCGCAAATTTTATTGGTTGAATTGCTCAAATTTGACGCGGCGGCAGATAAATTGATTGCCAAATTTTTGCGCGAACACAAAGAACTCGGCGCACGCGACCGCCACATTGTGGCCGAAACCGTGTATGCGGTGCTGCGTCAACGTCGCATCTTTGCGCATTTGGCGCAAACGGGCTCGGGTGCGTTGGAGCGGCGTTTGACTTTGCTTGGCGCACAAACGTGTGTTGATGCGACTGCTTTGGCAGGTGCTGTGCCCGAAGATGAAATGAATTGGCTGCGCCAAATCGCGCAAGTTGACGTGAGCGGCATGCCCGCGGCGGTGCGCAGCAACTTGAGCGACGATTGGTTTGCCGCCTTGAGCGGCGCGTATGGCGAAGCCGAGGCGGTGGTTTTGGCGCAGGCGTTGAACCAAACCGCGCCGCTGGATATTCGCGTCAATACGCTCAAATCCTCGCGCGAAGCGGTCAAAGTCGCGCTCGATTACGCGGGTGTGGCTGCAAGCGACTGCCCATTCTCGCCGCAAGGTGTGCGTTTGGCGGGCAAGCCTGCGCTGCAAAAACTCGATTTATTTCAAACGGGCGCGGTTGAGGTGCAAGACGAGGGCAGCCAATTACTCACTTTGCTGCTCGGCGCGAAACGCGGCGAAATGGTTGCTGATTTTTGCGCAGGCGCGGGTGGTAAAACGCTGGCGATTGGCGCGATGATGAAAAACACGGGGCGTTTGTATGCCATGGATGTGGCGGGGCATCGTTTGGCCAAACTCAAGCCGCGCTTGGCGCGCAGCGGTTTGTCCAACGTGCAAAGCATCACGATTGAATCTGAAACCGACGCGCGGGTCAAACGCTTGTACAACAAACTCGACCGCGTGTTCATTGACGCGCCGTGCAGCGGTTTGGGCACGCTGCGCCGCAACCCTGACCTCAAATGGCGCCACAGCGTCGATTCGGTGGCGCGTTTGGCGACTTTGCAAGCCTCGATTTTAGAGAGTGCCGCACGGCTGGTTAAAATCGGCGGCACGGTGGTTTACGCCACATGCAGCGTTTTGCCTGACGAAAATCAAAACGTCGTACAAGCCTTTTTGGCCGCCAATCCGAATTTTGAAGTGATCAACGTGCAAGAAGCTTTGGCGGTGCAAAACGTCAGTTTGCCTGATGATGCGGTGCGCGATGGGTTTTTGCAATTGCTCCCGCATCTGCACCACACCGACGGTTTTTTTGCCGCATGCCTGAAACGGGTGGCTTGATGAGGGTGCGTTATGCGTGGCTTGGTTTGGCCTTGTGTGCGAATCAGGCGTGGGCCGAGCCGACGATACGTGCGTTGTTCAGCCCGCAAGACAATGTGCAGGGCGAGATTGTGCGCCAGTTGGCTGGGGCGAAAAAGCAAATTTTGGTGCAAGCGTATTTGTTGACCGACAATACCATCAGCGACGCGCTGATTGCTGCGCACAAACGCGGTGTGCAAGTTAAGGTTTTGCTCGATGCCGAACGTGAGCGCAGCGCATCTGGCTCGGACGGACAGCGTTTGACCGATGCGGGGATTAAAGTGCGTTTGGAGACGCAGTACGAAAACGCGCACAACAAGGTCATGATTGTCGATGGGCAAAGTTTGATTACAGGCTCGTACAATTTCACTTACGCTGCGCAATATAAAAATGCTGAAAACGTGTTGCTGATTCAAAATGCGCCGCAACTGGTGCGCCGTTATGTCGATAATTGGCAAATGCATAACCGAACTGCTGTGGATTTTAAACCATGACGCAAGACATTATCTCCGCTGCTGAGCGAGCTGAGCACAAGCCTTTGGTGGGCAGTGTGCGTGAGTTGTTGGCGCACATCACCGCTTGGGATTGGCTGACCACCGCATTAATTGTGCTCGCCGCGTGGGGCTTGACGTGGTTGGTGCGGCGAATTTTGGCGGCGCGAACCCGTTCATCCGTGAAGCTGGCTGGCTTGACGGTCAACACGTTTTCGCGCGTATTGCTCGCATTTTTGCTGTGGTCTTTGGCGCACGCCAGCCAAATGATTTATGAGCGCATGGGCATGTCTATGATTTGGGTGCATTTTTTGACCCAGTTGTTTGGTGCGCTGTTGGTGGTGCGGGTGTTTTTGCACATGGTGCGTCGCGCCATGCCCGACGGTAGTGTGCGGCAATTGATTGAACGCTTGGCGGTGATCTCGATTTGGGTGGTGATGTTGCTCAAATACGTCGGTCGGTTGGACGATTGGATTGCGGTACTGGATGGTTTTAAGCTCACGTTAGGCAAAAATACGGTGACCTTGGCCGATGCGGCGGCTTTGGCTTTTGTGGTTTTGGTGGTTTATTTGGTCATCAAATGGCTCGCTTACGAAATTGACCATGCGCTGTTGCAACGGCCAAACAAGTACTTCACGCAGTTTGACTTGTCTTCGCGGGTGGTGTTGACGCGAATCGCTAAAGGCCTGTTGGTGATGTTTGGCGTGCTGTTTGCGCTGACCGCAGTGGGTTTGGATTTAACCGTGTTGTCGGTGTTTGGCGGCGCGTTGGGGGTTGGGATGGGGCTGGGTTTGCAGAAAATCGCCAGCAACTACGTGTCGGGTTTTGTCATGCTGTTTGAACGCAGCGTGCGGATTGGCGATTTGGTCACCACAGCCGATGGCTATCGCGGGCACGTGACGCAAATCAATGCGCGTTACACAATTATTGAAGGTGTTGAGGGCAACGAAATTTTGGTGCCTAACGAAATGCTGGTCACGCAGCCCGTCATCAACTGGTCTTTGCACAACAAAAACGTGTGGCTCTCGACCAGCATTCAGGTCAAACACGACACCGATGTGGATGCGATTCGTCCCCAACTGCTGGCGGCGGTGCGGCAAATTCAACGGGTTTTGGCCGAGCCAGAGCCTTGTGTGTTTTTGGCCAAAATCACCGACAAAGGTTTTGTTTTGGAGTTGTCGTGGTGGATTAATGACCCCGAAAATGGCCGTTTAAACGTGACTTCAGAAGTGAACTTAGCCATTTGGCGGGTTTGTCGCGCAGCTGAAGTGGAATTTTTTACATTGCAACCGATTGAAGTGATTGAGATGGGGAAGTGAACAACCCCACTTTTCGGTGAAAACTACGTTAAAATGCGTTTTTTAGATTTTCTAAAGGTTTGATATGAATGACTTATTGGCGTTTTTGGCTAACGGCATTTTGAATTGGTCGGCGGGCGAAATTGTGCTGTACACTTTGCTGGTGACACACATCACTATTTTGGGGGTGACGATTTTTTTGCACCGCCATCAAGCGCATCGCGCATTGGATTTACACCCCGCGGTGGCGCACTTTTTTCGCTTTTGGTTGTGGCTAACTTCGGGGCAAAATACCAAAGAATGGGCAGCGATTCATCGCAAACACCACGCCAAATGTGAAACCGCAGAAGACCCACACAGCCCCGTCACTCGTGGCATTCACACGGTTTTGTGGCAAGGTGCAGACTTGTATCGCATTGAAGCTAAAAATCAAGAAACGTTGGACAAATACGGCGCGGGCACACCCGATGATTGGATGGAGCGCAACATTTACACACCGTTCACGGCGTACGGCATTATTTTGATGTTGTTGGTGGACTTTGCCTTGTTTGGTTTTATTGGTATCACCGTTTGGGCAGTGCAAATGGCGTGGATTCCGTTTCATGCCGCAGGGGTTATCAATGGTTTGGCGCACTGGTGGGGCTATCGCAACTTTGACAGCCCAGACGCATCGACCAACATTTCACCGTGGGGCTTGTGGATTGGCGGCGAAGAACTGCACAACAACCACCACACGTTTGCGACCTCGGCTAAGTTTTCTAACAAATGGTACGAAATTGACATCGGCTGGGGCTACATCCGCATTTTGTCAGCCTTGGGTTTGGCAACGGTCAAAAAAACTCAACCCAAAGCGGTGTTTGCACAGAATGTAGCAGTCGATGAGCACACCTTGGAGTCCATCATTAAAAATCGCTACGACGTGATGGCCAACTATGCCAAGTCGTTGCGCAAAAGCGTGAAGGCCGAAATCGCCAGCATTGGTGCGTTCGACCAAGCCGCAGCGCAGCGTTTGAAATCAGTGCGCAAATACATTGTGCGCGACAGCGACAACATCAACCCAACACTGGTCGATAAAGTGCAGCATGAGATTCAAGTCAGCCCGACGGTGCAAAAATTGTACGACATGCGCAACGAGTTGGCGGTTTTGTGGAGACGCTCTAACTTAACCCGTGAACAATTATTGGCACATTTACACGATTGGTGCGAACGCGCCGAGCAAAGCGGCATTGAAATGCTGCAGGTGTTTGCCTTGCGTTTGCGCACGTATCGTTAATCTTATTCCCCTTAAAATCGCGGTTTGACCGCGATTTTTCAACTGAAAGCAGTCATGAGTCATCAATTATTATTTGGTTTTCACGCCGTACAAGCGCGTCTGCGGGTTGCCGCCAACTCCATTCGTGAGGTTTATGTCGAAAATGCGCGGCACGACAAACGCATGCAGCATTTTTTGGCCGCCTTGGCGCGTTTAAACATTGAACCGCGTTTGGTCGACAAACATCGCCTGGACGGCCTTGTCGGGCACAGTCGTCATCAAGGCGTGGCCGCCTTGGCCAGCGCTGTGCGTTTGGCGGCCAATGTCGATGAAGTGTTGGAAAGTTTAACCGTGCCGCCGTTGCTGTTGATTTTGGACGGCGTGACCGACCCGCACAATTTGGGTGCGTGTTTGCGTGTTGCCGATGCGGCGGGCGTGCATGCGGTGATTGCGCCCAAAGACAAAGCGGTTGGCTTAAATGCCACCGTGGCCAAGGTCGCCTCTGGCGCGGCTGAACACGTGCCGTACATCATGGTGACCAATTTGGCGCGGACGATGCGCGAGATTAAAGAGTACGACATTTGGGTGGTCGGCACCGACGAAGAGGGCACAACGCCGCTGCACCAAGGCCAGTTTGGCGGCGCAATGGCGTGGGTGATGGGGGCGGAAGGCGAGGGCATGCGCCGTTTGACGCGCGAGACCTGTGATGAGTTGGTGAGCATTCCGATGGCAGGCTCGGTGGCCAGCCTTAATGTATCGGTCGCGGCGGGTGTGTGTTTGTTTGAAAGTGTGCGCCAACGTGGCGCGTTGGTGAAGTAGGAGAAATTCGTGAACTTGGATCATTTGCGCGAAGGCAGCGACATTGAAGACCGCCGTGGACAAGGCGGTCTTCTGGGCAGTGGTGGTGGCCGTTTGGGGATTGGTAGCATGATTTTGGCGGCGATTGGCTATTTTGTGTTTGGCATCAATCCGAGCACCACGCTGTCGGGCTTGGAGGCCGTGCAGTCGGTCGGTGGCGGATCGACTGGCCCATCTGCGCCCGTTGGCGAGTATAAAAAAGACGCTGAATCGGTGTTTGTGAGCAAAATTTTACAAAGCACGCGCGATGTGTGGACGCGTGAGTTCACGCAAGCAGGCATGCGTTACCAGCCACCTGTTTTGGTGTTGTTCAAAAATGCTACGCCAACCGCATGTGGCACAGGGCAAACGGCATCAGGGCCGTTTTATTGCCCCGCTGACCAAAAAATTTACTTGGATTTATCGTTTTTCAAACAAATGAGCCAGCAAATGGGCGCGGGTGGCGACTTTGCCGCCGCCTATGTGGTGGCGCATGAAGTCGGTCATCATATGCAAAACCAACTGGGCATTGAGCAAAAAGTCAACGCGGCTCGTTCACGCGCCAGCGAAGCGCAAGGCAATGCGTTGTCGGTGCGCGTTGAGTTGCAGGCCGATTGCTTTGCGGGGGTTTGGGCGGCCAAAGCTCAGGCCAGCCAACAGATTTTGAGCGACGGCGACATTGAAGAAGGCTTAAATGCCGCGCACAAAATCGGCGATGATTATTTGCAAAAACAAGCCAGCGGCTATGTCGTGCCTGATAGTTTCACTCATGGCACCTCGGCGCAGCGCATGCGCTGGTTCAAGCAAGGTTTGCAAACGGGCGATATGCGCCAATGTGACACCTTTCGCGCCAGAGCGTTGTAAAAATAAGCACAAGACTTGTTTTTTACCTTTTTGACCTCAAATGGTCTTTATTGAATGACACTGCACGAGGAGCAAAACATGTCTGAACACGAAACCCCGAAAACCGAAACCTTCAAACGCAAGCGCAGCGTCAAAAAATCCAAGCTCATTTTGCCACTGTTGCCACTACGCGACGTGGTGGTTTTGCCGCACATGGTGATTCCGCTGTTTGTTGGGCGTGAAAAATCCATTGCTGCGCTTGAAGCGGCGGTTGAAGCCAATCTTGACGTGGTTTTGGTCGCTCAAACCACGCCCGAACAAGACAACCCGCAAGCCGAAGACTTATACACCGTTGGCTGCGTGGCGCGAATTGTGCAAATGCTCAAATTGCCTGATGGCACAGTTAAAGTGCTGGTCAACGGCGAGGCGCGGGTTGCACTGGACAATGTGGTTGAACAAGACGGCTATCTGGTCTGTGGCGCGACGCTCATCAACGACACCGACGCGAACAACGCCGAGGTTGAAGCCCTGCGCCGCACCGTGTTGGCGCAGTTTGAGCAGTATGTCAAACTCAACAAAAAAATCCCCGCTGAAATCCTCAACTCATTGGCGAGCATTGACGACGGCAGTCACTTGGCCGACACGATTATCGCGCATTTGCCGATTAAACTCGAACTCAAGCAAGCCTTGCTTGAGGCGCGTAGCGTGCAATTGCGCCTTGAAGATGTGCTGCATCAACTCGAAATCGAAATTGATATTTTGCAGGTCGAAAAACGCATCAAAGGCCGCGTGAAACGACAAATGGAAAAAAGCCAGCGCGAGTATTATTTGAACGAGCAAGTCAAAGCGATTCAAAAAGAACTCGGCGAGGGCGAAGAAGGCGCGGACATTGAAGAGCTGGAGAAAAAAATCGTCGAGGCCAAAATGTCTAAAGAAGCCTTGGATAAAGCCAATGCCGAACTCAAAAAACTCAAACTCATGTCGCCCATGTCGGCCGAAGCAGGCGTGGTGCGCAACTACATCGAAACCTTAGTCGGCTTGCCGTGGGCCAAAAAAACCAAAGCCAACAAAGACGTGGCCAAGGCCGAAGCGATTTTGAACGAAGACCATTACGGCCTTGAAAAAGTCAAAGAACGCGTGCTCGAATACCTCGCGGTGCAGCAGCGCGTGGAGCAAAACAAATCACCGATTCTGTGCCTTGTCGGGCCACCAGGTGTGGGCAAAACCTCGCTCGGCCAGTCGATTGCCCGTGCGACCAACCGTAAATTTGTGCGCATGGCCTTGGGCGGCGTGCGCGACGAGTCTGAGATTCGCGGTCATCGCCGCACCTACATCGGCGCAATGCCAGGGCGCATCATGCAAAACTTAACCAAAGTCGGCGTGCGCAACCCATTGTTTTTGCTCGATGAAGTGGACAAAATGGGCATGGACATGCGCGGCGACCCAGCCTCGGCATTGCTTGAAGTGCTTGACCCTGAGCAAAACAACACCTTTGCCGACCACTATGTGGAAGTGGATTTTGACTTGTCGGACGTGATGTTTGTCGCCACGTCCAACTCACTCAACATTCCTGGCCCGCTGCTCGACCGCATGGAAGTGATTCGCTTATCGGGTTACACCGAAGATGAAAAGCTCTCGATTGCGCAAAAATACCTGTTGCCCAAACAAATCAAAAACAACGGCCTTAAAGCCGCTGAAATTGAAGTCAAAGACGACGCGTTGCGCGACATCATCCGCTACTACACCCGCGAAGCAGGCGTGCGCGGCCTTGAGCGCGATATTTCTAAGCTGTGCCGCAAAGCGGTGAAAATTTTGCTGCTCAACAAAACGATTAAAAAAGTCAGCATTGACGCGAGCAACCTTGAAACGTACTTGGGCGTGCATCGTTTTGACTTTGGCGTGGCCGAAAAAGACAACCAAGTCGGCCAAGTCACAGGCTTGGCTTGGACGGAAGTCGGCGGCGAATTGCTCACCATCGAAACGCAAATGATGGCAGGCAAAGGCGCCATGACCCGCACAGGCTCACTGGGCGACGTGATGAAAGAATCGGTCGAAATCGCCCGCACCGTCGTGCGCGTCCGCGCCAATGCCTTTGGCATCAGCAATGGCGTGTTTGACAAAAAAGACTTTCACGTGCATTTTCCCGAAGGCGCAACCCCCAAAGACGGCCCGTCCGCAGGGATAGCGATTGCCACCACGCTGGTCTCAACCCTCACAGGCAACCCCGTCAAGGCCAACGTCGCGATGACAGGCGAAATCACCCTGCGCGGCGAAGTCTTGCCGATTGGTGGCCTGAAAGAAAAACTCCTTGCCGCCTTGCGCGGCGGCATCACCGTCGCCTTGATTCCGCACGGCAACGTCAAAGACTTGGCCGAGATTCCCGACAACGTCAAAAACGGCTTAGAAATCATCCCCGTCAAATGGATTGAAGAAGTCTTGGCGCATGCGCTAGAAAAATCACTGGTCGCAATTGACGAGCCTGAAGTCGCGGTCGAGGTGATAAAGCCTGTGGTGGGTGCGGCGGTTGAGGGCTTGGCGCATTGAGCTTGGTAAACCATACGTAGCCCGCCATGAGCGCAGCGAATCGCGGGGAGGTTGGTGATAAAGAAGCCTTGCCCCGCGATTCGCAAAAATCGCTCATGGCGGGTTACGGGTTGATAAAGGAGGAGTTGTGTCTAGCAATGATTTAAAAGTTTCAAGTGTAAGAATTAACCGCGTTATTTACAGTTGTAAATAACGAGGTTAATTCTTACAAATTAGTCCCCAAGCCGTGCCACAAAAGCACGGCTTTTTTACGTGGTTCCCTCATGTCAATAGTATAATGGCGGCTCTTTTGTGAATCGCCTAAAGGTGTGTTGTGCGTCTAACCCAAATCAAACTAGCTGGTTTTAAGTCCTTTGTTGACCCCGTGAGTTTTCACGTGCCGGGGCAGTTGGTGGGCGTGGTTGGACCCAATGGTTGTGGCAAGTCGAACATCATGGATGCGACGCGTTGGGTGTTGGGTGAGTCGCGGGCCTCGGAGTTGCGCGGCGAGTCGATGCACGATGTGATTTTCAATGGTTCGAGTTTGCGCAAGCCCTCGGCGCGGGCCTCGGTTGAGTTGGTGTTTGACAACAACGATGGCCGCGCGGCGGGGCAATGGAGTCAATACGCCGAGATTTCGGTGCGCCGTGTGTTGAGCCGCGATGGCGGGTCGAGTTATTTTATTAACAACCAACTCGTGCGCCGCCGCGATGTGCAAGATATTTTCATGGGCACGGGTTTGGGGCCACGCGCTTACGCGATTATTGGGCAGGGCATGATTTCGCGCATCATCGAGGCCAAGCCTGAGGAATTGCGCGTGTTTTTGGAAGAAGCCGCAGGCGTGTCCAAATACAAAGAGCGTCGCCGCGAGACTGAAAATCGCCTGAACGACACGCGCGAAAACCTCACGCGGTTGGACGACATTTTGCGCGAGTTGGGCGGGCAAATTGAGCGGCTGCAAGCGCAGGCTGAAGTGGCGCAAGAATACCGCAACTTACAAAACTCGGCGCAAGACAAATTGCACTTTTTGTGGCTTTTGCGCCTTGACGAAGCATTGGCCGAGCAAAATAAAATCACACTACAAACGCAAAAAGCACAAACCGCGCTCGACGCGCAAATGGCGCAACTGCGCCACGCCGAGGCCGAGTTGGAGCATAAACGCGCCTTGCATTACGAATTGACCGATGTGGTACATGCCGCGCAAGCCGCGCTGTACGAGGCCAACAGCGAAGTGAGCCGTTTTGAGGCTGAAATCAAATACATCACCGACGGCAAAGCGCGGGTGCAAGCGCAGATTGAACAAAGCAAAACCCAACTGGCGCAGTGGCAACAACGCGCCGAGCAGTTGGCCGACGATGAGCAAAATCTGCAACTCGACCAAGAAATCGCCCAAGAGCAGCACGCCGCGCAGCAAGAGCAATTGGCGCAAGCGGCCGAGCATCTGCCTGAACTGGAAAGCCGCCATCGCGCCGCGCTGTATGCCATGCAAACCGAGCACAGCCAATTTGTGCAACTGGAGCAAAAAGTCGCCCGCGCCGCCGACGAGCAACGCGCCGCCGACCGCCAACTGGCCGCGCTCGCCGTGCGTCGCGACCGTTTGAGTCAAGAAAAAATCGCCCCTGGTAGCGCGGATGCGCGGGAGTTGAACCAACTGGAGTTTCAATTGGCCGACGAAGAGTCGCGTGCCGAAGTCGCCACCGCCGCACTGGTTGAAATTGACGACAAACTGCCCGAAGCGCAAGCCGCGCTCGATGCGGCGCGTGCCGCTGCTGCCGCCGAGCACGCGCAGATGGCGCAGCTCACCGCACGGCTGGACGCGCTCACACAATTGCAAGACAAAGTACAAAATTCAGGGCAAATAGCCAAATGGTTGGAGACGCATCAACTGGCGAGCCGCCAGAGGCTGTGGCAAAAAATTCAGATTGAAACGGGCTGGGCCGCCGCGCTCGAGTCGGTGCTGGCCGAGCGCATGGGCGCGTTGGAATTGAGCCGCATTGATTGGGTGAAAAATTACTTCAACGATGTGCCGCCCGCCAAACTGAGTTTTTATGCCGCGCCCGCGCAAGCGTTTGAGCCGCAGCCTGTGGCGGGTTTAACGCCGCTGTTGCAGATGCTCAAAATCAGCGACGCGACGCTGCGCTCGGTTTTGCCGCTGTGGCTCAATCACATTTATGTCGCCGACAGTTTAGAGGCAGCCTACGCGCTGCGCGAGCAGTTGCCCGAGGCGGGGATTTTGGTCACGCGCGACGGTCATCAGTTGAGCCGCCACAGTATGCGGTTTTATGTGGCCGATTCGGAGCAAGCGGGCATGTTGGCGCGGGCGCAAGAAATTGACAACATCGAAGTGCAATTGCGGGCGCAAGACCTGTTGCACGACGCGGCGGCGGATGAATTGCGCCGTTTACAGAATCAAGTCGAAGCCTTAACGCAGCAGCAAACCGCCGCTCGCGCCACCGTGCAGTCGACCACCGCGCGGCTGCATCAACTGCACATGCAGGTGCAAAAAACCCGTTTGGCGAGTGAACAAATGCGGGCGCGACATGCGCAAATTGACGACGAACTGCACGAAATCGACCTGACGCAAGAAGAAATATTGGCGCAAAAAATGGCGGCGCAGGCGTTGTTTGACGAAGGCGACGCGGCGTTATTGGCGCAACAAGAGGCGCACCGCGCCGCGCAAAGCACGTTTGAGTCGCTCGATGCGCGGATGAGCCAAGAGCGCAATGCCTTGCGCGAAGCCGAAAACCAAGTGCGCGACGCGGCCTATCGCTTGCAAACCTTGAGCCAACGCTTGAGTGACGTGACGTACAACCAACAATCGTGCGCCCAGCAAATTGAGTTTTTGAGCACGGCGCACGAAGAATATTTGGCACAGCTCGAAGAGTTCGCCGATGTGAGCAGCCACGAAGGCCTGCAAGCCGCGCTGGCGGTGCGGGTGGAGCGCGAGCAGACTTTGGCGCAAACCCGCACCCGCGCGGATGAGTTGACCTACGAGTTGCGCACGGCGGACGAGCAACGCATGTTGGCCGAGCGCGATTTAGAGCCGCAGCGCGAGGCGATTGTACAGTTGCAACTGGCCGAGCAAGCCGCGCGGCTCAATCAAGAGCAGTTCGCCGAGCAGTTGCAATCGGCGCAGGTCGATGTCGATGCGTTGCGGGTCAAGTTGAACGAGACGATGAGCGACGGCATTCGCGCCTCGGCCTTGCAGGGCGAAATCACACGTTTGAATAACCAAATTAATGCACTGGGCGCGGTCAACTTGGCCGCGTTGGATGAGTTGAATTTGGCCAATGAGCGCCAAGGCTTTTTGTTGGCGCAATCGGCTGATTTGCAAGAGGCCATGAGCACGCTGGAAGACGCGATTCGCAAAATCGACAAAGAGTCGGGCGACTTGTTGCAAGCGACCTTTGACGCGGTAAACAAAAATTTTGGCGAATTGTTTCCTGAGTTGTTTGGCGGCGGCGATGCGCGGTTGATTAAAACGGGCGAGCATATTTTGGATTCGGGCATGCAGGTGATGGCGCAACCGCCAGGTAAACGCAACTCAACCATTCATCTGCTGTCGGGCGGGGAAAAAGCCTTGACCGCGACGGCGCTGGTGTTTGCCCTGTTTCGCTTGAACCCTGCGCCGTTTTGTTTGCTCGATGAAGTTGATGCGCCGCTGGATGATGCCAACACCGAGCGGTTTGCCAATTTGGTGAAAAAAATGTCCGATCAGACCCAGTTTTTGTTTATTTCGCACAACAAAATCACCATGGAAATGGCCAATCAATTGGTCGGCGTGACCATGCAAGAACAAGGCGTGTCGCGCGTGGTGGCGGTGGATATGGAGTCGGCTTTGGAAATGGCGGGATTGTGATGAGTGAATTTGAGTTTTCGACTTTGGGGATGCTGCTGCTGATTTTGGCGGGTTTGGCGGGTTACAGTTATTGGCAGGTGCGTGCTGCGCGCCAAGCGGAGTCTGTTGAATTTATTGAACATGTGACGCCAACAATGAACCTGCCGATGAGGGCAGATTTATTGCCGATTGAAACGGTTGAATTGGATGATGCACGGCCGATATTCATGGATGAAATGCCGTTTGTGGCTACAGAGGAGGCGGCTGACACCAACACGCCAAGTGCCTTGGCGGTTTTTACCCCGCTGTTGCGTTTTGCTGCGTGGCACAAGCACAACCATCTGTCGCCTGTGGCGAGCATTGATGCGGTGATTGAGATTGTCTTGTCACAGCCCAAAAACAGCGGACACATTGAAGAGGCACTTGAGGACTTGTATCTGGATTCGGATTTGCCGTTGCGTTTATATGGGCGGCGGTCGGGACAAGAAGAGGCGCAGTGGCAAATTTTGGAAGCAGGGGCGTTGTACCGTGGTTTGCGTTTGACTTTGCAATTGACCAATCGCACCACTTATGCCGATGAGCTGGTGTTGCAGGCGTGGGTGGTGTTGGCGCAAAAGCTCACCAAGCGTTTGGCCGCACATGTGGTGCAGTGGCCTGAAGTGGCGCAGTTGAATCAACGTGCGCTTATGTTGCATCAATTGGCACAGCATTTGGCCGAGCCTTTGGTGGTGCAGTTGCGCAAACCTGCGGGACTGTGGCCTGCCTATGAAGTGCATCAATGCATGACGCAGTTGGGCGTCTCGCTCAATGAGCGTGGTCACTATGTGGCACATGCGCCCGATGGCAAAGTCATTTATACCGCACTCAACGACATTGGCAATCCATCTGCGCAAGACTTTCGGACGGATGCTTTGCCTGCGATGTTGGTCAACACACTGTCGTTTTGTTTGGACTTGGCGCGACTGGATGTGGCGTATCAGCCCAGTTTGCGCCTGTGGCATGACATGACGCAGCTGGCGCAAGCTTTGCAAGGCCAGTGGTGCAATGCGCAGCATCAGGCACTTGACGTGCCTGCGTTGATGGTTTTGGCCGACGAGCACATTAATGCGTATTATCAACAGTTGCATGATTTGAACTTGCCCGCAGGCTCGCTCATGGTGCGCCGTTTGTTGCGCGGAACACGCGATTCTTAAAGGGACGATTACGATATGCCTGTATGTTTGACCATTGCTCATCAAAATAATCAGCTGATTATCAAAAACCACCAGCTGTATTGTCAGAAACATGCGTATCAACACGTACTTGTGGATGATTCTGAGTTGAGTCATGATGAAATCAAAACCGCGTGGAAGTATCACGTGTTTTATCAGCACTTACGGCGTTTACCTGAAAATGAATTGTTGGTTTTGGTCAACGAGTGTGCTGTTTTTTATATTCCAGAGTCGCTGGAGATTATCATGGCGGGGCGCGACTTTTTGGTGGTGGACAGCTCGTCCGATTTTTCAGAAGAGAATAGAGCCGTACAAAGTAATTTTATGGTGGCTCGCAACACAGCGCAGGTGCGCAAAAGCTTGTTTGAGTTTATCTTATTTTTGCATGATGGCCTGTTGGAAAATGGCGTGTTTGCTCAAAAAGAATCGGTTGGCCTGCGAGCGATGATGGGGCAACATCCTTACGAAGAAAGGATTGCAGGTCATTACCTTAATGTCTCCACCTACGTCAATTGGGACAAAATTTCTTGCTTTGTACTCAATATTGGCCCTTTGAATGTTAAAAATGACATTGACAAGCAAGTCCAAGGCACGTTACACAATAAAAAACTCAATCAAGTCATCGTGGCTCAAGTCAACAAAACGTTGGCGTTGGGTACGTCCATTCACGACGTGAAAGCGTATGACCCTGTGTCCAATGAGGCCTTTAGCGTTTACAACCCCATGGGTAAAATTGCTTTTGCTATGCTGTACACCCCAAACATAGCGCAGTCGGCTCGAATCACCGAGCATAATTTGAAGCGGTATTGTGATTTACATGGCTATGCCTTGTATGTGTATAGAGATAAGCCCGCCGAAATCCATGAGTCTGTTTATGGGAACTGGTTGAAACCATGGGTGTTGGCGCAGCACATTGAGCAACACGATTGGATTTTTTGGGTAGACTCAGATGTTTTGGTCGTTAACCCACAGCAGAAAATGGAAACTTTGCTTGAAGGGCAAGACATTTTATTGGCCAAAGATTTAGGGGGGTGGCACTTTAATTCAGGTGTGATGGGTTTTCGCCATACACCAAACAATGTTGAGGTTTTAACGGAGTTGTGGCATTCATTTGAACGCGTGGAAGACAAGTCCTACGTCTACAGCAGTCAGGGCGACCAATTCCATATCATTGAGCATTTAAAAAACAAAGGCTTGGCCGATGAGCGCAATATTTTAGATGCTTTGAGTTTCAATACGCCACCTGCCTTGCAAACGGCGGATTCTTTTATGGTTCACTACATGGGGCAGGGCGAACCATGGCGCACCATTCATATGGCTTATGATGATGAAGACTCTTTGCGGCGACTCAAACCGCCACCGCGTTATGGATTGCATCACTATCAGGTCACAAAACGCTCATTCAGGCTTTAACACCGCCACGCCTGCTTTAACCGCCAGATATTTTTGTGCCACCGCTTGCACCTCGGCTGGGCTTAAGGCGAGTAAACGCTGCTCTTCGTTCAAGATTTCTTGCGGTGCAATGCCGCGTTTGAGGTGGGTTTCGATGGCGTTGACCCAATAATTATTGGTTTTGAGTTGCTCGCGCAGTTTGATTTGCGTGGCTTTTTTGAACTTGTCAAGGTCACTGGCCGATGGGCCGTTTTGAATCAGCGCATCCAGTTCACGCTGTGCGCTTTGAATCAATTGCTCGGTTTTATCGGGGGCGCAGGGGAATTGCATGACAAAGTTGTATTCGCCATACGGGCGTGAACGCATGTAACCGCCCGCGTTGATGCTGTACACACCGCCTTCTTTTTCGCGCAAATCTTCGGTGAGTTTGATGGTCAAAATCTCGCCAATCGCGCGTAGCGCCAAGTCTTCTTGCGGATTGAACGGGGCTTGGCCATGAATGCCGATGTACACCATGCTCAACGGCTCGCGGCCTTTTTTGAGTTCAAACTTTTGGCCGTTGACAGCCAAACGATAACCATTGTCTTTGTACGCGGGTTTCTCGCTCAAATTACTGGGCAAGCCGCCCAGATACGTTTCAACCAAGGGTTTAAATTGCTGCGGGTTGATTTTACCGACAAAGGTAAATTGCATGCCATTGGCATTGGCAAACAGTTTTTGGCGGTTTTGAAATGCCGTTTCATAGTCGGTGGCTTGCCACGCTGACGCATCGGGGTAACTGCGGGTGAAGCGCGGGTTGTTGCGGTTGATGCGCTGCTCGACAAAATTACCAAACTCGCTCATGCGATCGTTCGCCAAGTTGGCGGTACGCGCCATGCCGCGTTGGACATAGCGGGCAAAGGCGGCGGGGTCGTGATTCATGCCTGTGGCGTGGCTGTAAATGAGTTGCAACGCGGTTTCGCTGTCTTTCGGTGCGAATTGGCCGTTAAAGCCTTGACTGTCGTCGTTGATGACGGTGTTCACGTCCAGCACGCGCCCTGCGAGCAGTTGTTGCAGTTGCGTGTTGCTATAACCATTCACGCCCGTCTCGCTCAAACCACCGTATGCCCACTGGGTTTTGCGCCACACCTCATCGCTCAATTGCGAGTAGCCGCCGTTGTTGTAGCCCGAAAAGGCAATCGCGTCGCGGTTGAAATCGGTGTTTTTCAGGTGCACGGTCACGCCGTTGCTCAACTGCCATGTGGTCAGGTTGAGCGCGGGGTCGAAGGTTTGTTTGAGCACGCGCCCAGCGGTGGGCTTGTGTTTGAGCAATTCTCCCGCGCTCACGCTGGTCGACGGCGTGGTGACGGGTTTGCTGTCGATGATGGCGCGGATTTGCGCTTCGCTTAAGTCAGGCCGCTGGCTGCTGTTGATGAGCACAATGCGGTTTGGCTCGGTGAAATAACTTTTCGCCAACGCGTTGAGTTCGCTCAGTTTAATATTTGGCAAATATTTTTTGCTGATGGCGTATTCCCACTCGTAACTGGGCAAAGACTCGCGTTCCACCACGCCACGGATGTATTCTTCGGCTTTGTCTTTTGATTCGGTTTGTGCGCGATTGTTGTAGCCGTTGGTGAGGTCGGCCAGCATTTGGCTGCGCGCGCGGTCAAGTTCGGCTTGGGTGAAACCATGGTCGATGATGCGGCGGTGCTCAAGATGCAACGCACGCAGCGCGTCGGCCTCCGCGCCTGTGGCGGCATGTGCTGTGGCGACGTAACTGTTTTTACTGCGCGCCTCGCCGTATAAAAAATATTGGTAGGTGGCGGCTTGGATGAACGGCGGCGGGTTGCGGTCTTTGAGCGCGTTGAGCCGCTCATTGATGATGAGGTTGATGAGGCGGTGTTTTTGTTTGCTCAAATAATCATTCAACGTCACTTCAGCGGAGCTGTCGTTCAGCGGCTTTTGAATCAGCGTCACGCTGTTGTTCGGTAAATTCGGCTCAGTGAACACGCCTATAATCGGCTCAATATTGTTGGCGACGGTGCTGGACGGCGCGGCCACAGGCTGGGCTGGATTGGGTTTGTCGCCAAATTTTTGTTCAATCATGGCGCGGGTTTTGGCTACATTGACGTCACCAACCACAATCACGCTCATCAAATTCGGGCGATACCATGTGCGATAAAAATCGCGCAAGCGAGCGGCGGGCGCGTGGCGCACCACATTCATCTCGCCAATCGGGTAGCGCTCTGGGTAGCGCGAACCTGTGAGCGCGGCGGCGCGGGACTGTTCTTGGACTTTGGCGCTTGGGTCTTGTGTCCTCATGCGCCATTCTTCGACAATGATGTTGCGCTCCTGCTCAATGGCCGCATCATCCAAACTCATGTGAAACGCCCAGTCTTCTAAAACCTGCAAGCCCGTGTTGAGGTTGTCAGGCTCGCTCAACGGCACGGGCAAAATATAAACCGTCTCGTTGCTGTTGGTGTAGGCGTTTAAGTCCGCGCCAAATTGCACACCCATTTTTTGCAACTGGTCCACCAAGCTTTGTTTAGGAAAATGCGCCGTGCCATTGAACGCCATGTGCTCAACAAAATGCGCCAAACCGCGTTGATCATCCGCCTCATGCAGCGAACCTGCTTGCACCACCAAGCGCAGTTCGGCTTTAGCGGTGGGACGCTTGTTGGGCAAAATGTAGTATTGCACGCCATTTTTGAGCGTGCCGTGGGTGAGTTTGGGGTCGGTGGGGATGGGGCTGGTCAGGCTTTGCGCGTGGGCGGGGAGGGTGGTGAGGAGTAGGGCAAACAATAAAGGTTTCATGGGCAATCGGTAAAAAAATAGACGTACAAGATTGTACGTCTATTGAGTGGAATTGTCGAAAATTATTCCATCCCGCCAATCACTTGGCTAAAGCCTGCATCGACATAAGTGATTTCACCCGTGATGCCGCCTGCTAAGTCAGACAACAAAAATGCCGAGGCGTTGCCGACGTCTTCAATCGTCACGTTGCGGCGCAAGGGCGCAGTTTGCTCAACCGCTTTGAGGATGTTGCCAAAACCCTTGATGCCTGAGGCGGCCAAGGTTTTGATGGGGCCGGCCGAAATGCCGTTGACGCGAATGCCGCGCGGCCCTAAGCTTTGCGCCAAGTAGCGGACGGACGCTTCGAGCGAGGCTTTGGCCAAGCCCATCGTGTTGTAGTTGGGCAGCACTTTGAGTGAACCCAAGTAGGTCAAGGTGAGCAATGCGGCGTTGGGCGAGAGCATGGGCAAAGCGGCTTTGGCCATGGCGGGGAAACTGTACGATGAAATGTCGTGTGCGATTTTGAAGCCTTCGCGTGAGAAGCCTTCTAAAAAGTCGCCCGCAATCGCTTCACGCGGCGCAAAACCAATGGCGTGGACGATGCCGTCGAGTTGTGGCCATGTTTTTTGCAAGTCGCTGAACACCGCGTCGATTTGCTCGTCGTGCGCCACGTCGCATTCAAACACCAATTCTGAATTGAATTCTTTGGCAAACTCGGTGATGCGGTCTTTGAAACGCTCGCCAACGTAAGTAAAAGCGAGTTCTGCGCCTTCGCGGTGGCAGGCTTGCGCGATGCCGTAGGCGATAGAGCGGTTGGACAATAAGCCCGTAATCAAAATGCGTTTGCCTTGTAAAAATGCCATGAGTGTTCTCCGTAAGTGGTTGTGTGGCGAGATTGTACGTGATGAAAAAAACGCGTGCCTTGGTTTTTACGGCACGCGCGTTCGGTTATTTTTTGACTGTTTTTTTGTTGTTGAGCGTCACCATAGCTTTTTTAGGGTCGGCGGCAACTTTAGGCACGGGTTTGTTGGCCTGTTTGACCGCTTCTTGGGTGGCTGCAACTCCTTTTTTAGGCTCTGGCTTGCGCGTTGGTTGGGCAACCTTTTTGGGCTCGGGCTTGCTGGCTGTTGGCGAGACGGGCTTTTGAGCAGGCTTATTGGCTTGTTTGGGCACTGTTTTGTTATTGGGTTTAAGAGGCTCTTGAGTTGATTTTTTGCTGGCGGGCTTCTCAAGCACTTGAACGAATTTTTGAGCGGCAGGTTTAGCTGCTGCGATGGGCTTGCTTAACGGTTTGCCTTTTGGCGTCACGACAGGCGTTGCACTGACCTTAACCACTTTGCTGGCGACAACAGGCGTTTTGATATTTTGTGGTTTGGGCGCGACGACGGGCGCGGTTTTTTTGTTGAGCGCAACTTTGTTGGCTAAAGGTTGAACGACTTCAGGGGCTTCGACAATGGGCACAATTGGCTTTAAAAAATCGGGTGTCTCATCTCGTGCGACCAAAACAGGTGCGGCAGGGGCGGCAATCGGCGTCACCACAGGTGCTGTTGTTGGGGGGGTAACGGGAGGTGTCGCCGCAACGGCGATGGGTTCGGGCGCGGTGGCGACAGACGGGGTGGGCGCAGCAGGCTCTGGTGGATTGACACGAGCCACGGGTGGGTTGCTGGGTTCAATGGGAGCAAGCGTTGGCGGCACAATCCATGGTGTGCTTGCGGCGTTGCTTACGGTTAAATTGTTGACTTGAATCGGCTCGGGCGCGGCTGCGCTTGGTGTGTTGCGCACACTAAAACTCGGCGCGGCGGGCAGTGGGTCGTTGAGGGTGTTGATGTTGGGGTTGATGATGCCGCTGCGCTCTTCGCGCGTGGTCTCATCGGTATTGGCCACCACCAAAGTGGGGCGTTCAATGATGTCGCCGCTGTTCAAACCGATGCCGCCTGACGTGGTGCTCAAGCCCGCGGTCAACGCGCCAAATGGAATGTCTTGGCTACTGCTGCTAGAGGTGCGTGGCACGAGCAAGGCTGAGCCTGCTTTGACGAAGTTGTGATAACTGGGAATGTTGTTTAAATAGCGCAAATTATCGCTATTGGTGGAGAACTTGTTGGCAATGTCGTCTAACGACTCAAGGTTGTAAGTCGTGTAGGTGGTCACGCTGGATAGATTTTGTGACGTGTCACGCAACGCACGGCGCACATCATCGGCGCGGTTGGCTGGGACTAGAATTTTCGCGCCCAATGAGGCGGCAATCACGGTTTTTTTGTAAGCAGGGTTGATGCGTTTGAAGCTCTCAACATCAAGCCCTGACAGTTGCGCTGCGGTGGCCACATCCATGTCGCGCGTGACTGTTACCACTTCGTGGCGCAAGTTGTTGCTCACGTCGGGCAGGGCAATGCCAAACTGCGCGGGGTTGGTGACGATGTTTTTAATCGCTTGCAGCTTAGGCACGTATTGTCGCGTTTCTGCGGGCATTTTGATGTCTTCGTACGTGCCAGCTAGGCCGCTGGCTTGCGCACGGCGCACGGCTTTGTTGACATTGCCTGGCCCCCAGTTGTAGGCGGCCAATGCCAAATGCCAGTCGCCAAATTGGTCATGCAGGCGTTGCAAAAAAGTCAGTGCGGCATCGGTTGAGGCCACCACGTCGTTGCGCTGGTCGGCAAAGTGATTTTGTTGCAGCGAAAAATCACGCCCCGTCGCAGGCATGAACTGCCACAAACCCGCCGCTTTAACGGGCGACTGCGCCGTGGTCACAAAGGCCGACTCCACGAACGGCAACAGCGCGATTTCGCTGGGCATTTTGCGCCGCTCGACTTCGTTCATGATTAAATACATAAAGTCACCCGAACGCGACGCCATGCGCCCCACGTAGTCGGCGCGTTGCGCGTAATAATTTTCTTTGCTGGTCACTTCTGCATTGTACAAATCGGGCATGGCATAGCCATTGCGAATGCGCTGCCAAATGTCGTTGCTTTGGGCTTGAACGATGGGCTGGTTGTAGCTAGAATCACTGCGTTTGACGGGGGTGGGTTGTTGTGGCACGTTTACAGGGTTGCCCGCGCACGCGCTGATGAGCAACGCCACAAGGCTGGGAGCCAACAAGCGAGATTGAAATATTTTGAACATAGGTTCTCTTAAAAAGGCTGGAGCACGGCTCAACAGCGGTCGCAAAATCAGTCACCCGTCAAGCGGGTAAAAATCAACCCGCATTTTAACCGATTTATGAGGCGATGGGACTGCTTGCACGATATAATTGTCCCTTGTCGACAACGAGAGCAATATGGACGCGAATCAATGGAACGGCTGCGCAGGCCAATACCTCACCGACTGGGAGCAAAAGCTGCTCGACTTGTGGGCCGCCGATGTGTTTGGCTTTGACGCCCTACAACTGGGGCACACCCAACGCCTGAATGGACTGGCGCAAAACCGCTGCTCACAACGCTGGCTCATCGAGCCTGACGGCACAGCACTGGCCGAGCGCGACGACATGAGCGCCCTTGTTGTGAGCGACTTTAGCGAACTGCCGTTTGAAACCGACAGCATTGACCTTGTCATCTTGCCGCACACTTTGGACGACGCGCCCAATCCACACGCCGTTTTGCGCGAAGTTTATCGCGTGCTGCGCCCCGAAGGCAAAATGATTATATTGGGCCACAACCCCGTCAGCCTGTGGGGTTTATCCGCCCTGTGGGCGCGCTGGCGCGGGCAAAAATGGTGGCCATACCAAGGCAAAGCCCGCCCCGTGCACCAACTTAAAGACTGGCTGCAACTGCTCAACTGCGACATCAGCCAAGGCAAATACGGCTGCTACGCCCCCCACGTGCGCAGCGACAAATGGCTCAAACGCTGGCACTGGCTCGAAGACGCGGGCGACCGCTGGTGGGGCATGGCAGGCGCGGTTTACGCCGTTATTGCCGTCAAACACGTGTATAGCCCAACCCTCGTTGGCCGCATCAACGCCCCCAAAAACCGCAGAAACTGGAACGCCCAGCCTGCACTTCAAAAAAGCAAAGAATGAAAACAGTCCAAATCTACACTGACGGCGCATGCAAAGGCAACCCTGGCGTTGGCGGCTGGGGCGCACTGCTGCGCTGCCAAGGCGTTGAAAAAGAACTCTACGGCGGCGAACCACACACCACCAACAACCGCATGGAGCTGCTCGCCGTCATCGAAGGCATCCGCGCCCTCAAGCGGCGCAGTATCGTTGAAGTTTATACCGACTCCAAATACGTCCAACAAGGCGTATCCGAATGGCTCGCAGGCTGGAAAAAAAACGGCTGGAAAACCGCCGCCAAAAAACCCGTTAAAAACGAAGACTTGTGGCGCATGTTAGACGAGCTTTTGCCCCACCACGAACTGAGTTGGCACTGGGTCAAAGGCCATGCGGGGCATAGCGACAATGAGCGTGCTGATGGGTTGGCTAATCGGGGGGTGGCGAGTGTGTGTGGGAGTGATTAAATTCCTTTATGTGTAACTCAAAGTAAAATACAATGGCCTTTTAATTGTTTGGGTTGAGTATGGAGCAACTTACCGATTTAAAAGCCATCATGCATTCCAAACGCGCCAATATTTATTATTTAGAAATGTGTCGCGTGATGCAAAAAGACGGGCGGGTGCTGTATTTGACCGAAGCCCGTGACGAAAACCACTACTGGAATATTCCCATCGCCAATACCACCGTTATCATGCTGGGCACGGGTACGTCGATTACGCAGGCCGCCATGCGCATGTTGGCCAGCGCAGGCGTTTTGGTTGGCTTTTGTGGCGGGGGTGGAACGCCGCTGTTTGCAGGCAGTGAAATTGAATGGCTCACGCCACAAGGTGAATATCGCCCCACCGAATACATACAAGGTTGGCTGGGTTTTTGGTTTGATGAAGCCAAACGCTTGCGCGTCGCTAAAGCCTTTCAACACGCGCGGATGGATTTTTTACACAAAGTCTGGGGCAAAGACCGCGACCTCAAAGCCGAAGGTTTTTATATTGACGATGCCGATATCGAGCAAGCCTTGGCAAACTACCGTCGCAAAATCGAGCAAAGCGGCAAAGTGGGCGATTTGCTTCTGCATGAAGCAAGCCTGACCAAACAACTGTACAAAATCGCTGCAGGGCATACAGGTATGAGTGGCTTTGTGCGCGAGCACCAAGGCGCAGACACCGCCAATGGCTTCTTAAACCACGGCAATTATTTGGCGTATGGATTGGCCGCCACCACGCTTTGGGTGCTGGGCATTCCGCACGGTTTTGCCGTCATGCACGGCAAAACCCGCCGTGGTGCGCTGGTGTTTGATGTCGCCGATTTGATTAAAGATGCATTGGTATTGCCATGGGCGTTTATTTGCGCCAAAGAAAAAATGAGCGAGCAACAATTTCGCCAACAAATTTTACAAAAATTTACCGAACACAAAGCCCTTGATTTTATGTTTGAGCAAGTCAAACAGCACGCGCTCACGCCCCAGCAGGATGCCGCATCATGATGGTCACCTTCATCAGTCAATGCGAGAAAAAAGCCTTGAGCCGTACCCGCCGCGTACTGGACGCATTTGCCGACCGCATTGGCAGCAATACATGGCAAACCATCATCACCGAAGAAGGCTTGATTGCGGTGAAAAAACTGCTGCGGCAAACTGCTACCAAAAATACCGCCGTCGCTTGTCATTGGATGCGTAGCCGTAGCCGCAGTGAGTTGGTTTGGGTGGTGGGCAATCGGCGAAAATTTAATAGTGAAGGAATCGTGCCTGTGAACAACACAAAAACCAACCACCAGCACAATGAGTGGGAAAACGATTGGGTTTATTTGCCCGCCATCAAAGCCTTAACTGCCGTAGCCGCCTTGCTCCATGATTGGGGGAAAGCCTCTGTTTTGTTTCAGCAAAAGTTACGTAAAAGCACCAAACAAGGTGACCCATTGCGGCATGAGTGGGTATCGTGTTTGCTATTGAATGCCTTGATTACTCAATCAGGTGATAGCACCAGCGATGCTGCTTGGTTGGATTTGTTGGGTCGCGGTCAAATAAATGAGACTCAATTGGTTGAACTCGTGGTACAAAACAACACCCACCCTTTGGACAATTTGCCGCCCATCGCGCAATTGGTGGCGTGGCTGATTGTCACACACCATCGTTTGCCCAGTTTGCATGACAAAACCAAACTCAATGGATTTGAGCGCAATAATATCAGTGCGCAACTCAAAAGCATCAGTGCCGAATGGGGTTATCAAAAGCAAGAATTTAAAGAACGTCAACCGCAATGTTTCGAGTTCAAGCAAGGCGTATTGAGTGACTCTGTGCCATGGCGCAAAGCCATCAAAAAATGGGTTGCTCGCCTTGCTGATGCGCAGCCGCAGATTGTCACGGCCATCGACAATGGCGCGTGGCGTGTGATGGTGCTGCACGCCCGTTTATGCTTGATGTTGGGCGATCATTATTACTCATCATGCGAGCAAGATAGCAAGTGGCAAAGCACTATTGAGTTATATGCCAATACCGCACGCGTGGAGGGTGTGAGCCAACTCAAGCAAAAACTCGATGAGCATTTGGTACGGGTCAGCGAACACGCATTGAATATTAGCCAAAGCTTATCGCGGTTCTCCAGCGATATGACGCCAGCCTATGATATTAAAAATTTAAGCAAAAAAAGCCCGCCAGCATTTGAATGGCAAGATTTGGCCACCAGCAAAATCAATGCATTCAAACAAAGTAACCCCCAATTTACGCAAGCGAATGCGGAAAAAAACGGTGGTTGGTTTATCGTGAATATGGCAAGTACGGGCTGTGGCAAAACCATTGCCAATGCCAAAATCATGCGGGCGTTGTCTGAAGACGGCAAAAGCCTACGCTTTATTTTGGCGTTGGGGCTGCGCACCTTAACCCTACAAACTGGCGATGAATACCGCAACAGTGTGGGTTTAGAAAAAGATGAATTGGCGGTTTTGATTGGTTCTGCGGCAGTGAAGGAATTGCACGATAAAAATCAGCAGGGTGTTGGTTCAGCCGCTCATGACGTGGATTTGACCAACGAGGCATTGGGCAGCGAGTCCGCCGATTTTTTGTTGGATGAAGAGCTCGATTTTGAAGATGCGCCAACGGCTGAGTTTTTGAATGCGATTATTCCGCCGCAATCCCCCGCAAAAAACAAAGCGTTTTTGTACAAACCCGTTTTGGTGTGCACGATTGATCACATGATGGCGGCGACCGAGACCACACGGGGTGGGCGTTATATTTTGCCGTATTTGCGCTTGCTCTCATCAGACTTGGTGATAGACGAAGTCGATGATTTTGATGGCAAAGATCTCATTGCCATCGCACGATTGATTCATTTGGCAGGGATGTTGGGGCGCAAAGTCATGATCTCATCGGCAACGATTCCACCCGCGTTGGCTGAAGGTTTTTTTAATGCCTATCAAGAAGGCTGGCGCGTGCATCAAGCGTTTAAAAATACCGAGGCGAGTATTGCCTGTGTTTGGGTGGATGAGTTTTCTACCCACATCCACAGCATAGTTGGCAATCAATCTCTGGCGCGATGCGGCGCGTACCAAGAACAGCATCAAAAATTCATTAAAACGCGGGTGCAAAAAATCACCCAAGCTGAAAAAACAACCATCAAACGCAAAGCGCAGATTGTGCGCTGTGACGACATCATCAACCATGCACAGCAATCCAGTAAACAAGCGGACTATTTTGAACGCATCCAAAACACAATCATTGAGCTGCATCACGCGCACCACACGATCGATGCTCAAACAGGTAAACGGGTCTCGTTTGGCGTGGTGCGTGTCGCCAATATTCCGCCATGCGTGGCATTAACTCAATATCTGCTCAATGCCGATTGGCCTGAGCAGGTTGCCCCCAAAGCCATGGCGTATCACAGCCGACAAGTTTTGTTGTTGCGCAGTCACCAAGAAAATCATTTGGATCAAGTGCTCAAGCGCAAAGAGAAGAAAGGTGAAGCACAATCCGCTTTTAGCAATCCTGTGATTCGTGCGCATTTAAACCAAGGAACAGCCACGGACGTGATTTTTATCCTCGTCGCCACGCCTGTAGAAGAAGTGGGGCGCGACCATGATTTTGATTGGGCGGTGATAGAGCCTTCATCGTACCGTTCCATCATTCAATTGGCGGGGCGCGTGCGTCGTCATCGTAACTCTGGTGTGGATGCGCCCAATATCGCCATCATGCAATACAACCTCAAAGGTTTGGCCAAAGGCGACCAAGCTGTTTTTTGTCGCCCTGGTTTTGAGAAAAATCACATGCGTTTGAATCAGCACCATATGGATGGTTTGGTCGACGAGCAACAATTGCAGCACTCGCTCAACGCCATTCCACGTATTGAGCAGCCCGCTGTTTTGGATGCCCACAATCGTTTGGTTGATTTAGAACACCAAGTCATCAGCGACAGTTTAAAAAGCTATGGCAAAAAAGGCCCCGAGTCGCTGCAAGCGTGGCTCAGTGAATCATGGTGGCTGACCGCATTGCCGCAGCAAATCAACCGTTTTAGAGAGAGTACGCCCGATATTTCTTTGTACCGTGTTTGGCAAAATGGCAAGGCTATTTTTTGTGAAAAGAATGAGAGCGGGCAGTTTTTAAAAAACAACGTGGGGGATTTAGCACCGTGGCAATATAGTCGCAGCATCAATCATGTAGAGCCGATGAGCGAACAAGCACAAAGCCGCTTGTGGCTCGCACGAGATTACGCAACGGTTTTGCAGCAGTATTGTGATTCGGAAGGTTTTCAAGGCCTCAGCGAACAAGAGCAACAAACGCACATACGCCGTGCCTCACAACGCTATGGTGAAATCACAGTCCCTGATAACGACACGCAAAGATTTGAGTATTCGGATAATTTTGGTTTGGTGGTGAAACGGTAATAAACAAACCCAAGATGCTTACGCAACTTGGGTTTGAGTAGCCACCTGTGCGGCGGAAAAACAAAATGACATACAAATAACATTTCTAAGCTTCTTGTTCAGAAGTTTTCGCATGATACGCTATTTAGAGAAAGGGTGGCACGAGAGGGTTCTTGATTTTTTAATATGACTTATAATTAACAGGTTGATTTTTGTTTTTGGTTGGCGTATTATTCTCCACACAGCAATTTTACTGCCTTTTATGAAAGAGATATATGAAAAACAATCAAGGAAAAAGTTGGACTATTGAGGATATCGCCATGTTGAAGCAATTGGCACGCGGAAATACACCCACCCGAGTTATTGCTTTAAAGTTGGGTCGGACAGAAGGTGCGGTTCAAGCCAAGGCTTCAGAACTTGGCATTTCTTTAAAGCCAACCAATCAATCGCCTTATGGTTGAATGATTGATATTTAAAACACAAAAAAGGAGGTAATCAATGACACAACAAATCACAGAGTTTTTTAATGATCGAAAAGCCGCTTGGCTAAAAGCCAAGCTGACCAATGATCAGAATGAGGACGAACAGGCGGCTTTGCACCAAGAAGCCAATGCACGTTTTAATTTAGGGGCTTGGTTGCCTGATGCGGCCAAACGGGCGGGGCAGTTGTCGATGGTGAGTCATCCCAGTAAATTTAGCCATCCGAGTGCCAAAACGTCCAATATGATCGCCACGGCACAATCGCGCAATGATGGTTATATGCGTACAGGTAATGTGGCGTATGAGCTGGATGTATTTGGCAATGCGGCGGCGATGGATGTGTATAAATTTTTGACTTTGTCAATGGATGATGGGCGCAGTGTTTTGTCACATTTTGAAAGTGACAGTGCGCAAATTAAAGGTTTGCTTGCACCGTATGCCATGGACTATGAGGCCACCAAACAAGGGCTTTTGTGCATCAAGCAGGAAGATGGTGCACAAAGCAAAACCGACCGTTTGGTCAAGCAAGTTTATTTTCCCGTGGGTGATGATTATCACGTGTTGTCGCTACTCACACCCTCGGGTTTGCTTACCAAAATCAAAAGCACTGTGGATGAGATGCGTTTTTCTGATGCCACTAAGGCAGCCAAAGAGGCACGTAAAAAGAATGAGTTTCATGCCGATGGTTTTGATGATGTGTTTGATTTAACGGTGACAGGTTATGGCGGCACGCAGCCACAAAATGTGAGCGTGCTCAACAGCAAAAATGCAGGGCGTGCGTATTTATTTGCCAGCACCCCGCCTGAGCTTATAAGCCGCGAGGTTCGTTTGCCGAAAACCGATTTTTTTAAAAACACCTTAAACCCAAAGATGTTGAGCGACTCGTTTCAAAGCTTGCATCGGCTGATGCAGTTGGACATCAATAATATTGATGTTCGGCAAGGCATTGCCAACGTAATTCAATTTGTGATTGATGCGGTTTTGGGGCAGGCGTTTAAAATCAGGGCGCAAGGCATAGGCTGGTCAGCGACGGAGTATTACCAAACATTGCCTTTGGCGCAGCGCATTTGGCTTGATGATGCCTATGTGAGCGAACGTGCGCAGCAAGATGATTGGCTGGGCAGTATCAGCCGCGATTTTGCAGTGTGGATTTTAAAAAGTTATGAGTACAGTTTAAAAAACCAAAGTATCAAATTGAGCGATTTTGAGGCGCAGCATGTTGAAAATGAAGTGCAGATGGCACTTAAAAATGATGAGGAGTTCTTTAAATGAGACGATTTTTATTGATTCCGCAACTCAAAATCCACAACGCCAATGCGATGAGCAGCCCGTACACCATCGGCTTTCCTGCCATGACCGCGTGGCTTGGGGCGGTTCATGCTTTGCAGCGGCGTTTGCAAGCGTGTGGCTTTGCTGATGTGTTATTGACGCAAGTGGCGGTGAGTTGTCATGACTTTAACTTGCAAACCCACCGCAGCCCCAATGATTTTGTCAGCTCGATTATAGGCACATCAAACCCGTTGGACAAAGATGGTAATCGGCCTGCGTTTATTGAAGAGGCACGTTGTCATTTACGGGTGTCATTGTTGATTGAATATCAAGGCATTGATCCTGATCATGAAATCCAATGGCTTGAAGCGGTTCATGAACTGATTGTGACCATGAAATTTGCCAGTGGTGACGTGATGGCTGTGCGCCCGCCTGAAGTATTGCAGCTGGACGAAGAGTATGGCAAGCGGCTCAAAGCGGTTACCGACCGTTTGATGTTGGGCTATGTGATTAAAGAACGCCGTGATTTGATGCAGGCAGAAATGAGCCAAGGGATTGACGCCTTAACGGCACTTTTAAATCACATCAAAGTGATGCACCGTGCAGATGAGCCAACACCAGAGCAGCCTGAGGTTATTTGGCGCAGCAAACGAAAGCAAGCAGGTTGGCTGATACCCATCGCGGTAGGCTTTCAAGGTATTTCACCCCTTGGCAAAGCGGCCAACCAGCGCGACAGCGACACACCGCACCGTTTTGCTGAAAGTGTGGTGACTTTGGGCGAGTTCATCATGCCGTATCGCATCAAAAATATTGATGATGTGCTGTGGCGTTACCACAGTGACCTTGAACATGATTTGTATGTGTGTCAAAACCAAGTTTTACCCCTTTCCAATTAAACGATTTACCACGATATAGGAGCAACACCATGGCTACAAAGAACAGCAACGCAATCGCATCGGTTCTCGCATTTGAGAAAAAATTAGTTGCCTCAGATGGCTTTTTGTACGGCACAACTTGGGCGGAACGTAGCACCAAAGCACAGCCTCTTAAGTTGATTGAAAAATCAGTGCGCGGCACGATTTCCAACCGTTTGAAGCCCGCCATTGCCAATGATCCGCTCAAGCTCAATGCAGAAGTAGAAAAAGCCAATTTGCAACGCGTTGATGCGTGCGCATTGGACGAGCACCAAGACACCTTAAAATTGCGCTTCACCCTCAAAGTTTTGGGCAACATCGAAAAACCATCGGCGTGTAATAACAATCTGTTTAAAGCCTCGTATGAAAAAGCCGCGCAAGCTTATGTGAAAGAGACTGGTTTTAAAGAACTCGCCAAGCGTTATGCGCTCAATATTGCCAATGGTCGCAGCCTGTGGCGCAACCGCGTGGGCGCGGAAAAAGTCGAAACGGTGGTAACGGTGGGCGAGCAATCATGGACATTCAACGCCTTTGATTTTTCGCTCAAACACTTTGACGACACCAGTGCAGACATTGAAGCACTGGCGGACAAAATCGCCCAAGCCTTGAGCGGACAATTGCCTTATTTGTTGCTCACGGTGGATGTTTATGCGTTGGTGGGCAATGCGCAAGAAGTGTACCCAAGCGAGGAGTTGGTTTTGGATAAAGGCAATGATAAAAACAAAAAAAGCAAAATCCTTTATGCCGTCAATGAGGTGGCTGCAATGCATTCGCAAAAAATTGGCAATGCATTGCGCACCATTGACACTTGGTATCCGCAATTTGATGACGTTGAAAACAGCGTAGGCCCAATTGCGATTGAAGTGTATGGCGCAGTCACCAATTTGGGGCAAGCGTTCCGCAACCCAAAAACTAAATCTGATTTTTACACCTTGTTTGATCAATTTGCCTTAGGTGGTATTTTGAATGACAACGACAGGCACTATGTAATGGGTGTTTTGGTGCGTGGCGGCGTATTTGGTAAAAGCGAAAAGGACGCATCGTGAAACACTATATTGAGATAACGCTTATCCCTCAAACAGAGATTTCGCTTTACTTCATTTGGTCCAAACTCTACACCCAAATTCACCTCGCTTTGGTGTCCTCAAAAGACGCAAACGATCGGGTGTCGGTGGGTGTTGGTTTTCCTGAGTACCGCTATGAGGAGACAAAAGGCGGTGTTTTGGGTAGCAAACTGCGCTTGTTTGCGGTCGATGAGGTAACATTGGAGCAATTGAATGTGCGCCAATGCTTGGCGCGGTTGCAAGATTACGTTCACATTAGCAGCGTGCGCGAAGTGCCGCAAAACAAGGTGACTGGGTATTTGACGGTAAATCGTTATCGTCCACCTGCGAACCCTGATAAATTGACAAGACGTTTTGCTAAGCGTAAACATTTGACTGATTGGGATACGGCAAAAAATCAGCAAATCGAGGCTTATGCGCACAGACATCAGCAGAGCATTGAGGAGGCTCAAAAAAATTGGGCGGGTGTTCATCTGAAACGAAAAAATTTGCCGTATGTTGTGATGAAGAGTTTAAGTGGTTCTCAAACTTTTAGTTTAATGATTGAGCAAAAAGTAGTGGAGCAGGCATTGATTGGACAATTTAGCACTTATGGGTTAAGTTCTGAGGCAACCGTCCCCCAATTTTAACCCATAATTTTCGTGCTCTTTAATAACTTAATAAAATCAATATGTTACGGCGTGTTTGAGAAGTATTGGGTATAAATTGAAAACTACTCCCTAAGGTGCGTCGTAACTCATTTTTTTGTTGTAAAACTCGTGTTAGCCGCCGCATAGGCGGCTTAGAAACGAATACGCCCGCGAAACCACGCTCATGTTCGGTTAGCCGCCGCATAGGCGGCTTAGAAATATTGGTCAAGTCAGCAGATCGGTGATGCGGTGTTAGCCGCCGCATAGGCGGCTTAGAAAGCGACTCAAGGAGTGTTTGTCGTGCCCGTCGAGTTAGCCGCCGCATAGGCGGCTTAGAAAAACAGTTGCTTCGTAATCATACCGCTCTGCATGTTAGCCGCCGCATAGGCGGCTTAGAAACTATCTTCGTCCTTTCTCATTCTGTCATCGTCAGTTAGCCGCCGCATAGGCGGCTTAGAAAACGCAGGGCAGCGAAGCCACGGCGCGGCGTAGGTTAGCCGCCGCATAGGCGGCTTAGAAATGTTTTGCTCAGCGGTATTGCCTTGCTCCATAGTTAGCCGCCGCATAGGCGGCTTAGAAAGAAGAAAACCCTTAAGGTCGTTTTGGGGAAAAGTTAGCCGCCGCATAGGCGGCTTAGAAAATAAACATCATTATACGCTAATCTTGAAATAAGTTAGCCGCCGCATAGGCGGCTTAGAAATGTTTCAATGGCGATTGCCGCCACGGATGACTGTTAGCCGCCGCATAGGCGGCTTAGAAAACTTTCTGCCGCGGAGTGGGAATCTTTAGAGCGTTAGCCGCCGCATAGGCGGCTTAGAAAAACAGTCAAATTCTCAGGCAATGCGGTGATGCGTTAGCCGCCGCATAGGCGGCTTAGAAAGAGAAGATAATTATCTATGATTAAAGCGTCAAGTTAGCCGCCGCATAGGCGGCTTAGAAAAACTGTTCGCGGGATTTGTGGATGGTGCTAGTGTTAGCCGCCGCATAGGCGGCTTAGAAAAGTGCAATAACTGCACAAATTTCGATTAATTCGTTAGCCGCCGCATAGGCGGCTTAGAAATCAGACTCCACAGCCTCCAGTGCGGTCAGTGTGTTAGCCGCCGCATAGGCGGCTTAGAAATCCAAGCACCCTGAAATTTTGGTCGACTATAAGTTAGCCGCCGCATAGGCGGCTTAGAAATGAATCAAGGTCAAACAACACCCCGCGAACAAGTTAGCCGCCGCATAGGCGGCTTAGAAATCTCGAAACAGCGATGCGCAAAAACTGGCGGGGTTAGCCGCCGCATAGGCGGCTTAGAAAAGCCGAGCATCGTGACGCGGGAAAACAGCCAGGTTAGCCGCCGCATAGGCGGCTTAGAAAATTGAACGTGTAATCTTTGTAGTTCGGCTTCGGTTAGCCGCCGCATAGGCGGCTTAGAAACAACGCCAAAACAACGCTCGCTAAAACCATTAGTTAGCCGCCGCATAGGCGGCTTAGAAACAAGCAAAACAAGGAGAATGAAATGAAACAATTGTTAGCCGCCGCATAGGCGGCTTAGAAAAGTCATGCCCGAAACCTCGTATCCATAACGTCGTTAGCCGCCGCATAGGCGGCTTAGAAACCAAAATGTGAGCGGTAATACGCAAAGCTTCTGAGTTAGCCGCCGCATAGGCGGCTTAGAAATGCGCAGTCGCGCTTGTCGGACTGATTGACGAGTTAGCCGCCGCATAGGCGGCTTAGAAACAGTTTGTCCAATCTTGAGCCGTGCCTGCACCGTTAGCCGCCGCATAGGCGGCTTAGAAAGCTTAACAAAAGCGTCACAAATCGCATCTTTTGTTAGCCGCCGCATAGGCGGCTTAGAAATGCAAAGCGATTTCAAAGCCATATGACCGTCAGTTAGCCGCCGCATAGGCGGCTTAGAAATATACAATTTGACTTAATAGGTACTTCCCGCAGTTAGCCGCCGCATAGGCGGCTTAGAAAAATCAATGCGCTGCGCATAAACTTCGGCTTGAGTTAGCCGCCGCATAGGCGGCTTAGAAATGTAACACCTCCCCAATACTCTGCGTGTACAGGTTAGCCGCCGCATAGGCGGCTTAGAAAAATCAAAAATCGGCTCAAAAACCGCATGAACTGTTAGCCGCCGCATAGGCGGCTTAGAAAAATGTGTGTCTGTCTCGGCGCCAACCCATTATGTTAGCCGCCGCATAGGCGGCTTAGAAATTTGCCAAAATCCATGATGAAAATATCGCCGAGTTAGCCGCCGCATAGGCGGCTTAGAAATTGCAAGTAGAGAGAGCCGCCAACAGTCAAATGTTAGCCGCCGCATAGGCGGCTTAGAAACAAGCAAAACAAGGAGAATGAAATGAAACAATTGTTAGCCGCCGCATAGGCGGCTTAGAAAAACAGTCAAATTGTCAGGCAATGCGGTGATGCGTTAGCCGCCGCATAGGCGGCTTAGAAAACACATCGTGGCTCTGGAAAACAGCCAGCCGAGTTAGCCGCCGCATAGGCGGCTTAGAAATTCTGCGATCATTTGATTTTCTCGATTTTTGAGTTAGCCGCCGCATAGGCGGCTTAGAAATGCGACGCAAGAAACGGCAATCGCAGGTGCATGTTAGCCGCCGCATAGGCGGCTTAGAAAACCTTAACGAGTCGCTGCCCAATAATCGCTCCGTTAGCCGCCGCATAGGCGGCTTAGAAATCATTTGAGCAGCGCGTTAAAAAGCCTGAAAAGTTAGCCGCCGCATAGGCGGCTTAGAAAAAAATTCGCAAAGGCAGCAGGGTACGGCGCAAGTTAGCCGCCGCATAGGCGGCTTAGAAAGACGAACGCGTGCCTTAACTTGACGCGCCCCCGTTAGCCGCCGCATAGGCGGCTTAGAAAGCATTGTTGGCTTGCAGTCAAGCGGAGGCGTGGTTAGCCGCCGCATAGGCGGCTTAGAAAAAAGCAATTGCTGCGGCGTAAATTTAACAATCGTTAGCCGCCGCATAGGCGGCTTAGAAAGTAATCCCACGACAAAAGTTGCGGAGCATCTTGTTAGCCGCCGCATAGGCGGCTTAGAAATTAAGTCGTTTGGGTTGGTTAGCGGCGTTATGGTTAGCCGCCGCATAGGCGGCTTAGAAATCTGTTGAATTCGTCATTTTCATTTCCTCGCCGTTAGCCGCCGCATAGGCGGCTTAGAAACCAAAAAACTGGCAGGTCTTTCTGTGAAAATGTGTTAGCCGCCGCATAGGCGGCTTAGAAATTTAAAACGGGCGTGTCACGCAACATTGTTGCGTTAGCCGCCGCATAGGCGGCTTATAAAAATAGGCAAGCTCAGTTGGCTTGCTTGCTGAAATTTTCCGCCGCACGCGCATTTAGAGGGAGTATTGTTTTGGATTGGCATAAATTTATTTGTTAGATTAATTTTGCAAAGGTTCTTTAGTCTCTTATGAATATCATAGTTTGCTAGATGCTAAAATGAGTTTTTCCAGCAATTAAGTTTACTTTCCATGAACATCACCTACCCCAATTCCCCTTACGAGTTGCACCTGCCTTTCGAGCCTGCGGGCGATCAGCCCACGGCAATCGCGCAGTTGGTGGAGGGGGTGAACGATGGTTTGAGCTTTCAGACGTTGCTGGGCGTGACGGGTTCGGGCAAGACGTTTACGATGGCCAATGTGATTGCGCAAACGGGGCGGCCTGCGTTGGTGCTTGCGCCGAACAAGACCCTTGCGGCGCAGTTGTACTCTGAGTTTCGCGAGTTTTTTCCGAACAATGCGGTGGAGTATTTTGTGTCGTATTACGATTATTATCAGCCTGAGGCTTATGTGCCGTCGCGCGATTTGTTTATCGAAAAAGATTCGGCGATTAATGAGCACATTGAGCAGATGCGGCTGTCGGCGACCAAAAGCCTGCTGGAGCGGCGCGATGTGATTATTGTCGGGACGGTGTCGTGCATTTATGGGATTGGTAATCCGAGCGAGTACCACGCGATGATTATGACGCTGCGCAAGGGCGACAAAATGGCGCAGCGTGACGTGGTCAAACAGTTGGCGACGATGCAGTACAACCGCAATGAACTCGATTTTGCCCGTGGCACGTTTCGCGTGCGGGGCGATACGATTGATGTGTTTCCCGCCGAGCACGCTGATTTTGCGCTGCGCATTGAGTTGTTTGACGACGAGGTCGAGTCGCTGCAACTGTTTGACCCGCTCACGGGCAAAATCGTGCAAAAACTCATGCGCTTTACGGTTTACCCCGCGTCGCATTACGCCACGTCGCGCTCCACGGTGATGCGAGCGTTGGAGGCGATTAAAGATGAGTTGACTGAGCGGCTGGCGTATTTTCATAAAGAAAACCGTTTGGTCGAGGCGCAGCGGCTAGAGGAGCGCACGCGGTTTGACCTTGAAATGCTGCAACAAATTGGCTTTTGTAAAGGGATTGAAAACTATTCGCGGCATATTTCGGGCACAGCCATCGGCGAGCCGCCCTCGACCTTGATTGATTATTTACCATCAGATGCGCTGATGTTTCTCGATGAGTCGCACGTGCTGTCGGGCCAGTTGGGCGCGATGTACAAGGGCGACCGTTCGCGCAAAGAAAACTTGGTCGATTATGGCTTTCGCCTGCCGTGTGCGCTGGACAATCGGCCTTTGAAGTTCGAGGAGTTTGAGTCCAAAATGCGCCAAACGGTTTTTGTCTCGGCCACTCCAGGGGACTACGAGCGCAATAAATCCGACGCGGTGGCCGAGCAAGTGGTGCGTCCGACGGGCTTGGTCGACCCGATGATTGAGGTGCGCCCAGCCACCACGCAGGTCGATGATGTGCTGAACGAAATCCGCCTGCGCATCAGCATCAACGAGCGGGTGCTGATTACGACTTTGACCAAGCGCATGGCCGAGGACTTGGCTGAGTTTTTGGACGAAAACGGGGTCAAGGTGCGCTATTTGCACTCCGACATCGACACGGTTGAGCGGGTCGAAATCATTCGTGATTTGCGACTGGGTGAGTTTGATGTGCTGGTCGGAATTAACCTGTTGCGCGAAGGGTTGGACATTCCTGAAGTGTCGCTGGTGGCGATTTTGGACGCGGACAAAGAGGGCTTTTTGCGCTCCGAGCGTTCGCTGATTCAAACCATTGGCCGAGCGGCACGCAATATCAACGGCAAAGCGATTTTATACGCCGACAAAGTGACCGACTCCATGCAACGCGCGATGGGTGAAACCGAGCGGCGGCGCAATAAACAGATTGCTTTTAATCAAGCGCATAACATTACGCCCAAAGGCGTGAGTAAAAAAATCAAAGACATTATTGATGGCGTGTACAACGATGGTAAGAAAAAAATCGACAAAGCACGTCAACCAAATGAAGCCGAGCCACATTATCAGCACATGTCAGAGAAGGAACTGGCAAGGGAAATCTCTAAGCTAGAAAAGCAAATGTATGATTTTGCTAAGAATTTAGAGTTTGAACAGGCGGCCAGAACGCGCGATAAATTACACCACCTCAAAGCACAGTTGTTCGTCAATGGCGAATGAGTTGACTTTGCCTTGAAAGCATATATACTTCGACTTGGTGGGGCGTCGTGCGATAATGTCGCCTTTATGAAAAAATCTCGGGACAGGGGAGCGACTAATGGCGTTTCAAATGTTGGGTGAGGAGCGGGTTAAAACCCGTGTTTTATTTGTGTGCATGGGCAATATTTGCCGCTCGCCCGTGGCACAAGTGGTTTTTGAGAAAAAAATTGAGCAAGCAGGGTTGAGCGATTATCTCGATGCCGATTCTGCGGGAACAGACGATTTTCATGTGGGGCAAAAGCCCGATTCGCGCAGCCAGCATGCGGCGGCGTTTCGTGGTTACAGCTTACAAGGGCAGGTGGCGCGGCAAATCACCGCGGATGATTTTGCCCAGTTTGACCTGATTATGGCGATGGATTGGCACAATTTGCGCACCTTGCAAAACATGTGCCCCGAAATTTATCGCCACAAAATCGAGCTGGTCATGCGCTATGCGCAAAATTTTGAGGATGCGGAAGTGCCAGACCCGTATTATCAAAACCAACATGCGTTTAGCGTGGTGGTCGATTACCTCGAAGACGCGGTGGCAGGGTTGCTCGACAATCTCAAACGCCGCCTACCGCAAGCCGTTGCGGCGTAAACTCAATCAAACAGCGTGTTCATCACGCTGTTTTTTTCGCTCAAGCGAACGCCCACGCCAAGCAGGCGAATCGGCGCGGGGTGGCGCACGCAGATGCTGCGCAGCAGGTGTTCAAAATGCTCAAGTGCGACCACAGCGCAGGTGTGCTCCATGCTGCGCACAGTAAAATTGGCGAGTTTGATTTTGATGAACAGCTTGTGTACTGCGGCGCGGGCTTGGGCTTTGTCGATGCGCCGCTGCAAGTCGTCCAACAGCGGCGGCAGTTCGGCTTGGCAGGTGGCAAAGCCGTTTAAATCATGCAAAAAAGTGGTTTCAACGCTGATGGACTTGCGCTGATAGTTGGTGTGCACGCTGCGATGGTCGATGCCACGCGCCAGTTGATGCAGCTGGTGGCCAAACTTGCCAAAGTGTTGAGCCAGAAACGTTACATCATGACCGCGCAAGTCGGTGCAGGTTTGAATGTTCAATTGATGCAGCCGCGCGGCGGTTTTTGGCCCGACCCCAAACAAACGCTCAATCGGTAACGTGGCAATAAACCGTTCAACTTGATGTGGGCGAATCACAAATAAACCATCGGGTTTGCGCCAATCGCTGGCGATTTTGGCCAAAAACTTGTTGGGCGCAACGCCTGCAGATACGGTTAAATTCAATTCACTTTTAACGCGCTGGCGAATTTCGGCGGCAATCTGCGTGGCAATCCCGCCGTGTAGCAGGCTGTTGCTCACATCCAAATACGCCTCATCCAACGAGAGCGGCTCGATTTTGTCGGTGTAGTGTCGGTAAATCGCAAAAATCGCCTGTGACGCGGCTTTGTAGCGGGCAAAATCAGGTGGGACAACAATGAGATGGGGGCATAAACGCAACGCGTGGCTGGTGCTCATCGCGCTGCGCACGCCAAAAGCGCGGGCTTCGTAGTTGCAGGTGGCAATCACGCCACGGCGGTCGGCTTGACCGCCCACGGCCAAAGGCTGGCCGACGAATGCGGGATTGTCGCGCATTTCGACGGCGGCATAAAAACAGTCGGCGTCCAAATGAATGATTTTGCGCTGCTCACCCACGTTGTTGCAAATTAGCCTTTGGTGCCAAAAATGCGATCGCCCGCGTCACCCAAACCTGGCACGATGTAGGCGTGCTCGTTGAGTTTGTCATCCAATGAGGCCACATAAACCGCAATGCTCGGATGCGCGGCATGAAACACCTTGACGCCTTCAGGCGCGGCAACCAGTGCCAAAAAGCGGATGTTGGCGGGTTCAACCCCACGCTCAAGCAGCACATTGGCCGCATGAACCGCTGAGTAGCCCGTGGCGAGCATTGGGTCGCACAAGATAAACAAACGCCCCGCCGTTTCGGGCAAGCGCACGTAATATTCAACGGGACGGTTGTCATCGTCGCGATACAAACCAATGTGGCCTTGTCGCGCAGATGGAATCAAGTCAAGCAAGCCATCGGCCATGCCCAAACCCGCCCGCAGCACAGGCACAATGGCGATTTTTTTGCCCGCAATCACAGGCGCGTCAAACGTACATAGCGGGGTTTGAATGCTTTTGGTGGTCAACGGCAAGTCGCGGGTCAACTCATAGCCCATCAACAAGGTCAGCTCACGCAACAGGGCGCGAAAAGTGCGGGTCGATGACTCCACGTCGCGCATGTGCGAGAGTTTGTGGGCAATCAAGGGATGCTGCACAACAAATAAATTAGGGAACTGTGGGTGGGCGTTCATGGCGGCTCTTTAGTCGAGGAGTTGATGGATTTTAGCGGTGGTTAAATCATGCGGCAGTGGGTGAAGTACCAAAAATCCACCGTTGAGCGGATTGGCGTTGTCAAATCGCTGTGCGCCCAAACGCAGCGCAACAGGTTGGGGTGGCGTTTGTTTGAGCACCACCAATAAATACGATTGGCCTTGCGCGTTTTGCCCGACATGCCATGAGTCCACGCTATTTTTGTTCAGCGTTAAAGTAGGCGTGGCGGGTGCGGTTTGGCACGCGCTCAACGCGAGGCAAGTGCCTAAAGCCAGCCACAGGCGCGTCATCACAGCACCACCGTGGCAGGCGCACCTGCGGGCAAGTCACCAATCACACCGATGGTGTAAACCGTTTCGCCATGCGCTTGCAAAATCGCTGTGGTTTGCGCCGCGTCCGCTGCTGCGACCACAACCACCATGCCAATCCCGCAGTTGAACACGCGGTGCATTTCGTCAGCGGCCACATTGCCCGCGCTTTGCAACCATTGAAACAACGCGGGCATCGGCCAGTTCGCACTGTTGAGCACGGCTTGTGTGCCGTCTGGCAAAACGCGCGGCACGTTTTCGGTCAAACCGCCGCCAGTGATGTGCGCCATGCCTTTGATGGTCACTTCGTTCATGGCCGCTAAAAGGGGTTTGACATAAATCCGCGTCGGCGCGGCTATGGCTTGTTGCAAGGTCACGCCGTCGATGTCTTGCTGTAAGTCGGCTTGACTCACGGCCAAAATTTTGCGCACCAACGAAAAACCGTTTGAATGCACGCCGTTGGATTTTAAACCGAGCACCACGTCGCCTGCGGCAATGGTGGAGCCGTTGATGATTTTGGCTTTTTCGACCGCGCCGACCGCAAAGCCAGCCAAGTCGTATTCGCCATCGGGGTACATGCTGGGCATTTCGGCAGTTTCGCCGCCAATCAAGGCGCAGCCCGCTTGCTCACAGCCTTGGGCAATGCCTTTAATCACGTCGGCAGCGGTGTCAACATCCAGCTTGCCGCAAGCGAAATAATCAAGGAAAAACAACGGCTCTGCGCCTTGCACCAAAATATCGTTGACGCTCATGGCGACCAAGTCGATGCCCACGGTGTCGTGAAAGCCCCATTCAAAGGCCAGTTTGAGTTTCGTGCCCACGCCGTCCGTGCCCGAGACCAGCACGGGGTTTTCAAATTTTTTGGAGATTTCAAACAACGCGCCAAAACCGCCGATGCCGTTCAAAACGCCTTCACGCATGGTTTTTTTGGCATACGGCTTAATGCGTTCGACCAATTCATCACCCGCCACCATGTCCACGCCTGCGTCTTTGTAAGACAATCCTGTGTTTTGTACCATTTGTGCGTCACTCCATTGTAAAATGCCATTTTGCTAAATTTTGAGGGCTTCCATGAATTGGACTCAACTCGTCAAAGCCGCGCTGGCATTGGCCGTTATTGTAGCTTTTTTCTGGCTTTCTTGGACGATAAAACACATTCTCGTTCCGTTCTTTTTTGCGGGTTTGCTCGCGTATTTGCTCAATCCCATCGTGCAGCGTTTGCATGCGCGTGGCTTGAATCGAGGTTTGGGCGCAGGGATTGCGGTGTTGGTGACGTTGCTGGTTTTGGGCTTTATTGTGGTGATTCCATGGCCGATTTTGAGCCAGCAGTTGGCGATTTTGCAACAAAAACTGCCGACCATGATTGCCCATGCGCAAGTGGTGGCGGGGCAGTCAACGCTGCTGCAAGAGTATTTGCCCGCCAATGATGGCACGAGTTGGTTGGCGCACATTCAAGCGTATGTGGCCGAGCATGTGAATGTGTCGAATTTGAGCCAGCAGCTGTGGTTGTATTTCAAACAAGGCTCATCGGTGCTGATGAGCGTGTTGACGTGGCTGGTGTTGATGCCTGTTTTGACGTTTTATCTGCTCGCCAATTGGCCGTCTACAGTCAAACGTTTGCGTCGCTTGGTGCCGACGCGCTGGCGTTATGATGCGTTTACCGTCACGAGCCAAATGGATTACATGTTGAGCCAATTCATTCGTGGTCAGTTGCTGTTGATGGTGTGTTTGGCGACTTATTACGCGATTGCGCTCAAGTTCACGGGCTTGGATGTGGCCATTCCTGTGGGGATTTTGACGGGTTGCTTTGTGATTATTCCGTTTGTCGGTTTTGGCTTGGGCTTGGTGTTGGGTGCATTGTCGGCCTTGTTGCAGTTTGGCTTAACCACGCCGTTTTTTGCGGTGTTGGCGGTTTATGCGCTGGGGCAGGTTTTGGAAGGTTATGTGCTCACGCCGCGACTTGTCGGCGAGCGCATTGGCTTGTCGCCCGTGGCGGTGATTTTTTCGCTGTTGGTGTTTGGCGCGTTGTTTGGCTTTTTGGGCATGTTGTTTGCCTTGCCCGCCGCCGCGGTGGTCGCCGTGCTGGTGCGCTTTATGCGCGAGCGTTATTTTGACAGCGCGTTTTATCGAGCGAGTCGATGAATCCTTTGCAATTCGCCTTGCCATTGACGTTGTCTGACCAGCCCAGTTTGAGTAATTTCATTCAAGGGGCGAATCAAGAGGCGTTGCTGCAGTGCGTGCGCATTGCGCAGGGCGATTTTGATTACACCGCGTTGTATTTATGGGGCGAATCGGGCGCGGGCAAAAGCCATTTGTTGCATGGCTTGGCTGAGTTTCCACAGGTGGAGTGGGTCGATTTGTCGTCTGAACCGAAGTTTGCGCAAGTTTATGTGCTCGACAATGTGCATGAGTTGACTCGCCCGCAACAAGAGCAATTGTTTCACTTTTACAACCGCGCCCGTGCCCAAGCGCAGGTGCTGGTGCTCACCGCCAATTGTCCGCCTGCCCATTTGCCCGCTGATTTTTTGCCTGACCTGAAAACCCGCTTGAGCTGGGATTTGGTTTATCAATTGCATGTGTTGACCGACGACGACAAAGCCCAAGTGCTGTTGGCGCAGGCCGAGCAGCGCGGCCTGACCTTGGGCGCGGGCGTGGTGACTTATATGCTGCGCCATTTGTCGCGCGACTTGTCGCAATTGCACCGTTTTTTGGACGGCTTGGACGAATACAGTTTACAAACCCAGCGTGCCGTCACGCTGCCTTTATTGAAAGAATGGCTTGAATATGACCACCATCGCACTGTTTGATCTCGACAAAACCCTGATTCCTGGTGACTCTGACCATGGCTGGGGCGACTTTTTGTCCGCCCGTGGTTATGTGGATGCGGCGTTTTATCGCGAGCGCAACGATTATTTTTATGGTCAATACAGTGCGGGCGTGTTGGATATTTATGAATATTGTGGCTTTGCCTTCAAAGTTTTGGCCGACACGCCGCTGCCTACTTTGCTGCAATGGCGCGACGAATACATGCGCGAAGTGGTCGAGCCGATGATACGCCCGCAAGCCGTGCAACTGGTGCAAAAGCACTTGGACGCTGGGCACACCGTGGTGTTGACCACCGCCACCAATGATTTTGTCACCGCGCCGATTGCCGCGCGGTTTGGCATTGAACACCTCATCGCCACCCGCGCCGAAATGCGTGACGGCGCGTACACAGGCCAAGTCGCAGGCACGCCCAATTTCAAAGAGGGTAAAGTCACCCGCGCCGCCGACTGGCTGGCCGAGCGCGGCTTGAGCTGGAGCAGCGTGGCCGCGAGCTTTGCCTATAGCGATTCCATCAACGACGCGCCATTATTGGCGCAAGCCACCTTTGCCTTTGCCACCAACCCCGATGCGCGACTCAAGCAAATGGCGCGGGAGCGGCATTGGGCGGTTTTGGAATTGTTTGCCGATTAAAGACGGGCGGGTTTGAAACCCGCCCCTACGGTGATTGGCTTGGAAACTGCCTGAACGATGGGTGAATGATTTGTAGGGGCGGGTTTTAAACCCGCCCGCAGAATCGCCCGCAATTGATGACACACAAAAATGATGAAACGCCTCTTCGCCGCTTTAATTTTAGTTGCCTTGTTGATTGTGGCCGAGCCGATTCGCGCCATTGTCAACACGCCCGCGTTACCGCATGATGCCAAAGCCGACGTGGCGGTGGTTCTGGGCGCGGCGACGCGCAACAATGTGTTGTCGGACGCATTCAAGGCGCGGATTGATTACGCGATTGAGTTGTATGAGCAAAAAAAGGTCAAGCAACTGCTGTTTACAGGCGGCTTTCGCGACAAGGACCCCACGCGTGAGCACGCCGAAGCCCGCGTGGCGCGGGATTACGCACTGACCCGTGGCGTGCCTGCCCGCGATATCTTGACCGAAGAAGTCTCCACCACCACGCTGGAAAATATCAGCCACGCGCAAAAATTAATGCACGATGCCGCGCTCAAAACCGCCGTGTTGGTCAGCGATGAGTGGCATTTGTCGCGTGCACTCAAAATGGCGCAGGACCAAGGCATGAGCGCATTGGCCGCGCCCACGCCGTATTCGGTTTATCAGTCATGGCGCAGCAAAGCCGCGTTTATTTGGCGCGAAGTGCAAACCACATGGGCGTATCGGTTATTGGGGATTTAGCACAATCGCGGGCTTGGCCTGCTTCAGCGGCCACGCCACATAACCCCAGCGCGGTTGGCTGGTGCTGTCGCAATCCCAGTCGGGCAAAACGAGGCGCGTGCTGTCAAAAGTGAGGTGGGTGCTGGGTCGATGGGTGTGGCCGTGAATCAGCCAGTGTGCGCTGTGTTGCGAAAGCAAGCGTTCAACTGCCGCCGCGCTCACGTCTTGTTGGCGCGACAATTGCTGTTGCGCCACGGTGGATAATTTCGCCCAACGTCGCTGCGAGCGTTGACGCAAATGGTGAGCCAGTGCCACACGCCACGGCGCAGGGCTTTTGAGAAACGCGCGTTGCACCCACGCGGTGTGCACCACGCGGCGAAACCGCTGATAATCCGCATCGTCCACACACAACGCGTCGCCATGGCTGACCACCACCGCTTGTCCCTGAATGCGCAGCACGCAAGGGTCGGGCAACCGCGTCATGCCCGCGCGTTGCGCGAAGTCCTCGCCGAGTAAAAAGTCTCGATTGCCCGCCACAAAACCGATGTTTACGCCGCGCTGGGTTAAGGCTTGCAGCAGTTCAACCACGCGCTGCGCGGTTGGGTTGTGCGCTGCGGTGTCGTCACCGACCCAAAATTCAAACAAATCACCCAAAATCAGCAGCGTGTCAAACTGCGGCGCAATGTTGTGGCAAAACGTCTCAAATTGCCGCATGGTTTGCGGTAAATGCGCCGACAAATGCAAGTCAGAAATGAAACAAACCCCGCCTAAATCAGCGTGGCAAAACGCGGCTTGGGCGGGGTTCATGTTTACACCATTTCTGCGCTGATGATGACCACATCTTCAACAGGCACATCAGAATGACCGCCTGAGCGACCCGTTTTGACCTGACGAATCGCATCGACCACTTCAGTGCCCTCAATCACGCGGCCAAACACCGCATAACCCCAGCCTGAGCCTGTCGGCGAGGTGAAGTTCAAAAAGTCATTGTCGGTCGCGTTGATGAAAAACTGCGCAGTGGCCGAATGTGGGTCGCTGGTACGCGCCATCGCAATCGTGTATTTGTCGTTTTTCAAACCATTGTTGGCTTCGTTTTCAATCGTCGCATTGGTTTTTTTCTGTGTCATACCGATTTCAAAACCACCGCCTTGAATCATAAAGTTACCAATCACACGGTGAAAAATCGTGCCATTGTAAAAACCAGCATTGACGTATTCAACAAAATTAGCCACGGTTTTAGGGGCTTTGTCGGCGTTGAGTTCAACAACAAACGAGCCGTGGTTGGTGGAAAAGCGAGCTTGAGACATAAAAAAATCCTTATGGGTTGATGGGTGAAAGCGGGGGATTATAGCATGGTTGGGGGTGTTGAGGTATGTGTTGGTTGTGGTGGTGAGTAGTTAAAAAGAGCCAAAAATAAATTAAAAAATGTGGGCATTGCGAATGGCTTAAATACGGTTGCATTTGTATAATTTGCGTCTTGAGATAAAGCAATGTAAAAATTGAGTCTATGCCTATATGTTAAAAAGCTTTTCATTGTTTTTATATGATGAATTACTTTGGCTTTTTTAGGTTTTTTAGATGAATGTGCTTAAATAAAAAAGGTAAATGTGAGATTGTTGAAATTTTTTTGTTTTGGCTTTTACCTTTAAGGTTGGAAGCTGATAAAGGGCAGCGTGGAATAAATGAATTTTTATATATTGTTTTTATAGGCTGGACTGTATTGGTATTTTTATTTGTCGGCCGCCCAGATATAGAGCCTAAAGACTATCCGTCTTTGGGTGAGGCCAGTTTCATTCGTGGAGTTGTAATACGACATCCGATAAATCATGGTAGCAAGTATACGAGCGAGCCGTTTGGGGTTCATTCCTCGCAAGGGGATGTATTTGTTAAGTGCAGTAAACTTGGTAATCGCTGTTTTTCGAATGAGTATTGGCAGTATTTGGAGGGGAGAGAAGTTGAGTTGTGGTATTGGGGTGGTTGGCTAATACAACTCAAGATGAACGGAAATTATGTCAGACCACCATATGCTCGTGATGGATTGTCGTATGAGATTGAGCGGTTAAATAGAACCAGAAACGGCTATGTCTTATGGTGGTTGATTGGGTTGCCAAGTTTATTGTGGTTGTGTTTTCGTTGGTCGAGGTACATGGCTAACGCTTGTGATATGTCTAAATAGCTTATTGAAATCATCCGTCATTGATGCGGCACTTGAATCAATCACATATTTTGCTGAGCCTTATTCGTCTTGGTAGCGTGGAACAAATGAAAACACCAATGGACTCATTCAACGGTTATTTAGCTCGGTCTCTGATGCAGAAGTCGATACAATTATGGCTAAACTGAATAATCGCCCAAAAAAACGCTTGGGCTTTATCTCGCCGATTCAAGTCTTTAACTCGAGTCTTTTTGTAAATTGCATTTCGTAGTTTAATTCACGGACGTTTAAAAGAGCGGTAAGCGAAGTGTTTGAAAGGTTGTGTGAGGTTGTTGGAATGAAAAAAGCCATTGTTTTGGTTAATTTAGGCTCGCCCAGCGAGCCGACTGCGCCGTCGATTGCGGCGTATTTGCGTGAGTTTTTGAGCGATAGGCGGGTGGTGGATTTGCCGCCATTGTTGTGGCAGCCGATTTTGCGTGGGATTATTTTGCGTACGAGACCTGTCAAACTCGTGCCTCAGTATCGCGCGATTTGGCGCGTTGATGGTGCGCCGCTTAAGTCGATTACGGCGGTGCAGGCGCGGTTGTTGGGCGAGCGTTTGAATCAGACCGTTTATTGGGCGATGCGCTATCAAGAACCGTCGATTCGCGACACGTTGCGCCAAGTGGTGGCTGATGGTTGCACTGACGCGTTGATTGTGCCGATGTATCCGCAGTTTTCGCACACCACCACCAGCACCGTGACCGATGAAGTGGCGCGGGTGGTGCGCGATTTGCCGTTAAACGTGCAAACGGTTGGGGATTACCACGCGCATCCGCTGTATATTGAGGCGTTGAAATTGAGTGTGCAGGCGCATTGGCGCAGCGTGGGGCGACTTGATTTTGCGGCGGGTGAGCGGTTGCTGTTGAGTTTTCATGGTTTGCCGATGCGCAATATTGAGCGCGGTGACCCGTATCAGGCGCAGTGCGAGCGCACGCACGCTTTGCTGGCAGCGGCTTTGGGTTTGGATGCGCAGCAAGTTGGATTGGCGTATCAATCGCGTTTTGGGGCGCAAAAATGGTTGCAGCCGTCCACACAAGCCACGCTGGAGCAATACGCGACGCAAGGCTGCACACGGGTGGATGTGCTGTGTCCTGGTTTTGCCGCCGATTGCTTGGAAACGCTGGAAGAGGTTGCGCTGGAGTTAAAAGCGGCTTATGAAGCCAAAGGCGGCACGCATTACCATTATATTGAGTGCCTCAATGGGCAAGCGGCGCACATTGACATGTTGCACGCCTTGGTGGCTGATTTTATGGCATAAAAAAGCCCCGATGTTTCGGGGCTTTGTTTTAATTCAATAATTTTGCACTACGGTTGCGGCGCAATTGTCCTAAATACATCGGAACTAAGCCAATCAATAAACCTGCAAAACCCAAATAAATCGCTAAGTTGTCTTCAGTGTCGTCATTGCTCAGCGTGGTGTATGACAAGTACAAAGCCATAAAGACCATAAAACATGCACTTAATGTCGGCCAAATCACGTACGATGAAGCTTCTTTAAAGCCCGATTTCAACTTGCCGCGATACCACCATGCGCAGGCAAAAGCGGCCAAACTCATGTAAAAGCAGATTTGAATCCCGATGGCGACGATAGATGCATCCAAAATGGCTTGTACGGTCGGCATTTTGGATGAGGCAAACAGTAAAAATACCCCTAAAAAGCAAATCACCAATGTTGCGACCCAAGGGGTTTGCCACTCAGGATGGATTTTGGAGTAGACAGGATGCAGTGCTTTGTCGCGCGACATGGCAAACATGCTGCGTGAGAATTGCAAAATCTGGGTTTCAATCGTACCGATGGTGCTCAAAATAGTTGATAACACGGCAAAGTACGCCCATGGTTCAGGGAATAATTTGAAGGCAATGGCGTACAAAATATTGGTTTGCGCCGCGGCGATTTCTTCATCAGTCAATACAATCAACACCACAATCATCATGATGATGAAAAACAAAATCAAGTTGACCATCGCCCAAAACGCGCCTTGCCCCGCAGGTTCTGGCGTGCCGCCTTTGGTTTCTTCACCCAAATTCATGGTCACATCCCAGCCCCAGTAAAAGAAAATCGCAATCAACGCACCCTGCGCAAAGGTTTCGGCAGAGAACGCAAATGGTGAGACCCAGCTCAAAGAAGGTACGTGTGCGGGTTGGCCGCCGTATTGCACAAACGCGCCGATGATGAGGGCAAAAATAATCACCGTTTCAATGACGGTTAAAATCAACTGTGCGTAACTGGCGTGTTTGATTCCTTTGGTCACCACCGCAGTGACCAACAGCAACCAAATTGCGGCGACTAAAGTAACCCAATCGGGGTCATCAACGATTTCAGCGGCCAAGCCAAATATGTCCGCCAAAATTTTGAGTGTGGCGGTAGATGCAGGGATGGTGGCCGAAACCATGAAAAAAATCGAGGCAATCAATAAACCCCAGCCCGCCAAAAAGCCCCACGATTGGCCAAACACTTTGCCAACCCAAGCATAGGTCGCGCCCGCGTGGCGGGTGATTTTGTTGAGGTGGGTGAAGGCGAGCATGATGCCAAACATAATCAAGCCGCAGTACAAAATACTGCCCACGGCCAACTCACCGACTGCGCCGACAATTGACGCAGTGGTCACTGCAACGCTGAACGCGGGGGCTGTACCCGCAATGCCCATAATGACCGACTCGAATGTACCGAGTGAGCCATCGGCCAAGCCTTTTTCTTCTGACATATTGTCTCCTTTGAGGATATTGTTGGATGTAACGGCGTATTGTGGCAGAGCAAAGGCTGCACATGTGGGGCCAGTTGGGTGCAAATAATACAACCAATTTAGCTCAAGGCCAACCATTCTTCTTCAAGTGGCTCAATCAGCGCGTTTAGCTCGGCCAATCGCGCGGTTGCGGCGATGAGCGCATCTTGCTGGTCTATCTCGTAAGCGGCATCTGAGGCCAGCCAGTTTTGGATTTGTGCCAATTCATCTTGCAAAACCGCGAGTTTTTTCTCGATTTTGGCGAGTTTTTGTTGGCGATTGCGCTGCTCAAACACTTCGGTTGGGCTGAGTTTTTTCTCGATCGCCGCAGTCACCGCAGGCGCGGGCGCGGCATGGTTCATTTGCTTGTGCAACTGCCAACGCGCAGCGCACCATTTGCGGTAGTCTTCAAGGTCGCCTTCAAATGGTGCGACGGTTTGGTCGGCGACCAGCCAAAATTCATCCACGCAACTGGCGAGCAAACTGCGATCGTGCGAGACCACAATCAATGCGCCGTCAAACTGCTGCAACGCCATGACCAGCGCGTGGCGCATGTCCAAGTCCAAATGGTTGGTCGGCTCATCGAGCAGGAGCAAGTGCGGTTTTTGCCAAATCAGCAAAGCCAGCGACAGCCGCGCTTTTTCGCCGCCCGAAAAATGCTCAATTGGCTCGGTGACCATGTCGCCGCCAAAGTTAAAACCGCCCAAGTAGCCGCGCAATTTTTGCGCAGATTCATGCGGTGCGAGGCGCAGCATGTGCCACAGTGGCGACTCGGACTCGCGCAGCGTGTCTAAATGTTGCTGTGAAAAATAACCAATGCGCAGTTTGGGCGCGTGGACGATTTCGCCGTTTTTGGGCTGTAGCTCACCCGCCAAGGCTTTAATCAGCGTTGATTTACCCGCGCCATTCATGCCCAGCAGGCCGATGCGGTCTTGCGATTGAATCGTGAAACCAATGTTTTTGAGCAAAATGTTTTCGCCATAACCCAAGCTGATTTTCTCGGTTTGCATTTGTGGATTGGGTAAATCAGGCAAGCTGGCAAACTCAAACGAAAACGGTGAGTCGGCGTGCGCGGGCCCGACCATTTCGAGTTTATCCAACGCTTTGATGCGGCTTTGCGCTTGACGGGCTTTGGTCGCTTGAGCGCGGAAGCGGTCGATGTATTTTTGCAAATGCGCCGCTTTGCGCTGTTGTTGCTCAAACAACGCGTTTTGCTGCATCATCCGCTCGGCGCGGGTGCGCTCGTAGGTCGTGTAATTGCCTTTGTACATTGTCAAGGTTTGTTGCGCCACTTCCAACGTGTGCGTGCACAGCGCGTCGAGAAAATCGCGGTCATGCGAAATGATTAACAAGGTCGCGGGATGGGTTTTGAGGTAATCCTCCAGCCACAAAACCGTATCTAAATCCAAATGGTTGGTCGGCTCATCGAGCAGCAACAAGTCCGAGCGGCACATCAACGCCCGCGCCAAATTCAAGCGCATCCGCCAACCGCCCGAAAACGAGCGCACCGCGTTGCCCTGTTGCGACTGCGCAAAGCCCAAGCCATTGAGCAGTTGCGCCGCGCGAGACTCCGCCGTGTATGCGTCGATGCGCGTGAACTCGGCGTACACATGGCCAATCGCCTCGCCATCGTTTGCCGCCTCGGCTATCGCCAACTCGGCTTTGAGCGCGGTAAATTCCTCATCACCCGCCAAAATGTATTCGAGTGCGGTTTCGTCAGAATCAGGCGTTTCTTGCGCCACATGCGCCGTCACCCAACGCGCAGGAATCGACACATCGCCGACATCCGCGCTGATTTCACCGCGCAGCAGCGCAAACAGCGACGATTTGCCCGTTCCATTGCGCCCCGTAATCCCGACGCGCTGCCCCGTATCAATCCGCGCATTGGCGTCTTGAAGTAAAACAGAAGTGCCGCGCTGCAAGCGCACATTGGAAATGGTAATCATAGTTGGCTCAAAAAAAGCCCAGCGGTGGCGGGGCTTTGTTAAAACGCGAATTATAGCAAAATTGAGCCGCTGGTTTGTGGGTAAAATACGGCGCATGGACTTATTCAACGACGCTTTTGACGCGCAACTCAATCTTTTGCCCCATGACGGGCAGGTTTATTATCACGGCTCAATTATGCCGCCCGAACAGGCCGATGCGTATTTTGCCGCATTGCAGCAAGACTTGGCGTGGCAACACGACCAAGCGGTCATCATGGGGCGGGTGATAGAAACGGCGCGGCAAGTGGCGTGGTATGGCGATGCACGGTTTGCGTACACTTATTCGGGCGTGACCAAATATGCTTTGCCGTGGACGGCGGAATTGTTGGCGTTAAAAGCGTTGGCGGAGCAGCGCACGGGGGCGCGGTTCAACTCATGTTTGGCCAATTTATACGAAAACGGCACGCAAGGCATGGCGTGGCACAGTGACGATGAAGCCGCGCTGGCGCGAGGTGCGCCGATTGCTTCGTTGAGTTTTGGCGCCGAGCGCAAGTTTGGCTTTAAGCACAAAACCGATGGCGCAACCGTTTGGCTGACTTTGGCGCACGGCAGTTTGTTGGTCATGGCAGGTGCGACGCAAACTCATTGGCGGCACCGTTTGCCGCCAACCACAAAAATCACCATGTCACGGGTGAATTTGACGTTTCGCACAATGGTTAGCACATCAGAGGCAGCAGCCCATCCAACCCCATGTGATTGAACGCGACCATCGCCTGCGCTTGCACGCGCGGTTTGGCGTGGTGGGCGACCGACAGGCCGCTGATGCGCATCATCGGCACATCATTTGCGCCGTCGCCCATGCAAATCGCGGCCGATGTGGGCACGGTAAGCGCGTCGCAGCGGGCGCGTACCGTGGCGGCCTTGACGTCGCCATTGATAATCTCACCGATGACTTGCCCCGTGAGTTTTCCATCCACAATTTCGAGTTGATTGGCGCGTACGTGGGTTAAACCCAAGCGTTTTTGCAATGCGTTGGTAAAAAACGTGAAGCCGCCTGAGACCAGCAAAGTCTCCAACCCCTGCGCATGGGCGGTTTGAATCAAGCGTTCTGCGCCATCGTTCAACTGCAAGCGTTCATGCAAAACCCGCTCCAGCACCGTTGCATCAACGCCTGCCAAAATCGCCAATCTAAGGCGTAAACTGTGGTCAAAGTCGGTGATTTCACCGCGCATGGCCGCTTCGGTAATGGCGGCCACTTCGGTTTTTTTGCCGCACATATCGGCGATTTCGTCAATGCACTCGATGTTGATGACGGTGGAATCCATGTCCATCGCCAATAGTTTAAAGTCGCTCCAGTGCAATTTTCGCTCTAAAAATGCAATGTCAAAGCCATGTGTTTGCGCACTGTGCTGCAACTGACTTTTGAGCGCGGGGTCAAATAACGTGTGCTCCAGCACAACGCACTGCGGGCTGATGCGGCGCAGCTGGCCTGTGAGTGGGGCAAAGAGGGGCTGAATCAGCGCGTCGCTCAACGCGCTTGGGTGCTGGCAAATGATTTTCATGGTTTAGTGGTCGATTTTGATTTCTTGCAAAATGGTGGTGGCGATTTCTTCGATGGACTTGTGGGTCGATGACGCCCACGAAATGTTGTGGCGTTTCATGAGTTTTTCGGCTTCGTTGACTTCGTAGCGGCAATTTTCCAAGGCTGCGTATTTACTGCCCGCGCGTCGCTCGTGGCGGATTTCGGACAAGCGTTGCGGCTCAATCGACAGGCCAAACAATTTGTGTTCATAGCCTTTAAGGCTGCTGGGCAGCGCGTTGCGCTCAAAGTCTTCGGGAATCAACGGGCAGTTGGCCGCCTTAATGCCGTGCTGCATGGCCAAATACAAACTGGTCGGGGTTTTGCCGCAGCGCGACACGCCGACCAAAATCACATCGGCTTCCGACAGGTTTTTGTTGGTTTGCCCATCGTCGTGCATGAGTGAAAAATTAATCGCCTCAATGCGGTTGCGATAGGCCACCGAGTCGGCGTTGTGGTGCAAGCGGTTGCTCGAATGATTCGATTTCATGCCCAATTCCGCCTCCAATGGCGAGACAAAAATCGTGAACAAATCGACAAAATACGCCTCGCTGCACGCGTGCACCACTTGATTCACCTCAGGGTTGACCAACGTGGTGAACACCATCGGCCGCTCGACCGACTGCGCGGCAATGTCTTTGATTTTGTGTACCGCTTCATGCGCTTTATCGACTGAATCGATGAACGGCACGCGGTGGTCTTTGATGGTGATGTCAAATTGCGCGAGCAGCGAATGCGCGAAGTTTTCGGCGGTGATGCCCGTGCCGTCGGAGACGATGATGATGTTGCGGGTGTTCATTGTTGTCCTTTGGAGTGTCGAATCAGGTGTTGCAATTGGGTGATGCGGGCTTTATAACGCGGCAAAATGTCGGGTTCCCAGCCATCTTGCTCGGTTTTGCCATGGCCTAGGCTGGTCATGTCTATGATTTGGCCTGCTTTGATGGTGTAGTCGATTTTTAAAGTGCGTGCCTCATCGGTTGAGTTGAAATGAGCAACTTCGCTGTCAATGGCGCGAAATAAAGCGCGATGCGCGAGCCAATATTCTTCATGAAATTCAGATTGACCCAGTTGGTATGTGACGCTGATGTGCTGAAGATGGCCTTTTTGGCGATATTGCCACTGCTCGTGAATGGTTTGTGGGCGAGTCATGGGCGTAAAGTCACCCAACGCATCACGCCAAATGCGTTTGATGTGTGCGGCGCTATACGTTTGTGAGCGGGAGAAAACCTGTGGTGTTTGCGCGTCAATCAACTGCGCCATTTGAGCGTGATAAACCACCTCGCCTTGTGCCAATGCAAGGCGAGTCAGTGAGCACAGTAAGCACAAAACAAAGGTTAGAATGCGCATAAAACCGCCTGTTAAATAATGTGCACATTGTACTCAAAAGCGCATAAAAGCGGGGCGTTTAATGTAAAATGGCCACGTTTGAAAGGTGTGGTGAGCAGATGCGGTCTGTTGACCTGACCTTTTAACTTTTGGAGTATATGATGAACCACAATGTATTGCCTTTTGAGCAGTTGCGCAAAGAAGACGTCGATTCGGTCGGCGGCAAGAACTCATCTTTGGGGGAAATGATTTCGCAATTGGCGGGCGCGGGCGTGCGCGTGCCGACGGGGTTTGCGACCACGGCGCAAGCGTTTCGTGACTTTTTGAGCCACAACAACTTAACCGCGCGGATTGCACAACGTCTTGAGGGACTTGATGTGAACAACATCAAAGACTTGGTCGCCGCAGGGGCGGACATTCGCCAATGGGTGATTGACGCGCCGTTGCAGCCCGCGCTTGAGGCCGACATTCGGGCGCAATTTGCGCAACTGACCGCCAACGATTCGCCCGATGCCTCGTTTGCGGTGCGCTCGAGCGCGACGGCCGAAGATTTGCCCGACGCGTCATTTGCAGGCCAGCAAGAGTCCTACCTCAACGTGGCGGGGATTGACGATGTGCTCGATAAAATCAAGCACGTGTTTGCGTCGCTGTACAACGACCGCGCGATTTCATACCGCGTGCACAAAGGCTTCACCCACGCCGAAGTCGCTTTGTCGGCGGGCGTGCAGCGCATGGTGCGCTCGGATTGCGGCGCGTCAGGCGTGATGTTCACGATTGACACCGAGTCTGGCTTTGACCAAACCGTGTTCATCACGTCCAGCTACGGCTTGGGCGAAACGGTCGTGCAAGGTGCGGTCAATCCCGATGAATTTTATGTGTTCAAACCGACTTTGGCGCAAGGCAAACAAGCGATTATTCGCCGCTCGCTCGGCTCTAAATTGATTCAAATGCAGTTCACCGCCGCAGGCGAGGCCGGAAGGGTTAAAACCGTTGATGTGCCGCTCGAATTGCGCAACCGCTATTCGATTAGTGACGAGGATGTGACGCAATTGGCGCAATACGCGGTGATTATTGAGCAGCACTACGGTCGTGCGATGGATATTGAATGGGGTAAAGACGGTTTGGACGGCAAAATTTACATTTTGCAAGCCCGCCCCGAAACGGTCAAAAGCCAAGCGAAAGGCCAAGCCGAGATGCGCTACGCGCTCAAAGGCGACGCGCCCGTGTTGACCACAGGCCGCGCAATTGGGCAAAAAATTGGCACGGGCGTGGTGCGGGTGATTTTAGACCCGTCCGAAATGGAACGTGTGCAACCCGGTGATATTTTGGTCGCCGACATGACCGACCCGAACTGGGAACCCGTCATGAAACGCGCCGCTGCGATTGTCACCAACCGTGGCGGGCGAACTTGCCACGCGGCGATTATTGCCCGTGAATTGGGCGTGCCTGCGGTGGTCGGATGCAGCAACGCCACCGAAGTGCTCAAAGACGGCATGATGGTCACCGTGTCGTGCTCCGAGGGCGACGAAGGTAAAATTTACGACGGCATTCTTGAAACCGACGTGTCCGAAGTTCAGCGCGGCGAGTTGCCTGAGATTCCTGTCAAAATCATGATGAATGTCGGCAATCCGCAATTGGCGTTTAATTTTTGCCAAATCCCCAACCAAGGCGTGGGTTTGGCGCGGTTGGAGTTTGTGATTAACAACAACATTGGCGTGCACCCCAAAGCGATTTTGGCGTATCCGAACGTCGATGCCGATTTAAAACGTGCGGTTGAGTCGGTTGCACGCGGCCACGCCAATCCACGCGCGTTTTATGTCGATAAAGTCGTCGAAGGCGTGGCGACCATCGCCGCGGCGTTTTATCCTAAGCCCGTGATTGTTCGGTTGTCGGATTTTAAATCCAATGAGTACAAAAAACTCATCGGCGGCACGCGCTACGAGCCTGATGAAGAAAACCCAATGCTCGGCTTTCGCGGCGCGTCGCGCTACATTTCGGACGACTTCAAAGAAGCGTTTGCGATGGAATGCGAAGCCATGAAATACGTGCGCGAAACCATGGGCTTGGACAATGTGCAAATCATGATTCCGTTTGTGCGCACCTTGGGTCAAGCCGCCGCGGTGGTCGATTTACTCGCTGCGCAAGGCCTTAAACGTGGCGAGAATGGCCTGCGCCTCATCATGATGTGCGAAGTGCCGAGCAACGCGATTTTGGCCGAAGAGTTTTTGCAGTATTTTGATGGTTTTTCCATCGGCTCAAACGACTTGACTCAACTCACGCTGGGGTTAGACCGCGATTCGGGCATGGAACTGCTCGCCCGCGACTTTGACGAGCGCGACCCTGCGGTTAAATTCATGTTGTCACGCGCCATTTCAACCGCGCTGCGCATGAACAAATACATCGGCATTTGTGGCCAAGGCCCGTCGGATCACCCTGATTTTGCCAAATGGCTGATGAGCCAAGGGATTGAGTCGATGTCGCTCAACCCCGACACGGTGATTGACACGTGGACGGTACTGGCAGACCAGTAAAAAATCAAACCCAGCGGATGCTGGGTTTTTTAATGTAAAAAACTTAAATTTCAGTGTTGACAGAAATTTCAGAAAGCGTATAATTAACCACATGGAACTGAACAATATATCTCGTCGATTTGTGGTGCACTGGGGTGAAATGGGCACGGCTTGGGGTGTGAACCGTACGGTGTCACAAATTCACGCGCTGCTTTATTACAGCGGGCGGCCTTTGCATGCCGAGGAAATTGCCGAAACTTTGGCAGTGGCGCGCTCGAATGTGAGCAATTCGCTCAAAGAGCTGCAAAACTGGCAGTTGATTCGCACCACGCATGTGTTGGGCGATCGGCGGGATTATTTTGAAACCTCGTTGGATGTGTGGGAGTTGTTTCGCACGGTGGTGCGTGAGCGCAAAGAGCGCGAATACGAGCCGACGGTGCGCATGTTGCGTGAATTGGTGGCGCAACCTGAGTTTGAACATGAGTCGCCCGATGCGCAAGACCGCGTGCGTGAGACTTTGCGTTTGATGGAGTCACTGGGGGTTTGGGCGGATGAAATGCTGCGTTTAACGCCCAATACGCTGGAAAAAGTGTTGCACATGGGGGCGAGCGTACAAAAATTTGTGCGCGGCGCACCCAAACCAGACGATGAACCGTTTATACCGATGGTGTGAGCGGGCATCTCAATGGCGCGAGCCATTTTTTTAAAGTAGTCTATTTCTGTTTGTACTGAAATTTAAGAAAGAAAAATCATGAATGCTCAAGTTTACCCTTTAACGATTTATTATGACGGCGCATGCCAGTTGTGCGATTCTGAAATGACCAATTTAAAGTTGCGCAATGTTGAGCAAAAACTGCGCTTTGTGGACATCAGCAAGGTCGGCGCGGCGGGTTTGCCAGCGGGCTTGAGTTGGGATGAAGCGATGCGTTTGATTCAGGCGCAACGCGCCGATGGGCGAATCATCCACAGTGTTGAGGTGTTTCGCATGGCGTATGAGGCGGTGGGGCTGGGTTGGGCGACGAATTGGACTCGCTTACCCGTGCTCGGTGCGCTGGTGGATAAACTGTATCCGTGGGTGGCGCGCAATCGCAACCGTTTTCCACGCGTGGTGACGCATGTGTTGTTTGGCAAGGCGTTGCGTCGCGCGGCGACCAAGGCAGCGGCGCGGCGGTGTGATGATGGGGTGTGTGAGTTGTGAGTGTTGTTTTATTTTATTAGGAGAAAATCATGGAACTGTCTTTATCGTTGTTTATTTTGTCGTTAACCATTGCGATTATCGCGCCGTTGGTGGTCGTGCGCTATTTGCGGCCGATTTTGATTCGGGTGCTCAATGGTTTGTGTGACGCCGATGGCAGCGCTGAATTTTGGGTGCGTTGCGTGTATATTTTAGCGGTGAGCGGGACGTTGCTGTTGGTGCTGTTGTTGGGCGATTTCAATCAAGGCACAACGACGATTGACGCGCTGCGGCGGGCACTGGTGTGTGTGTTTTTGGGGGTGTTCATCACCGTGGCAATGGTCTCACGCAATGTTTGGGGGCGCGTGCAAGTGATGTTGGCGCGGCAAAATGCGGATGCAACCGTTGAGCGAGGTGTGTGATGAAGGTTTTGGTCTGTGGGGCGCGTGGCTTTGTCGGCTCGCACATTGTGCGCAGTTTGCAACAGGCGGGGCATACGGTGCTGCGCGGCGTGAGCCGCAATGCTCAGGCGGGCGAGGTGGCGATGGATTTTGCACGTGACACGAGTGTTGAAGTTTGGTTGTCGCGTTTGAATGGGGTGGATGCCGTGGTCAATGCGGTGGGGATTTTACGCGAGCGGCGCGGCCAGCCGATTGTGCCGATTCACAGCCAAACGCCGCAAGCGTTGTTTGAGGCCTGTGCGCAGTTGGGGATTCGCCGCGTAGTGCAGATTTCGGCGTTGGGCATTGCACACAATGCCACGCCGTACGCAACCAGCAAATGTGCCGCCGACGCGCACCTGCTTGCTTTGAATGAACGCGGTTTGCTCGATGGGGTGGTGCTGCGTCCGAGCATTGTGTTTGGTTTGGGCGGCGCGAGTTCACAGCTGTTTCTCAAATTGGCGCAGTTGCCTGTGCTCATCGTGCCCAGCATTATGACGCGCACGCAGGTTCAGCCGATTGCGGTGGCCGAGTTGGCCGAAGTGGTGCGGCAATTGTTGGGTAACGAGGTGACGGGCGTTTTGGCATGCGCAGGCGAGCAAGCGGTGCGCATGAGCGACTTTATCGGTAGTTTGCGCCACCAAATGGGCAAGTCGCCTGACAAAGTGCTGCCGCTGCCCGAATGGCTCACGCAGCTGTCGGCCAAAATGGGTGACGCCGTGCCCGCCAGCCCGTGGTGCAGCGACGCGTTGTCGTTGCTTGAGCACGACAACGTGGCCGACGTGGCGCAAATGACGCGTATTTTGGGGCGCGCGCCGACGCATTTTGCTCAATTGCTCAAGGGGGCATGATGAAGTTACAGTTGAAGGTTTTGCGCATGAGTTTGGTCGCGGTATGGTTAATCACCGCGCTGGTCAGCATCATGGAATGGCACGGGCAGAGCACGGGCTTGCTGACTGAGGCAGGTTTGCGCAATCTCACATGGATAAACGGCTTGATTGGCGCGGGTGTTGCGTTGGATGTCGTGCTTGGCCTGCTGCTGTGGCTGCGCCCCAAACGCTGGGTGTATGCTGCTGCGCTGGCCAGCACACTGCTCATGAGCACGGTGGCGACGGCTTTATTGCCCAGCCTGTGGTTGCATCCGCTGGGTGTGTTGAGCAAAAATATTCCGATTGTGGTGATTTTATGGGTTTTGTGGCTGAACGAGGAGGACACATGTTGTACGACTACTTGCTGATTAAAATGATTCACATCATCTCCAGCGTGGTGATGGTGGGCACGGGGTTTGGTACGGCGTTTTTCTTCTTTTTTGCCAATCGCAGCGGTAATATTGCCGCGCAAGCCGTGGTTGGCCGCCTCGTGTGCCGCGCCGACTGGTGGTTCACCACGCCTGCGGTGATTGTTCAGCCGATTACGGGCGTTTGGTTGGCGCATTTGGCGGGTTTTCCACTGGCTACGCCGTGGTTGACTGTGGCCATGTGTTTGTATGTTTTGGCGGGTATGTGCTGGCTGCCTGTTGTGTTGTTGCAAATCAATATGGCGCAGATGGCAAAAGTGGCGCACGAGACAGGGAGCGAGCTGCCCGCAAAATACTGGCTGAGCGCCAAATGGTGGGAAGGCTTGGGTTACCCCGCCTTTGTCAGCATGGCGGGAGTGTTTTATTTGATGGTCAACAAGCCTGATTTGTGGTGAGGTTTAAGCCCATGCTTGCGTCAAAACGCTGCGAAATACGGGGTCGAGCCGCTCCAAAACCGCTTCATGGCGCACCACTTGCGGCTGCAAAGCGTTTAATCGTTGCAATTCGGTTTCGATGAATGCGTTCAACTTTGGGATTTTGGGCGATAAGCCCAATTCAGGCGTTTGCTTTTTCAGCGCGACCAAGTTGTCAATCAAAGCCCGCAGCGGTGGCTCGTCCAGCATGTCGAGCAGTTTGTCGAACTCAATCGGCGCGGGCGTGCCAAACCGCTCCAACCAACGCACCGCCAACAGTGGGCGCAGGGCGTAAAAATATTTTTTCAACCGCACGTTATCGGCTTGCAAATGGTCTTTAAAAGTGGTTTTTGCGGTGCTTTTGTAGTGGTAAATGCCAGAATGCGTCGCGTAAATATTGGGCAACAGTGCCCGCAGCGTTTCGGCAAAATCGGTGTGCGATTGATACACAATGGGCGAGTGCAGCCATTCGACAATTGAGGGGTTTGACTTCCACAAAAGGCGCAGTGCTTTGCGCACGTCCCAACCGTTGATGTCCATTTCATCGACAATCGGATACTCAATCACATCACGTTGCTCCTCCAAACCGATTGACAAATACCATTCAGGGCGATGCACATAAATAAACCGCGCATCAAAATCACTGTTGGGTGAGGCAAAGCCCCACGCGCGTGAGCCTGATTCGATGGCGTAGAGGATTTTAACGTTGTGTTCGCGTTCAGCCGCGGCTAGGCGGCGCAGGATTTCGGTGCGAGCGGTGTGCGGGATGGGCATGGTTTATGTGTTGGATTTAAATTAACGCGTCCAGCGCAGTTGACTGATGTTTGCACCTATTTGGCGTCCAGTATCTAAGCCATACGCATTGTCCATGGGGGTGTGAATACCGCCATACAAACGCGAGTCTGCAATTTCTTGTGCTATTTGGCTGAATGAGTGGAATGCGCGGTTGTTGAATTCAATGGTCAGCATTTTGTCTGTTTGCTCGTTATATCTGTACTCATCATCGCGACCTTGATAGGCGTCGTCGATAAGTTCGAAAGCATCGCCATACAAATTGGCTAAAACCTGTGTTGCCGCCCCTGATTGCACGCCATGTCCTGAAATAAAGGCAGGAAAGGGGGGTTCTGGCCAAATGGGTTGCCATTTGGCATCTATCACACGGGTGATGTAGGTGTTGGGGCGCTCTGAATAGTAGTGAAATTTGATTTTCCAACCCACGGTAAATGCATCAGCGGTTGCCATACCTACAGCGGCATAGGTTTGCGCGGCCTTAACCAAGGGCGGTTGGGCTTTTTTAACCACGGTATTGGCCAAATAATATGAGTGCGCAGGCGGTGAATAATACTTGGCTGGGTCGTCCGCCCACCACGCTGCAATGCGCAGCTTTTCATCGGTGAGTTTTTTAGACTCGTCGTATACGGCTTTGAATTGTTGGTAGTACTCACTATCGGGCGACTCACTGTAGGGCGGCATGGGTGGTATGGGCAATGTACTGTTGCTTGCATGAAATGTGCGATGACTGCCCCATTGAGGGTACAACGGGGATTCAATACCTGGGACTTGGCTATTGTCAGAATCGGGCGGTACCCAAGTGCCTTTGCCTGTCTTGAGGGGTGTGTATGAAGAAGAAAAGCGTTGAGTGAGGTCTTCGCTATGATCTGTTTGGGACCATTCAAAAATCGCATTTGCAATGCTTTGCCCGAACTGTTTGGACAAATAGACGTAGGCAGCATCTAGCGGGGAGCCGATGCGCTGCTCGATGGTTTTTTCCAGTGTATTAATGCGTTCTATCTGTGTTTGGGCAAATTGTTGTTCATCATCGCTGTAGTTTTTTGCGCGAATGGGGTTATTTTTCCATTGCTCTTCAAAAAGTTTGCGATGAATCTGCGCTTGTGCACTGTTGAGCACAATATTCCAATCGTAGGGGATGTCTTTTTTGGGTTGTGGCAGTGTGAGATGACCCGATAGTTGCGATGCCAGTGATTGGTAATGTGCGTCACTGTGCACCACGCTTTCGTACATGGTTAGACCCACATAGCCCAATAAACGAGAGTCACTGGTGGGGGTCCCTTGGATGCGCTTCATAATGTGTAATGTGTGATCAGCCCATGCGCTGGCCACATTAAAGTCATTGGGTTTGCTGCTGGGGGTTTGCAAAGTGTTGCACGCAGCAAGTGCAAGCACCATGCAAATGGTCATTAAATGGCGTGTTAAGTTCAACATGTGAAACCCCTCCCTGTGTGTGGCATGATTTGGACATGCGTGTTGAGTGCCCGCGAGGATTATGCTTTGCGCTCAGTAATCACATAGTGCTTGGTCAGTGGCTCAATAACGGTGAACACGCCCGTGTAACCTGCAGGAATGATAACCGCGTCGCCCACGCCAAAGGTGCGGACTTGGCCGCTATCATCGGTCAAGTGACCTGAACCTTCAAGCACATAAAAATACTCATCTTCGGTCGCGCTCATTTCAATGCGCCACGCGCCGACCTCACTGGCCCAAACGCCCATAAACACTTCGCCGCTGTCGTTGGTGAAATGATGCCATGTGGTGCGCTGTGGATTGCCCGTCACCAAACGCTCTGGGCGCGGATAGTCGAACTCGGCTTGCGGTTGTTGGTCGCTAAATAATTGAACTTGTTTCATGCTGATAACCCCGCTGCGTCGCGCAATAATGCGGCTTTGTCGGTGGCTTCCCACGTGAATTCAGGCTCTTCGCGGCCAAAGTGGCCGTAAGCGGCGGTTTTGCCATAAATCGGGCGCAGCAAGTCGAGCATTTTGACAATCCCTTTGGGGCGCAAGTCGAAGTGCGCGTTGACCAGCGCGGTGATGCGCTCATCGCTGATTTTGCCTGTGCCAAAAGTATCGACCATGATGGATGTCGGACGCGCCACGCCGATGGCGTAAGAAATTTGAATCAAGCAACGCTCGGCCAAACCTGCGGCGACGATGTTTTTGGCGACATAGCGGCCTGCGTAGGCGGCTGAACGGTCGACTTTAGACGGGTCTTTGCCCGAAAACGCGCCGCCGCCGTGCGGTGCTGCGCCGCCGTAAGTGTCGACAATGATTTTGCGCCCCGTCAAGCCGCAGTCGCCTTGCGGGCCGCCAATGACGAAGCGACCTGTTGGGTTGACGAGAAACTTAATGTCGTCGGTGATGAGGTGGCTGGGCAAAATCGGTTTGATGATTTCTTCAATCACGCCTTCGCGCACGGTGTCAAGCGACACATCGGCGTGGTGCTGGGTCGATAAAACCACGGTGTCAATCCCCACCGCAATCCCGTTTTCGTAACGCACAGTCACTTGTGACTTGGCGTCAGGGCGCAGCCACGGCAAGCGACCGTCGCGGCGAATGTCGGCTTGCCGCTCAACGAGGCGGTGCGCCAAGTGAATCGGCAGCGGCATGAGTTCGGGGGTTTCGTTGCACGCGTAGCCAAACATCAATCCTTGGTCGCCCGCGCCTTGGTCAAGATTGTCGTCGTGCGCGGCGTCAACGCCCATGGCGATGTCAGGCGATTGTTTGTCGTAGGCGACCAGCACCGCGCAGCCGCGGTAATCGATGCCGTAGTCGGTGTTGTCGTAGCCGATGCGTTTGATGGTGTCGCGGGCAATGTCGATGTAGTCAATCACCGCATGGGTGGTGATTTCGCCTGCCAAAACCACCAAACCTGTGTTGCACAGGGTTTCGGCGGCCACGCGGGCGGTGGGGTCTTGTTCGAGAATCGCATCAAGAATCGCATCAGAAATCTGATCAGCGACTTTGTCAGGATGGCCTTCTGAAACGGATTCAGAAGTAAAAAGGAAGTTTTTGTTGCTCATGAAATGCCTTAAGTATAAAAGGTTGAGCGCGCTGTGAATGCAGTGACATGCAGCGACGCTTTAACGGTGAGCCAGTGGCTCGCAGTGCTTTTCTTGCCCCGTAAGTTGTCGTTAAACCAGCAAGAAATGGTATTATACAGGTTTTGCGCCAAAATTTGAACAGGTGGTTTTGATGTGGGTTAAGTGGCTTTTGCAGGTGCTCTCCAAAGTGCCTTTGCCGATGTTGCACGCAGTGGGCGGGTTTTTCGGTCGAATGGTTTATCGGTGGGACAAAAAATACCGCGCACGTTTGCAAGCCAATGCCACGCAAGCGGGTTTTGACTCGCCGCAATTTTGGCGTGAGGCCGCCGCGCAAATGGGCTGCGGCGTGATTGAGTTGGCGCATTTGTGGACGGCGCGGGTGAACGATATTTTGCCGCGCGTCAAAGTCACGGGTTGGGGTGAAGTACAAGCGGCGCAAGCGCGGGGTCGTGGCGTGCTGATGCTCACGCCGCATGTTGGCGCGTTTGAGTTGCTCTCATTGTGGATTGGTCACAAAGCACGTTTCACCGCCATGTATCGGCCGCCCAAACAGGCTTTTTTGAGCGACATCATGCTCACGGGGCGGCAAAAATTCAACGTCAACATGGCCAGCGCGGACATCAAAGGGATACGCACCATGCTGCGTGCGCTCAAAAACAATGAATTGGTTGGCCTGCTGCCCGACCAAGTGCCCAATTCGCGTGGCGAAGCGGTGGTGGCGCAGGTGTTTGGCGCACCTGCACTGACCATGACGCTGCCCGCCAAATTGCTCAAGCAAACCGATGCGGCCTTGGTGGTCATGTCGGCGCGGCGGGTTCAAGCGGCGCATGGCTTTGAGATTGATTTTAAAGTGGTGGATTTCACAGTGACCGACGATGCGGCGCATGACGCGACCCGCATCAACGACTTGATGGCGCAGGTGATTATGCATGCGCCAGAGCAGTATTTGTGGGGCTACAATCGTTACAAAAACATAGGACAACACCATGTGGGGCGCTAAGTTTGCCGCGTATTTAATGCGCAAAATGGGACGTTGGCCGCAACCTGTGCGGCATTATTTGGCGCGATTTTTGACGTTTGTGGCGTATCCGTTGCTCAAGCGCCGCCGCCGCGTGGCCAGCATCAACCTTAAAAAATGTTTTCCCGACTGGTCTGACGCGCAGATTGAGCAGACTGTGCGCACGCACGTTGGCTATTTTGTTCACGCGCTGATTGACCGCAGTTTGTTTTGGTTTGGTGACCTGAAAGCATTTGAGCGCAACATCGAGATGGTCGACGCGCATTATTTCACCCAAGCCTTGGCGCACAATCGCCCGTTGATTGTGCTCGCCCCGCATTTTGTTGGCTTGGATATTGGTGGCTTGCGCATGAACTTTGAGCGCGAAATGGGCGGCATGTACCAAAAACAGCCCAATCCTGTGTTTGAAGACCTGATTCGCGAAGGCCGCAGCCGCGCCAAGCGCACGCATTTGTTTACCCGCCAAGACGGCGTGCGCAGTTTGATTAAACTATTGCGGCAAAAAATTGTCATGTATTATTTACCCGATATGGATTTTGGCCGCAAAGACTCGATTTTTGTCCCGTTTTTTGGTGTGCCCGCGGCCACGTTGACCGCTTTGCCTAAACTCGCGGCCATGACCGACGCGCTGATTGTGCCGTGCGTCACACGGATTGATCCCGACGCGCTGGCGCGGGGAGAAACTTTGTACAAAGCGCAGTTTTATCCTGCGTGGGACGGTTACCCAGAGGGCGACGAGCACGCGGCGGTGCTCCAAATGAATGCCTTTATCGAGGCGCGGATTTTGGAAGAGCCTGCGCAGTATCTGTGGCTGCACAAGCGTTTCAAAACCCGCCCCGACGGTGAGGCGAGTTTTTACAAAAAAGGATAATCATGCGACTGAACTTTACCAAAATGCACGGCGCGGGCAATGATTTTATTGTGATTGACGCGATAACCCACGACGTGAGCGGCTTTTCAACCCATGATTGGCAGCATTTGGCCAGCCGACACTTTGGGATTGGCGCGGATCAAATTTTGCTGGTTGAACGCGCCACGTTGCCCGACGTTGATTTTAAATACACGATTTACAACCAAGACGGCAGTTTGGTTGAAAATTGCGGCAATGGCGCACGTTGTTTTGTTAAATACGTGGTTGAGCGCGGCTTGACCGACAAACACGAAATCGTGGTGCAAATTGCCACGGGCACGATGATTTTAAAACTCAATCCCGACGGCTCGGTGACGGTCAACATGGGTGCGCCCAAGTTCGCGCCCGCTGATTTACCCGCTGTGCTGACGGATGTGCCCAGCCAAATCATCGGCGACGATACGGTTTATGAAGTCAATCAACAGTGGCTGTCATTGGTCTCAATGGGCAATCCACATGCGGTGCTGGTGGTGGCCGACGTCGACACCGCGCCAGTTGAGCGCGACGGGCCGATTTTAGAAAACCATGCGGTTTTTCCACGCAAAGCCAATATTGGCTTTATGCAAATCGTCACGCCGCAGCACATTCGCTTGCGCGTGTTTGAACGCGGCGCGGGCGAAACGCTGGCCTGCGGCACAGGCACGTGTGCGGCTGTGGTAGCGGGGATACGCCGTGGTCTGCTGACTTCGCCCGTGCGGGTGAGTGCGCGGGGTGGCGAGTTGAGCGTGGCGTGGGCGGGCGGCTCGGCGGACGTGCTGATGAGCGGGCCGGCCGTCACCGTATTTGAAGGGCAGATTCAACTGGGAGGCGCAAATGCATGAGTTGGATTTATTGGCCGATGAGCAGCCGCAGGCTTTGAGTGACTCTGCTTTAAGCAGTGAGCAAGTGCTGGCTTATTTACAAACCCACCCTGAGTTTTTTGCCCAACACGCCGCCGAGTTGGCCGAATTGCCACTGCCCAGCGCAAACGGCAATGTGGTGTCAATGGCGCATTGGCAGGCGCAAACTTTGCGCGACAAAGCCAATGCGCATCAAATGCGCCTTGAAAAACTCCTCATCCAAGCGGCCAACAACCAAAAAACCCACGATAAATTGTTTGGCTTGGTCATGCACTGGTTGGCGCAAAACCAAGCAGCGGCGCTGCCCACCGTGATTGAGCGCGATTTAAAACGCAGCTTTGGTCTTGATGCCGCCAAAGTCGTGGTGTGGCGCGAAGCGACGCGCTCGGTGCTTTATCCGTTGGGTTTGTCGTGGTTGGATAACTTAGTGGCGCATGTGAAAAGTCTGCACAAGCCTTTTTGCGGCGCACGCGCGGGGTGTGCTATGGCGCATTTGCTCGACGAGTCAACCGCGTCGCTGGCCTTGATTCCGCTGTGGCACGCGCATGAGCACGAATGCGTTGGGGTTTTGTTGCTGGAGTCCAACGACGCGCAGCGGTTCACCGCCGACATGGGCACGCATTTTTTACACAGTATCGCGCTGATGGCGGGCGCGGCGTTATCGCGGGTGAACGAAGTGGTTTTGCCCGAACACTTATCGGTCAAATATGCTGACTGAAGCTTATCTGGAATGGTGCGCGATACACAAACGACTCTCGGATGCGACGCTCACCAACTACGCGCTGGATTTGGCCTTGCTCAAAAGCATGGCGAACAAAATGGGCGTGACTGATGCGCAAAATTTGAGTGAAGCACAGATTCGCCAACTGACCATGCAACTGCACAGCCAAGGCCACAGCGCCAAAAGCATGGCGCGGTATTTATCGAGCTGGCGCTCATGGTTTGGCTGGTTGCTGCACCATCAGCACGTGCGCAGCAACCCCGTAGTCGGCGTGCGCGCGCCGCGCGCGGGCAAAAGTTTGCCCAAAGCCTTGTCGGTCGATGAAGCGGTGCATTTTGCGCAATCAGGCGCGGCGGGCTCTGACGTGTTGCTGTTGCGCGATCACGCCATGATTGAACTGCTGTACTCCAGCGGCTTGCGCGTCTCGGAGATTGTTGGGCTGGATGTGTCGCCTGAGCCAGCCAGCAATGGCTGGGTCGATTGGGCGCAAGGTGATGTGCATGTGTTGGGTAAAGGCAATAAACCGCGCATCGTCCCAGTGGGCGAACCTGCGCAAGAAGCCTTGCGCAAATGGCTTGAGGCCCGCCAAATATTGTTGGGCGATAAAACGCACAACGCCCTGTTTTTGGGGCGCAACAGCACGCGGCTCACCCCGCGTTCGGTACAGCAACGGCTCGCCAAACACGCGCAAAGTTTGGGTTTGTCCGTCCACGTTCATCCGCACATGCTGCGCCACTCGTTCGCCACGCATGTGCTGCAATCATCGGGCGACTTACGCGCCGTTCAAGAACTGCTCGGCCACGCCAGCCTCGCCGCCACGCAAGTGTACACGGGGCTGGATTTTCAACATTTATCCAAAATCTACGACGCGGCTCATCCGCGTGCCAAAAAGAAAGTTTAGAAAGCTCATATGACCGAACCACGCACCACACTTCTCGAATTTCCTTGCGAATTTCCCCTCAAAATCATGGGCAAGCGCGTCGATGAATTCGCGCAAACCATCGCCGAATTGGTCGTGCAACACGCCCCCGATTTTGACCCCGCCACCATGGAAATGCGCCCATCATCCAGCGGCAAATACCTAGGCTTAACCTGCACCATCAACGCCACCAGCCAAAAGCAGCTCGATGATTTGTATCTGGCATTGACAGGGCATCCGCTGGTGAGCATTGTTTTGTAATGTTGACCATCAAAACCCTCGGCCGCGTTGATTACGAAGCCACCATGCAAGCGATGAAAGACTTCACCGCCGCGCGGGATGCGGCCACGCCTGACGAGCTGTGGATTGTTGAGCACAATCCTGTGTTTACCTTGGGGCAAGCGGGTTTGGCCACGCATTTGCTGCACGCCAGCGACATTCCACTGGTGCAGGCCGACAGAGGCGGGCAAATCACCTATCATGGGCCTGGGCAAGTGGTGGTTTATATGTTGCTTGACCTCAAGCGGCGCGGCATGATGATTCGCGAATGGGTGCAGCGCATTGAAGGCGCGGTGATTTTGACCTTGCGCGATTATGGGATTGAGACCGAGCGACACGCAGGCGCACCAGGGATTTATATCCGCCACGGCACACACAGCGGTGCTAAAATCGCGGCATTGGGGCTTAAAGTGAAGCGCAGTTGCACGTATCACGGCTTGAGTTTGAATGTGAATATGGATTTAAAACCCTTTTTAGACATCAACCCATGCGGTTACGCTGGGCTTGAAACCGTTGACATGCGCACTATGGGCGCACTTGCCGAATTTGACGACGTGGCCACGCGCTGCGCCGCTTACCTTAAACAACAATGGCTGGCCGAGCACAGCCAAGCATAGGACACATCATGAGCGACACCACCGAATACGACGCCACGCAAAAGCAAAAAGCCTTTGACAAAGTCTCGCGCATCCCCGTTAAAGTCGTGCACACTGAAGTATTGAAAAAACCATCGTGGATTCGCGTCAAAGCCGCCTCTGGCAACAGCCGCTTCAACGAAATCAAAAAGATTTTGCGTGAAAACGAGTTGGTCACCGTGTGCGAAGAAGCCAGCTGCCCGAATATCGGCGAATGCTTTGGCAAAGGCACGGCCACGTTTATGATTATGGGTGACAAATGCACGCGCCGCTGCCCGTTTTGCGACGTCGGCCATGGCCGCCCAGACCCGCTCGATGTCAACGAGCCTGCCAACTTAGCGCGCACGATTGCCGCGCTCAAACTTAAATACGTCGTCATCACCAGCGTTGACCGCGACGACTTGCGCGATGGCGGCGCACAGCATTTTGTTGACTGCATCAGCCTCACGCGGACGCAATCGCCCGACACGCAAATCGAAGTGCTCGTCCCTGATTTTCGCGGGCGCCTTGACAAAGCCCTTGATATTTTCAAAGATGGTTTGCCCGACGTGATGAACCACAACCTTGAAACCGTACCGCGTTTGTACAAAGAAGCGCGTCCTGGTTCGGACTACCAGCACTCCTTGACGCTGCTCAAACAGTTTAAAGACATGTATCCACACACCGTGACCAAAAGCGGCCTCATGGTCGGCTTGGGCGAGACCGATGACGAGATTTTAGAAGTCATGCGCGACATGCGCGCGCACAACATCGACATGCTCACCATCGGCCAATACCTCGCCCCATCAGGCCACCACCTGCCCGTGCGCCGCTATGTGCACTCCGATGTGTTTAAAATGTTTGAAGAAAAAGCCTATGAAATGGGCTTTACCCACGCAGCGGTCGGCGCAATGGTGCGTTCGAGCTACCATGCCGATGTGCAGGCGCATGAGGCAGGGGTTTGATTAAATTAGTCATTGAAAAATGATTGGTTTGTTTCTTTGGTTATTTAATAAAAAAGGTATGAAAATGGACAATTCAAACGCTATCGGTAGACTTGAAACTATTAGTATTGATTTGTTGAGTTTTGATGAAAAAAACCCACGTTTTGGGAGTTTGCTGGATGAGAATGGCAAAATGAGTGAGGATAATACGATTCATCAAATGCTTAAAAAACAAAACATTGCCGAGTTGATGGTTTCTATTTCAGATCAGGGGTTCTTTAGTGGGGAGCCTTTATTAGTTACTCGCAATAAAGGTCAGGGTTTTACTGTTGTAGAAGGTAATAGACGTTTAACTGCTTTGAAAATATTGAATGGAATGTATAGTCACTTAATACCACTGAGTATCAAAGAGTTGGTTGATGAGGCTATCAATACGCCAAAAGAAATCCCATGCTTAGTTTTTAACGAGCGTTCCGATATTTTACATTATTTGGGTTATAGGCATATTACGGGCGTTAAATCTTGGGGGGCTTTAGAGAAAGCTGTCTATTTAGAACAGTTACGCATGGATTTAATGAAAAAATATCCAAACAAGGTATCAGAGGATATTTTTAGAGTGCTAGCGCGTGAAATTGGCAGCAAGGTGCCAACAGTAAAACAAAGTTTAACCAGTTTGGCTCTGTTCAAGCATGCAAAAGACAATACGTTTTACAATCTTCATAACTTGTCTGAACATGATATACAGTTTAGCCTTATATATACAGCCTTGTCTTATGAGAATATCGCTAACTTTTTGGGAATAGATACGGCACAAAATACAGAGTTGAATGGAGTCTTAGAGGAACGTGCGAAGCAACTTTTTAGTTGGGCTTTTGTTCAAGATCAGCAAGGTAGGACAATTTTAGGTGAATCTAGAAATTTGAAAAAATTGGCGGCGGTTGTCGCTAAGCCAGATGCTGTAAATGTTTTGATTAAGACCCAAGATTTAGATGCTGCTTATGCTTTAAGCGGTGGGCCAGGGGGAGCCTTGAGTACGATAATTGAAGTGGTTAAGTCTAAATTGGATCAAATCGATAACTTGTTAAATGAATATGATTTTTGGCCAAGTGATTCTCAGGAGGGGGAACTTCATTCTATAAATGAACGATTTGATACTTTGGTCTATAGGATAAAAAAATCAAAAAAGAGAAAAAATGAGGAGGGGGTGTGAGCGTTAATTGGGTTCTTTACGAGTGTTTGAGGCAGATTCCAAAAGATTCTAGGGTGGCTCTTCAGGCAGATTATATCGAGTTGATGGCGATGAGCAGCATTGATAAATCCTGTCGAATTTCTTCTTATGATGATTTAATCGATGAAGATAATGCTTTTTCTATTGAGGATGAGCAACACAGGGTGGGGGGGGTATCTGTTTGGGATAATGATGATGGAGAGGAAGTTCAATTATCAAAAAAACATAGGGAATTGCACTATTTGTTTGAGCAGCGTAGTAAAAGTTGGACTGACAAATGGCCATTTGAGTGGAATGCAAATGATTGTGAACTTAAATTTTGCGTGAGTCGTCCATATGCACGGTTATATGCAAGCTTCTTGTTGTGTTCATCACTAAGGGTAGTTGATAAAACTCAATTTAAATATTTCACTACTTTTCTAGAAGAAGCTGGTTATTATGCACTGCAAAAAATTTTCCCTAATTGGGTTGTGAAAGGGTTTGGTGCAAATCAAGTTATTGGAAATTGTTATTCACATACGACTCAACAGCAGAAGTTCACAGCTTTGGCTGATGATATAGATTGTCACTTGGCTCCAAATTTTCAGCCAAACTTTGGTGGGGATGGGGGTTTAGATATAGTGGCTTTTTATACTTGGGATGACAAAAGGGGACAATTACCTTTTGTTTGTGCTCAGTGCTCATGCAGTTCAGACAAAGATCAAATAAATAAAAAAATTACTGAGGCTTCCCCTTCAAGTGTGAAGAATAAATTAGTGTCGCAACTTGATAACTTTAACTTTTTTATTAGTCCTCAAGATTTAAGTAGCTCTCAACGCCGTTCGAACTGGTCTGTTGATAATATTTGGGGGGCGATAATTGTAGATCGCTATCGGTTAATGAAATTATTAGCTGATAATCTTTTTTCAAATACCCTTGATGGTAAAGTTGAAGAGTTTATTAACTTGAAAATAAATTTTGAAGCGGTAGTATGATTGAACATGCCTTACCAAATATCTGGAAGAGCCTTTGCTACTGCCTCGAAAAGAGCAGGGGGTACTGCGTTTCCTATAACTTTGTATTTGTTCATGAGGGTTGAGTTTTTCGATTCAGGGAAAACTAAGTTTGGTTTGAAGCCTTGAAGTCGTGCGGCCTCTCGAAAACTAAACCTGCGAGCTGGAGCGTTAGATGTGAATCGCCATTCGTTTAAAGCAATTTTCTCCATGGCAGGACTGACTGGATGTAGTGGCATGTGACGAGGGTTGCTTACAATAGTTTTTGAGAGTGAGTCCCATTCTTGTTTACGATTTCGTGATAGGTAGTACCAATGAAAATCAGTGTCATAAAACTCTCCTTCAGGCCAATCGGGCATTCCGTGTAAGGCATCTCGTATTGTTATAAATTTTGGGTTTTCTTCTATTCCAAATGTTGGTTTGGGAAAGTTATAAGATAATCCAAAATCATTGCGAATGCCTACAATGAAAATTCTCTTTCGATTTTGAGCTACACCGAAATCAGCTGCATTTAGAATTTGTGGGGATGCAACGTTGTACCCAGCTTCAGAAAACAAACGAACTTGTTCTTTTAATAAATGAGAAAAAGTTGTTCTCATCATTCCAGAAACATTTTCTACGATGAAAGCTTTAGGCTTTATTATTTGTAGCGCTCGCGAGAACTCTTTATATAAGTAATTAATTTTGCTATCTGCTTTTCTATTGCCTCCTTGACTAAATCCTTGACAAGGATAACAGCCAACTAATAAGTCCGCAGAGGGAAAAGTGTGTATTTTTTTTATGTCATTTAATAAATATTCTGTTTCTGGTAAGTTTGCTAAGTAAACCTCTTTTGCGTAAGGAATAATATCATTTGCCATTAGAACTTCAAAACCTGCTGCGTGAACGCCTGTATCAGACCCCCCACAACCAGTGAAAAGCGAAATTGCAGTCGGCATTGCGTTATCCTTATAAAAACTCGAATTATACCCGTTATTAAAAGTCAAAAAGAGAGTTTTTAAGTGGGCTGGTTGTTGGTAGATTTAAACCATTGCACTTCACTGTTGAATCCGCCCGTAATGTTATTTGGAGTTTTTATGGCAAAAAACCGCGCAAAATGCGCGGTTTTTTGTGTATGGCTTATTTCTTGACTTCTTCGATGACGTTTTTCTTTGCCTCATTGATGAGGTTTTCGTACCATGTTTTGTAAGCGGTTTCGAATTTCTTGGCGGTGATGGCTTCCTTGGCGGATTCATTTTGCTCGTTCAAGGTGAAATCGTCAGATTTACGAGCCACTGCTTTGAACAAGTGGAAACCGTTTGGGGTTTTGATGACTTCGCTGACAGAGCCTACGGTTAATTTGGGGATTAAGGCGCGTATGGCTGGGTCGGCGGCGGTGTCGTTATCGACAATCGCGACTACTGCGGTGACGGGGGCATTCGATTGGCTGACGGCTGCGCCGACGGTTTCAAATGATTCGCCTGCGTCAATGCGTTTTTTGGCTGCATCGATTTTTTTCTTAGATGCGGGAGTTGGCTTGGCGACAAAAATATGTTGCGCTTCTAAAATTTCGTTGTGCGGGATGGGGTTGCCCACGCCGAGTTTGCGTTCGCTCAAAAAGCTGTCAATTTCAGATTGAGAGACTTGGACTTTGTCTAAAACCTCTTGTTTTTTGAGGGCTTTAGTGGTGAGATCCGTTTTGATATCACGATTGAAGGTATCCCATGCTTTTTCACCATATTTTTTGATGATGTTGGCTTTGAGTTCTTCGGTGCTGATGTTTTGCGCTTGAGCGACCTCGGTAATTGCTTTTTGTACTTCAGATTCAGAGGTGAGAATGCCGACTTTACGCGCTTGGTTGAGTAAGACGCGCTCTTCAATCAATTCGTTGTACGACTTTTGCAACAAGGCCTGTTTTTGTTGGTCATCCAGTTTTTTACCTGCCAATTGTAAGAGTTCATAGTTGATATCGGCACGTTCTTTTACGTCCAGCGTGGTGATGGGCTCACCTGCGACCAAAACCAGTGTTTGTACCGCTGGGTTGGCTGGGGTTTGTGCAAAAGCCAAAACAGGGGCTGCCAAAGCGACCATGAGTAATTTTTTGAGTAACGAATGCATAATATTCCTTTAAGAAAAGTGCTTGATTGAGTCAAACGCGGCTCATTATAAATCAAGTCTTGCCTTAAAACACCTCGGTTTAGCGTTTGGTTGACGTGAGCAGCAGGTACGCGCCATAACCGAGCACCATGCCCCAAAACGCGCTGCCCAAGTTGAACAGCGTCACGCCTGAGGCGCAGGTCATAAATGTAATCAGCGCGGCTTCGCGCTCAGGGGCGCTGTGATTCAAACTCATGGCGTTGGATAAACCATTCATAATCGCGCCCAGTAAGGCCAAGCCTGCTAAAACGGTGATGAGCACCGTGGGCAATCCTAAGAAAAACAACACCAAAACCCCTGCAAAACAGCCCAAAACCATGCTGAACAATCCGCACCACAGCCCTGCAATGTAGCGTTTGGCGGGGTCTGGGTGCGACTCTTTTTCGGTGCAAATCGCCGCGGTAATGGCCGCTAAGTTGATGCCAAAATTCCCGAATGGCGCGGTGATGAGTGCCAAAAATGAGGTTAAGCCGACCAATGGTTTGGCAGGCGTGGCGTAGCCTGACGTGCGCAGCACGGCAATGCCCGTCATTTGCTGACCCGTCAACGTGACCAAGGCCAACGGCAGGCCAATATTGAGAACGGTAGCCATTGAAAACTCAGGCAGGGTGAACACAGGCACGGCCAAATGCAGCGGCACGCTGGGCACATGTTGGCCTTTGAAGCCAAACACATACGCGCAGCCGACCAGCAGCACCGCGAGCACGGCGTAACGGGCGAACCAGCGTTTGCCGACCAAATAGGTGGCCAACATGCACAGCATCAAGCCCGTTTCTTTGCCCAGTTCGGTGAACGTGTTCAGGCCAAAGCGAAACAAAATCCCCGCCAACAGCGCGGCGGCCAAGCTTTTGGGGATTTTGTTCATCACCGCATCAAACATGCCGCTCATGGCGATGGCAAAAATCACCAGCGACGCAACAATAAAGCCCGCTACCGCTTGGTTGTACGGCATATTGGGCAGTGCGCTGATGAGAAACGCCGCACCAGGGGTGGACCACGCAGTGATAATCGGTGCACGGGTGCGCCAACTCAACACAAAACCCGCCAAGCCAAAGGTGAAGCACAGGCTCATCAACATCGAGGTGGTCAATTCGCTCGACAAATGCCCCGCCTGCGCGGCTTGAATCACAATCGCCAACGGCCCGCCGTAGCCCGCTAAAATCGCCACAATCGCTGCAGTGAACGCGGTCATGGATTGGTCTTGTTTCAGTTGTTTCAGCATGTTTGGCTTTCTGTAGGCATAGTCATCGTACCCTGCGCAAACGGCATGACCCGCCCGCCGACTTCAAATTCACCTGCTGCGCTCACGTTCAGGTACAAATGGTTTGGGCGGCCAATGCTCGCCGCTTGCGTCACGCGCCAGCTCAACGGCGCACGGCCATGCAGGTGCGCCCACGCACCTAAATTGGTGCAGGCCGAGCCCGTACCAGGGTCTTCGACGACTGAATCGGCGGTGTTGAAAAAATAACGACACGTGACTTGGCCGTCGGCCTCGTGCCACACATACACATTGGCGCGGTTGTACTCAATGGCCGCATCTTGCAGCGCGGCCAAATTTGGCCGCACCCGCTCAATCGCGGCCGCGTGCGTGGTTGGCACGAGCAACTGCCACGTGCCGACGTTCAGCCACATCGCGCCATGCGCAATCTCACTGGCCGTCAAACCGAGTGCGGCGGCCAACTCGGCGGTGTTCAATGCGCATGGCTGCGTCGTGTAACCGCTAGCGGTCAGGCTAAAAACCCCCGCCGTGTGCTTAATCGTCACCACTTTAGCAGGCAAATGTAAGGTGAATTGGTCAGGCAAGCCCCGCGCCGCGTGCAGCCACGCTGCCGCGCCAATCGTTGGGTGGCCCGCAAAGGCCATTTCGTATTCGGGCGTAAAAATCCGCAGCCGCGCCGCGTGCTCGCTCGACGCGCAAATAAACACGGTTTCGGACAAATTGAACTGCCGCGCAATCCGTTGCATTTGTGTGTCGCTCAACGCGTCCGCGTTGGGTACAATCGCCAACGGATTGCCGCCCCATGCCGACTCGGCGAAGACGTTGCTGATGAAAAAGTCAAATGAAGTCATGTCAATCCACGATAAATAAAGTTGCACCCGTCACGGTAGACGAGCGGTGGGCTTCGGCATGGTCGGCCACTTGATAACTCATGCCTGCCCGCAACACAAAAACGCGGCCATCATCCAGTTCGGTGCTCAACTCACCACTCAAACACAGCAAAATATGCCCTTTGCTACACCAATGGTCGGCCAAATAACCTGCGCTGTATTCGACCATGCGCACGCGGACGGTGTCAAATTGTTGCGTGCGCCAATAGGCCACGCCCGTCTCGCCACGGTGTTCGGTGGCGGCAATGGCCGACCAGTCGGTTGTGCCGAAAGGGATGTGTTGTAAATTCATGTTATTTCACCCGTTTAGACCAAAAAATTAAAACAATGGTGATTGCCACCGTCGCCCACATCGTCCAATCCGACGGCTCGTTGAACAAAACCGTCGCCCAAATTAAACTGAGCAGCGTTTGCGCCAACTGCACTTGCGAGACTTTAACCGCGCCGCCCATGGCCAGTCCGCTGTACCAAAAGAAAAATCCGACCCATTGGCTGATGATGGCCAAGTAAAAAAACGCGCCCCACGTCAGCCATTCGCTCGGCCACACGGCTTGCTGCGCACTGACCCAAATTGTGGCGGGCACAGTGACGGGCAGCGCAAACACCAAAGCCCAGCAAATCGACAACGTGCCGCTCATCACGTGGCTCACCCGTGCGCCGAAACTGTAGCCCATCGCGCAAATCAGCACCGCGAGCAGCATCCAGCCATCGGCCGCTTCGAGTTGGCTCGCGTCAAAGCCGACGTGGTGCGCGTTGTACGTGGCGACCACCAACGCGCCGAGCAACGCGATGAACCAAAACAAGCGCGGCTGCTTTTGTTGCAACAAAAAACTCGATAGAACCGCCGTGGCCAGCGGCAATAAACCATTGAACACAATCGCATGCGACGACGGCACGCTGCGCAGCGCGAGCGAGGAAAACAGCGGAAAGCCAATCACCACGCCAAGGCTGGACAGCGCAATGTCGCGCCAAGCTGCGCGGGGCGGCCATGTGGTGCGGTTCAAAAGCAAATACGCTATCGCCAAGCCGCCCGCCAACACAGCGCGACCCAGCGCGATAAACGACGCGCTCAAGCCGTGTTCAATCGCGTATTTGGTCATGGGCAAGGTGAAACTGAAGGCCAAGACGCCGATGAAGGCGAGTAAAAAGGCGGTGGTTTGTTTGGATTGTGGCATTCAAAATCTTTCAAAATAAATCGAGTCATTGCGGGCTTGACCCGCAATCTCCTAGTTAAGGCAACCACACCGAAACCGCGCAATACAGCGTCATCAGCACAATCGTCCAATTGACCACTTGCGCCAAGCGCGGATTGCGCATCAAACCGCGCATGGCCGCGCCGCCTTGCACCCATGTGCCACAACACGCAAGGTTGATGAGCGTGAAAAACACCACCGCAAACACACTGTTGAGCACAATCGAACCGCTGCTGGGCAAATACGCCGACGGCACAGACAAACCCATCATCCACGCCTTGGGGTTGACGTATTGAAACAGCGCGGCCTGCATAAATGTCATCGGCTTGGCCGTGGCTTTAGAGTCGTCCTGCAACGTCGCTTCGTCAGGCAATGCGCCACTTTGCCACAAATTGTAGGTCAGCCACAGCATATACGCGCAGCCCGCCACCTTGAGCACGGTTTGCGCATAAGGCACTTGCAAAATCACCGCCGCCACGCCGATGCAGCATAAAAACAGCATGAAGCCAAAGCCCAACGACACGCCAAGCAAATGTGGCACGCTGCGCTTAAAGCCAAACCGTGCGCCCGAATGCAGCAGCATGATGTTGTTCGGGCCTGGCGTGATGGATGAAACATACGCAAAACTGAGTAGCGCGACAAATGTGGCGGCGGTGTAGGTGATGAGGTCGGTCATAATGGCTCCTGTTGTGTGGTGTAAAAAATCACCCAAGTGGCAAAGTCACTTGAAAATTGCTCAAAGCGGTGTTCAACGCCTGCCGCGACCCACAGCAAGTCGCCAGCTTGAAATGCTTGGCGCGTGCCGTCGTGGTTGAAAATCCCTTCGCCTGACAAAATCACATAAATTTCGTCACGCTCGTGCGGTTGTTGCAAGTCTTGTCCGACGGGGCGATACAGTTCAACCGAAACGCCGCCGTGGCGAAACACCTCGGCGAACGGCTGGCTGGCGGTTAATTGGCGCACAATCTCTTGTGGTTTAATCTGCATGATGGTCTCCCAAGCACAACCGCGCCAACGCCCGCGCGTGTAAATCGGCGGTGTCCAGCAGCGGCAGGGCGCAGTCTTGTGGGCGGAGCAGCAATGTGATTTCGGTGCAACCCAAAACCACCGCCTGCGCACCGCGCTGTTGTAGTTGCTCAATGATGCGCAGATACGTTTGTCGCGACGCGTCGTGAATCTGCCCTTGGCACAACTCATTCATGATGACGTGGTGCACTTGCGCTGCGGCCAACTCGTCGGGCATGAGCAGCTCAATGCCTTGCGCGGCGTAAATATCGGCCAAAAATCGCTCCTGCATCGAAAACTGCGTGCCCAAAAACGCCACCCGTGTTGCATTCATGGCCTGCAAAGCCGCAATGCTCGGCGTGGCAATGTGCAGCATCGGAATGCTGACCGACGCGGCAATTGGGGCAAAAACCTTGTGCATCGTGTTGGTGCATAAATCCAAAATCTGCGCACCTGCGGCCTCAAGCATTCGCGCCCGTTGCGCCAAAAACTCGCCCGCTGCGTCCCAATTGCCCTCACGCTGCCACTTCGCCATGGGCGCAAAATCAATCGAATCGAGCAGAATCGGCGCGGAACTCAAACCGTCGCCGCTAGGATTGGCCTCGCGCACCGCACGGTTGATGGTTTGGTAATACAAAACCGTCGATTCCCAGCTCATGCCGCCGAGGAGGCCGATGGTGTTCATGTTGGCGCTCCCAAATAAGGCGTGATATTGCGCAATGCCCGTTCAACGTACTCGTCTTTTTCGCCAACGGGCGCGACATAATACATGGCATCAGCAGCGGCTTGAATGCCTTCAAACCGCGCCAGTAGCCACATGGCAATGTATTGCGAGGCCAAGCAGCCGCCCGCAGTGGCGATATTGCCATTGGCGAAAAAAGGTTGATTGAGCACTTCTACACCCGCCGCCTGTACCCATGGTTTGGAGGTCAAATCAGTGCAGGCTGGAATGTTGCGCAATAAATTCATCTTGGCCAAAATCAATGCACCTGAGCATTGCGCGGCAATCAGTTGGCGAGTGGGGTCTAATTTGAGTTGTGACATGATGTCTTCGCTTTGGGTCACTTCAAGCGTTTTGATGCCGCTGCCCACAATCACTGCATCTGCCACACAAGCCTCGGCGAGCGTTGCGCTGGAGTGAAGGGTGACGCCATTCATCGAGGTGACGGTTGGCGTGGGCGAGGCAAGCGAGACTCGCCAATCTGGGCGTTTGATGCGATTCAAAATGCCTAGAGCAATGAGTGAATCTAGCTCGTTGTAACCGTCAAAAGTTAAAATGGCAATGTGCATGGCGTTTTCCTTGGTTTGTGGTGTTGTGCGTATCAGTCTCTGTACTTTACCCAAAAAATACAGTACAGTCCCGATACACTTGTTCAATCAATTTTTAAACTGTACAGAGATGAATAACGATACAATTTTCAGCAGCACCCCGCTGTATGGCGGGGCAGATGCGGTGGCTAAGGGGTTAGACCCGCGTTTGAATAAAGTCGACCAAGTGGTGGCGTGGTTGACCGAGCGGGTGCAGATGCGTTTTTATGCACCGGGGGTGCGCGTGCCGTCGGTGCGGGCGTTGGCCGACAAATTGGGGGTGAGCCGCTTCACGATTGTCCATGCGTATGACAAATTGGTCGCCGCAGGCGTGCTGGCTTCCAAGGCGGGTTCGGGGTTTTATGTGGCCAGTGCGCCGAGTGTGAGCGCGGCGCAATCGTCGCTGTTGCGCGAGGTTGACGAGGCGAGTGTGCCTGATGCGACGTGGTTGTTGCGGCATGTTTTTTCGGATGTGCCCGATGAAATGTCACCGGGTAGCGGTCTGTTGCCGCACGCGTGGCTGGAAAACGAGCGGGTCGGTGTGGCGGTGCGCAGCGTGACGCGCTCGTGCGAAAACCATTTGTACGGCTACGGCCACGTGCAAGGTTACGCCAAACTGCGCGAGCAAATGGTGGTGCAGTTGCACCACATCGGCATGGTCGCCAAGCCTGAGCACATGGTCTGTACACAAGGTGTGTCGGCGGCGATTGATTTGATTGCCCGTTATTTGCTCAAGTCGGGTGACACGGTACTGGTCGATGATCCGAGCTGGTTTTGGCTGTACGGCAGTTTGCAGGCGCAGGGTTTGCGCGTGATTGGCGTGCCGCGCGACACCGACGGGCCGAACATCGAGATTTTGAGCCGCCTGCTGGCGCACGACAAACCCAAGTTGTACGTGACCAACAGCGTGCTGCACAACCCAACATCGTTTGGTTTGTCGCCTGCGCGGGCGTATCAGGTGCTGCGTTTGCTCGATGAGCACGATTGCTATATTTTAGAAGACGATATTTACGGCGACTTTCACGGTGGCGTAGCCAAAGGCGCACCCGCGCTGCGTTATGCCGCGCTTGACCAGTTCAAACGGGTGTTTTATGTGGCGGGTTTTTCTAAAAGTTTGGCCGCTGGCCTACGCGTGGCGGTGTTGTGTTGCCCAGAGGCGCATGTTAACGGCGTGATTGGGCAAAAAATGCTCACAGGTTTGTCCAGCCCAGAGTTGAACGAAGCGATTGTGTATCGGCTGCTGGTTGACGGCCAACACCGCCGCCACCTCGAAAAACTGCGCACCAAAATCGCCAACGCCCACGAGCGGCTGCGCGTCGAGTTGCCCAAAATCGGCTTGGCGTACCCGCCGCTCACGCAAGACGGCTTGTTTATTTGGCTTGACACGGGTGTCGACACCAACGCGTTGGCGATTAGCGCCATGAGCGAAGGCTGGCTGATTGCCCCAGGTGGCTTGTTTTCGCCGCAACAAGGCGTATCGACATTCATGCGCATCAACGTCACGCGCTGCAGCGACGCGTTTTTGCAGTGGTTGGGGCGGTATTTGGGGGCGTGACGTAGGGGCGGGTTTGAAACCCGCCCGAAATGCTCAGGCACTTCCCAGCGCATATTGTGCCATTGCGCCACGGGTTTGTGGCCTGTGCGTGGTTGGGCGAATTGGTAACTGCACAACTCGGTCACTGCCATATGGTCCAGTTCGCCATCGCCGCAACTCATTTTGACCGTCGCGCTTTTGACTAAGCCGTTTTCGCCCACATGCACGCGCAGCATGACAAAATTGCGCTTCAAACGTGAACGCGGCTGGGTTTGCGCCGCTGGTTTGAGGCTGGGGAGTTTAAAAAGGAAGTAAAGTAGTTTTTGCCACATGATGGCCGTATAATATCAAGGTTTTTTCATTCAAAGTTTAGGATATTTCATGCAAGTCGCTGACATTCGCGCTCAATTTTTAGAATTTTTCGCACAAAAAAGCCACGCCATCGTGCGCTCATCCCCGCTCGTACCCGGTAACGACCCCACGCTGATGTTCACCAACAGCGGCATGGTGCAGTTCAAAGACGTGTTTTTGGGCACGGACAAACGCCCGTACAGCCGCGCCACCAGCGTGCAAGCCTGCTTACGGGCAGGCGGCAAACACAACGACCTTGAAAACGTCGGCTACACTGCGCGGCACCACACTTTTTTTGAAATGCTTGGCAACTGGTCGTTTGGCGATTATTTCAAACGCGAGTCATTGCACTGGGCGTGGGAATTGCTCACCCAAGTTTACAAACTGCCCGCCGACAAACTCCTCGCCACCGTGTATTTTGAAGACGACGAAGCCTACAATATTTGGACGAAAGAAATCGGCCTGCCGCCCGAGCGCGTCGTGCGCATTGGCGACAACAAAGGCGGGCGTTATATGTCCGACAACTTTTGGATGATGGCCGACACCGGCCCGTGCGGCCCGTGCTCTGAGATTTTTTACGACCATGGCGACCATATTTGGGGCGGGCCACCGGGTTCGCCTGAGGAAGACGGCGACCGCTTCATCGAAATTTGGAACAACGTTTTTATGCAGTTCAACATGCTCGCCGACGGCTCGGTTGAGCCACTGCCCGCGCCGTGCGTCGATACAGGCATGGGCTTAGAGCGGTTGGCCGCGATTTTGCAACATGTGCACAGCAACTATGAAATTGACTTATTCGCCAATCTGATTAAAGCCGCTGCGCGTGAGACGGGCTGCGCGGACCTTAAAAATCCATCGCTCAACGTGATTAGCGACCACATCCGCGCCTGCGCGTTCCTCATCGTCGATGGCGTGATTCCGAGCAACGAAGGCCGAGGCTACGTGCTGCGCCGCATCATCCGCCGCGCCATCCGCCACGGCTACAAACTCGGCTGCCGCAAACCGTTTTTCTCAAACTTGGTCAAAGACTTGGTCAAAGAAATGGGTTCGGCCTACCCAGACTTGGCGGCCAAAGAAGCGCAAGTCACGCAAGCGTTGCACACTGAAGAAGAGCGGTTTTTTGAGACGATTGAACTGGGAATGTTCCATGTTATGGATACTATCAACTCGATGGACAGTTTCTCTGCAGTTAACTTTGTGCGAGATAAAGATTATCCTGATTGGATTATTGAGTTAATGACGCATGACAAAGACCATTACTTGTTACGCCCCCCCAGAGAAATGGATCGCTTGGCTGATCTTAAAGAGGTTTTTGTTAAAGTAGAGGATGAAGAGGTTTATATTTACCTTAATACGAAAGAGCATTTATATGCTAAGTTGAAAAAAAATGATTTGAATGACTACCGAGTTTTTAATGGTAAAAAGGCTTTTTTGCTTCATGATACTTATGGTTTTCCTCTTGATTTAACTCAAGATGTTTGTCGTGAGCATAATGTTGTAGTCGATGAAGCGGGCTTTACCACCGCCATGACCGCTCAAAAAGACGCCTCCCGCGCCGCTGGCAAGTTCAAAATGAGCGCGGCAATTGCCTACGATGGCGCGAAAACTGACTTTAAAGGCTACACCGATTTAACCGCTGAAGCGAGCATTACCGCGCTGTATTTGGACGGTGTGGCGGTGCAGCAATTGAGCGCAGGGCAAAGCGGCATTGTCATCCTCAACCAAACGCCGTTTTACGCCGAATCGGGCGGGCAAGTCGGCGACGCGGGGGTTTTGCGCAACGCGCAAGCTGCTGCGCAAGTGCTCGATACGACCAAAGTGCTGCCCGATGTGTTCGGCCACCACGTCACGGTTGACGCGGGTGTGCTCAGCGTGGGCGATGCGCTGACCGCGCAGGTCGATGCGGCTCGCCGCGCCGCCACGGTGCGCAACCACTCGGCCACGCATTTGTTGCACCACGCGTTGCGCGAAGTGCTCGGCGAGCATGTGCAGCAAAAAGGCTCGCTGGTCGATGCGGACAAAACCCGTTTTGACTTCACGCACAACGCGCCCGTCACGCCTGAGCAAATCGTGCAGGTTGAGCAGATTGTCAACCGCGAGATTTTGCAAAATCCAGCCACGCAAGCGCGTTTGATGCCTTTTGACGACGCGAAAGAAACTGGCGCGATGATGCTGTTTGGCGAAAAATACGGCGACGAGGTGCGCGTGCTCACCATCGGCGCATCGACCGAGTTGTGCGGCGGCACGCACGTGCACGCCACGGGCGACATTGGTTTATTCAAAGTCACCAGCGAGGGCGGCGTGGCCGCAGGCGTGCGCCGCATCGAAGCCGTTACGGGCATGAACGCGCTCGCCCACACGCAGCACTTGGCCGCGCAAGTCAACATTGCCGCCGCCACATTGCGCAGCGCACCCTCTGAAATCATCGAGCGCATCGCGCAAACGCAATTAGAAATCAAAACCCTCGAAAAAGAACTCACCGCCGCCAAAGCCAAAATCGCCGCCGCCCAAGGTGGCGACTTGGCCGCTCAAGCGGTTGAGGTCAACGGCGTGAAGGTGCTATCCGCCATCCTTGACGGCGCAGACATCGACATGCTGCGCAACACCATGGACAGCCTCAAAGATAAACTCGGCTCAGCCGTGATTGTGCTGGCCAGCGCAACCGATAAAGCCACGATTTTGGCAGGCGTGACCAAAGATTTAACTGCCAAAATCAAAGCAGGCGACGTCGTCAACTTCGTCGCCACCCAAGTCGGCGGCAAAGGCGGCGGACGACCAGATTTGGCACAAGCAGGTGGCACGGATGTGGCGGGGTTGGCTGCGGCGGTGGCTAGTGTGCAGGGGTTTGTGAGCGGTAAGTTGTGATGCGAGGCGGGCTTTGACCCGCTTTTGATATGTTTATAAGAAAACAACAGGAAGGCTTTAAGAATGTTCGACATCCAAAACTACCCCCAATTCATCCTAGCCATTGTCTTGTTTCAGCTCATTCCAGGGGCGGGGACGTTGGCGATTTTGAATGCGACGGCGCAGGCGGGGGTGCGCATGGGCATGGCGGCAGTGGCGGGGACGCTGCTGGGTGACGCGGCGTATATGTTGGCGGCGGCTTTGGGTTTGGCGGCGGTGATGCAGGCGCATCCATCGCTGTTTGCGGCGTTGCAGTGGTTTGGCGTGGCGTATTTGTTGTGGCTGGCGTGGGGTTTGTTGCGGGCACGGCGTGATGCGGGTGCGGTGGTTGCTGCGCCGCCTGCGAGTGCGGGGCGGTATTTGCGGCAAACAGCGTTGGTGAGTTTGACCAATCCGAAGGTGATGCTGTTTTTTGTGGCGTTTTTTCCGTTGTTTTTAAAGTCTGACGCGAGCGCGTTGACGCTTGGGGTGATGATGGCGCATGTGACGGTCATCAGTTTTCTGTATCAAGCGGCTTTGGTTTTGGTCGGCAATTGGGTGGCGCGTCGTTTAATGGCGTGGCCGATGGCGGGCGTGTGGGCCAAACGCTTGGCAGGCGTGGCTTTGGTGGGTTTTGCGGCGAAGTTGAGCCGTAGTTAAGCTGTCAATCTGCAGGGATTTTAGAGGGGTTTTATGAGTATAAGAAATAGTTTGATAATGGGTGCTTTATTCAGTCAGTTGTTTGTTGCAGCTGCGATGGGTAAAGACATCAATACAGTTAAAACGACGTATGGTCGGTGGATGGATACTGCGGGAAATGCGACGCTTATTTCTAAAAATGGTATTGTAAGCGCTTACAAAGCGCGGCGGGAGTGCATGAAGTCGGAGGGTTTTAAGCATGCCAATCAAACATATAGTGGCAAAGAACTTCATTCAACTTTGTCAAAACTAGTGGTTGAATACCCTAAGTTTGCTGAAAATTTTGCTCAAGAGGGGCAAACCATTGACGCCGAATGGTTTCTTGAAAATGTTGAGCAGGTCAAAAAAATCTTGCCTTATGTTAGAAAAAATCAAAAATACCCAGGGCTTATCAGCATTTGTGGTGATGGTTCTTTAAGTTTTGTGCAGTTGAACAAGCATGTGGCGATGTTTGTCGCGGATGGCGGAGGTTACAGTCTTTACTCGTTTTTGCAGAAAAAATAGAGTTCGATTGGATAGCTGAGGAGATAAAATGAGATGGGTGGGTCAATTAACGGCGGTGGCAATGTGTGCATTGTTGCCGACTGCGGTGTTTGCTGATACGGCGACTGATGCTGCTGTGAAGCATTGCTATAAGCGAAACTCTGGGGCTATGGCGCAGACTCAGTGTTTAGGAGAGACGATAGAGAATCTAGAAAAGAAAATGGATAAGGCGTATCAAAAAGCGTTGAATGTTTTACCTGAGCATAGCGAAGAGGACGCACGCAAGAGCCGTGGGCAATTGCAAGCCTCGCAGACGGCTTGGGTGGCGTATAAAAATGCCAACTGCTCGTTAATCGGTGGGTTTGAAGGTGGTAATAATCTTTGGGTGACGCATTTTTCTGCGCTATGTGAGGTTGAAGAGGTGCTCAAAAGAACTCGGTTTTTGTTAGAAATTGGCTCAAATTCTTGAGCGTGGTTAACGTGAGGTGAAAAATGAAGTGGACTGATGTTTTGGATATTGCGATTGAGTTGTACGAGCGGCATCCTGAGGTGAATCCTGCGACGGTGCGGTTTACCGATTTGCACAATTGGGTGGTCGATTTGCCTGATTTTGATGACGACCATACGCGCGGCGGCGAGAAGGTTTTGGAGGCGATTCAGGCGGCGTGGATGGATGAGGCGCGGTGAGTAAACAAAACGAGTGATGGTCATCACTCGTTTTTTTAACTGTATTCCCGATCGCGCAGCCATTTGGTGGCGATGTATTTCACGCCTTGGGTGACGGGCAAGCCTGCGTGCAGGGTTTGGCGGTCGACTTCGTTGTTGGCGGTGACGTTGGCGAAAAATAAAGCTGAGCCTTTGCGTGGGCGAATTTCAAGGCCAATGCTGGGCAATCGCGTGCCGCCGCCTTCGATGACGTCGGATAAATACATAATCAATGTGCCGCAGCGTTGGCCACCACGGGCGAGGTGTTTGGCGCTGCCTGCAAGGGCGGGGTCAAAAAAGTCGAAATGAGCGCGGTATTCGCCCGCATTTTCGTAGCGCAAAATTTGCAAGCCTTCGCCGTTGGCTTCGGGCCAATGAATGAGTTGGGCGATGCGTTTTTCAATGCGGGCAATCAATGGGGTTTCTTGGCGCACAAAGGTGCAGCCTGAGCTGCTGCGATGCTCGTGCTGTACGGTGTCGCCCGTGTCGTTGTCGACCACGGTGGAGCGGCGCAGTTTTTGGTCAGAGCACGTAATGAATTCGTCGCATTCGGCGTCGGTCAGCAGGTGTTCAAATAGCATGACAAATGGTGAATCGAGTTGCATGGCAATGCGCACGGGGTGGCCGTCAATTTCAATGGTGTTGCGGGTCAATTGGAACTGCGGTGGGTTGGTGGACGTGGCGATGGGCTCGCCAAAAACCTGTTGCAGTGCGCTTAAGGCTTGAGTTTGCGCGAAACCGTGTTTAACCAGTTCGCTCAGCAAACTGTCGGGCGTGCAGCCACGGGCGTGGTTTTCGGTGAGCCACGCCATCCATTCGGTGGGTAGAGGTGTGTTCATAAATGTTGAATGTAAAAAAGGGCGTTGCCGCCCTTTGGTTTATTGTGGCGCAGGAATTTCGACTTGCGCTTTTTTGCGATCGCGGTTAAGTCCCACCAATGAAAGCCATGATTGGCGGCGGTTTTTGAGTTGGCCTGTTGAATTGGGGTAGTTTTGCTTGAGCACGCGGCTGGTGTCGTTGCGCAAGTCCGCCAGTTTGAGCTTGTCGTAGGCGTTAATCATGACAATCAACGCATCTTCGGTGGCGGGTGTTGCACTGAAGTTGCGCAGGACTTCTTGCGAGCGGTTGATGGCGGCGACATAGGCGTCACGTTCCAAATAATATTGAGCCACGGCGACTTCTTGCTGCGCCATGGTGTTGACCAAGTAAGCCATGCGATTGCGCGCATCTTTGCTGTAACGACTGTTGGGGAATTTTTCGGTTAAGGTTTTGAACGCTTCAAATGATAATTTGGCGGCTTTGGGGTCTCGCGCATTGAGGCCTTCGCCTGTGATGGTGGCCAAGTAACTGACGTTTTGATTGAAGTTAATCAAACCTTTGAGGTAATACACATAGTCCACTTGCGGATGGGAGGCGTTGAGGGCAATAAAACGGTCGGCGGCGGCCAATGCTTTGGCACGCTCGTCGTCTTTCCATAACACGTAGGGCAACTCGAGTTGGGCTTGCACGGCTTGTGCACTAAACGGGTATTGTGCAATAGTTGCTTCTAATAACTTGGCGGAGCGGCTATAATCCTTGCTGGTCATATTGTCGCGTGCTTCAGCGTAGATTTTATCGACACTCCAGCCTGCAAATTCGTTGACTTCTTTTTTCTTGCCAAAAACGCTGCAACCTGCGAGCAGACTGATGGAGACCACTGCCGCCGCGCCAGCGCGTGAGGCTTTTTTAAGGATTTGATGAGTCATGACAACACCTTTGATGGATGAGAATGAAAGCGATTATAACGCATGGGATGAAGAATGGGCGGCAAATGCGCAAATTCTTGCGCCCATTGAGGTGACGGTCAATCTAGAGGCCAGTGGCAAGCGTTTGGACGCTGCGCTGGCGATTTTACTGCCCGACTACTCGCGTTCGCGCCTGCAAAAATGGCTCAAAGACGGCGCGGTGGTGCTCAATGGCACCGTGGCCGAGTCGCCACGCGAAAAAGTTTATGCGCACGACAAACTCGTGGTCACGCCGCAGCCATCCGACGAAATGAAAGCCTACACGCCAGAGCCGATGGACTTGGCTATTGTGTACGAAGACGCCGACATTGTGGTGCTCAACAAGCCCGCAGGTTTGGTGGTGCATCCAGGGAGCGGCAACTGGTCGGGCACGCTGCTCAACGGTTTGCTGCATCGTTATCCTGATATTGCGCAAGTGCCACGGGCGGGAATTGTCCATCGTTTGGACAAAGACACGTCGGGCTTGATGGTGGTCGCCAAAACCGTTTTGGCGCAAACTGACTTGGTGCGCCAACTGCAAGCGCGGACGGTCAAACGCCGCTATTTGGCTTTGGTGCAAGGCGAAATCGACGCCGATGGCGTGATTGACATCGGGATTGGCCGCAGCCCGCAAGACCGCCTCAAAATGGCCGCGCTCATCGGCAACAGTGGCAAACCTGCCCGCACGTTTTACCAAAGTTTGGGCTTTTGGCGGTTCAACAACAAGCCGTATTCTATCGTGGTCTGTCAACTCGAATCAGGGCGCACCCATCAAATTCGCGTGCACATGCAGCATCGCGGCTATCCGCTGGTCGGCGACCCTTTGTATGGCGAGAAAAAAGGCATTCGCACCTCGATTGTGGCGGGGGTTGAAACCTTCAATCGGCAAGCTTTGCACGCCTTTCAACTCGGTTTGATTCATCCGCGTACGGGCGACTACATGAGCTGGCAGGCCGAATTGCCCGAAGATTTTACGCATTTACTCGCCGAAATGGGCGTGGACGACATGCCGTTGCCTGAGCCTGACTTTGTCATGGACGCGTTGGAGGATGTGAGCGAATGAATCCGATTGTCCCCGACTGGGCCGCGCCCAGCCATGTACATGCGTTCATGACCACCCGCACGGGCGGCGTGAGCGTCGGCGCGTATGGTCCCGCGGGTTTAAACCCCGCCAGCCACGTCGGCGATAATCCGCAGCATGTGCAGCACAACCGCGCCCTGATGGCGCAGCATGTGCCCAGCGCACCACTGTGGTTGGAACAAACCCACAGTGTCAAAGTTTGGCTGCAAACCGCTAACGAATACGACCATGCCGCGCCGCCGCCCGAAGCCGACGCGGTGGTGTTAAGTTGCGCGGGGCAAGTCGGCGTGGTCATGACCGCCGACTGTTTGCCCGTGTTGTTTGCCAGTGGCGACGGCCAAATTATTGGCGCGGCGCACGCAGGTTGGCGCGGTTTGGTCGATGGCGTGTTGGAGCAGACTTTGTCAGTCATGGCGGCGCAAGGCGCGGACGTGACGCAAATTCACGCATGGCTCGGCGCGGCGATTGGTCCTGCGCGGTTTGAAGTCGGCGGCGAGGTGCTGGCCGAGTTCGCTGCCAAAACCGCCGCTGATGTCGCGCCGTTTTTTGTGCCACATGCCAATGGCAAGTATTGGGCCGACATTTACGGCCTCGCGCGGCAACGGCTCAATGCTTGCGGCGTGACCCGCATCACAGGCGGCACGCATTGCACGGTGAGCGAAGCCGAGCGGTTTTATTCGTATCGGCGCGATAAAGTCACGGGGCGCATGGCGACGTTGATTTGGCGCGATTAAAACGTGGCATTTTTGTTGCGCTGCACACCAAAAAAACATCACCGCTATTGACAGCCCGCCATGCAGTGTCCACAATGTGTTCACGATAAATATGAGGAGATAAATTGATGGTGACCGCGAAAAAAACAACAAAAGTAACGACACAGTCAACGGAAAGCGTCCGTAAACCGCGAGCGGCTAAGCCAGCTGCGTCCAAGCCTGCTTCTAGCGCTGAACCCAAAGCCCAACCGCAAGCTGCGTCGTCAGAAAACGCTTCTCCCTTCGGTGCGTGGCAGCACTTGTTCAATACGGCGGGCATGCCCAATGTGCTGGGGGTGTGGCAACAGTTCGCCGATAGTCTGCACAAAACCTCCAGCCCCGCGCCCAGTTTGAGTGGCGATGGCTTGACTGAAATTGCTCAAATGGTCGATGCACAAGATGTGCAGCGTTTGCAAGGTGAATACCTCAAAGAAATGGGTGCGCTGTGGCAGAGTTATACTCAGCAGCAGCTGTTTGACTTCACCGACCGTCGTTTTGTCTCGCCCGCGTGGCGCACCAATTCGTGGGCGAATTACTTGGCGCAAAGTTATTTGATTAACGCGCGTTTGATGCTCGAAATGGCCGAATGCGTCAAAGCCGATGCCAAAACCAAAACCCGCGTGCGTTTTGCGGTCATGCAATGGGTCGACTCTCTCGCGCCCAGCAACTTTTTTCTCACCAATCCCGATGCACAACAAAAGTTGTTTGACAGCCAAGGCGAGTCGCTCAAGTCGGGGATTCAAAACTTTTTGACCGATTTACAAAAAGGGCGCATTTCGCAAACCGACGAGAGCGCGTTTGAAGTCGGCGTGAATGTGGCGCGTTCAGATGGCGCGGTGATTTTTGAAAACGAGTATTTCCAGTTGCTGCAATATACGCCACTCACCGAAACGGTCGGGGCGCGGCCATTGCTGATTGTGCCGCCGTGCATTAACAAGTTTTATATTTTGGATTTGCAGCCCGACAATTCATTGGTGCGCCACGCGGTTGAGTCGGGCAACACGGTTTATTTGGTCAGCTGGCGCAATGCCGACGAGGCTTTGGCGCACACCACGTGGGATGATTATGTTGAGCACGTGGTGATTCGCGCGATTGACGTGGTGTGCAGCGCGTCCAAACAAGAGAGCATTAATACCTTGGGCTTTTGCGTCGGTGGCACGTTGTTGAGCAGCGCGTTGGCAGTGATGGCCGCGCGTGGGCAAAAGCAAGTCGCCAGTTTGACGCTGCTCACCACTTTGCTCGATTTTTCTGATAACGGCGTTTTGGATGCTTATGTCGATGAAAAACACGTGCTCGCCCGCGAAGCCGAGTTCGCCTCAGGCGGTGTGATGAAAGGCAAAGATTTATCCAACGCCTTTGCCACGCTGCGCCCGAACGACTTGGTGTGGAACTACGTGGTCAGCAACTACCTCAAAGGCGAGCAACCTTCGGCGTTTGATTTGCTGTATTGGAACTCTGATTCAACCAATTTACCTGGCCCAATGTTCTGCTGGTATTTGCGCAACACATATTTAGAAAATCGCCTCAAAACTGCGGGCGCGGCACGCATTTGTGATGTGCCGATTGATTTAAAAGCCATCAACGTGCCAACTTATATTTTGGCTTGCCGCGACGACCATATTGTGCCGTGGCATGCGGCCTATCGCTCGCAAGCCGCGCTGGCTGGCGACAAACGCTTTGTCTTGGCCGCCTCAGGTCACATTGCGGGCGTGGTCAATTCAGCCAAAAAGAACAAACGCAATTATTGGGTCAACGACGCAGTTGAACTGGACCGCGCCGACGCCGATGTTTGGTTGGCCACGATGCAAGAAAAAACAGGCAGTTGGTGGCACGATTGGGCTGCGTGGTTGAGCCAACACGCGGGCGAATCGGTCAAAGCCCCCAACAAACTGGGTACGACCCAATTTAAACCCATTGAGGCCGCACCTGGCCGCTATGTCAAAGTTCGCGCAATTTAATTTTTACAGGAGAAAGCATGACACAAATCGTAATCGTCGCCGCCGCACGTACGGCCATTGGTAAGTTTGGTGGTTCATTGGCCAAAGTGAGCGCACCCGAATTGGGCGCAACCGTGATTCAAGCTTTGCTGGCAAAGACGGGTGTATCACCCGATGCCATCAGCGAAGTGATTTTGGGACAAGTTTTGACCGCAGGCAGTGGGCAAAATCCTGCGCGTCAAGCCGTGATTAAAGCGGGCTTGCCGCAGCACGTGCCTGCCATGACGATTAACAAAGTTTGTGGTTCAGGCTTAAAAGCGGTCATGCTTGGCGCACAAGCGATTGCGTGCGGTGACGCCGACATCGTGATTGCGGGTGGTCAAGAGAACATGAGCGCGTCGCCGCATGTGTTGCCCAATTCACGCGATGGTTTTCGCATGGGCAACACGCAACTGATCGATACAATGATTGTCGATGGTTTGTGGGATGTGTACAACCAATACCACATGGGCATCACCGCTGAAAACGTCGCCAAAGCAGGCAACGTATCGCGCGAGGCGCAAGACGCATTTGCCTTAGCCTCACAACACAAAGCGATTGCCGCGATTGACGCGGGCAAGTTCAAAGACGAAATCGTCCCCGTGGTGATTCCACAGCGCAAAGGCGAGCCTGTGGTGTTTGACATCGACGAGTTCCCCAATCGCAAAACCAATGCCGAGGTTTTGGCGGGTTTGCGCCCCGCATTTGACAAAGCAGGCACGGTGACCGCGGGCAACGCATCGGGTTTGAACGACGGCGCGGCAGCGGTCATGTTGATGAGCGCGGCCAAAGCGGCTGAACTTGGCCTCACGCCATTGGCGACGATTAAAGCCTTTGCCAGCACAGGGCTGGACCCAGCGGTGATGGGTTTGGGTCCCGTTTCTGCCTCACAACGCACTTTGGAGAAAGCAGGCTGGGCGGCGAGCGAATTGGATTTGATGGAAATCAACGAAGCCTTTGCCGCGCAAGCCTGCGCGGTTAACCAAGAAATGGGCTGGGACACCAGTAAAATCAACGTCAACGGCGGCGCGATTGCACTGGGTCACCCGATTGGCGCATCGGGCTGTCGCGTGTTGGTCAGCTTGCTGCACGAAATGGTCAAGCGCGACGCGAAAAAAGGCCTTACCTCGCTGTGTATCGGCGGCGGCATGGGCGTGGCGTTGGCGGTTGAGCGCGTATAAATTTATTAATCTTTAAGAATGGAGACATCATGAGTCAAAGAATCGCATACATCACAGGCGGCATGGGTGGCATCGGAACGGCCATGTGTCAGCGTTTGCACAATGACGGCTTTAAAGTCATTGCAGGTTGTGGGCCTACCCGCGACGCGCAAAAATGGCTCGACGAGCAAGCCGCGCTCGGCTACACCTTTTACGCGTCAGCAGGCAATGTCGGTGACTGGGACTCGACCGTGGCCGCCTTTGATAAAGTCAAAGCCGAGCACGGCACGGTCAGTGTTTTGGTCAACAATGCGGGCATCACCCGCGATGGCCAATTCCGCAAAATGGACTTCAAGCAATGGGACGACGTGATTAAAACCAATCTGTACTCCATGTTCAACGTCACCAAGCAAGTGATTGACGGCATGGTGGAGCAAGGTTTTGGTCGCATCATCAATATTTCATCGGTCAACGGGCAAAAAGGCCAGTTCGGTCAAACCAACTACTCGACCGCCAAAGCGGGCTTGCACGGTTTCACCATGGCCTTGGCGCAAGAAGTCGCCGCCAAAGGCGTCACGGTCAATACCGTTTCGCCAGGCTACATCGCGACCGACATGGTCACCGCGATTCGTGAAGATGTGTTGGAAAAAATCGTCGCGGGCATTCCCGTCAAACGCTTGGGTCGCCCTGAAGAAATCGCCTCCATGATTTCTTGGTTGGCGTCAGATGAAGGCGGATTCAGCACAGGTGCGGATTTTTCGGTCAACGGTGGTTTGCACATGGGTTAAGTCCCGTGTTGTTTGGTTCAAAAAGCCCGTTTTGACGGGCTTTTTGCTTTGAGTGTGCATTGAGGCACTTAAGCCCGTGTGGTATGATGCCGCGTTCAAAAATAAAAGGGTTGAGAATGGTAAATGCATCTAAAGCATCACGAGGTGCGCGTTGGGCAGCATTTGGTTTTATTGTGTTGATGCTGGGGTTGTTGCTGTGGGCGGGTTTGCATTGGCAGAAGGTTGTGCAATCAATTGGGCGTGACCCGATGGCTTTGTTGCCGTTGGAGCAGCGCGTTCGAGATGAGCAAGATGAGGGATTGATTGAGCGGGCAATGGCACAGCAGAGTGAATTTACCAGCAATAAACTGATATTCATGGTGCATGGCGAAACGCCTGAGCAAACCTTGACGGCGGTGACGCAATTGAAAGCTGCGTGGGCTGTGGCCGATAGTCCGTTGCGCGAAAACCCTTTGCAATCACAGGCTTTGCAACAGGCGTTTGTGCAATTTTATGTACCCCACCAGCAGCATATTTTGACGGCTGAACAAAAAAACAAATTTCAATCGTTCAACCCGCAACAGTGGGCGGATGAGGTGTTGAGCAATGCCTCAAGGCCCGTTTCGCTAGGACTATCTGTCGCACAAGATCCTTTGGGCAATTTACAAAATTGGTTGTTGCAGCAAATGGGTAAGTCGCCGTTGCAAAAAACGCCTGAGGGCGACAGTCAAATTGAGTTGGATGGTCAACCCTATACTGTTTTGTTTTATGAAGCGGTGGATGGTGGTTTTAGTTTGAATACCGAGCGTTCGGTTTTGACGGCATATCAAACGGCTAAGAATCAAGTGTTGGCGCACAACCCCAAGGTGCGTATTTTAGCGGCAGGGATTCCTTTGCATGCGGCAGCGGCGGCTGAACAAGCCAGTTATGAGATGAGTTTTTTTGGCACCATTTCAAGTGTGGCGATTGTGTTGTTGGTTGCAGCGGGGTTTATGCGTTTTCGTGCCGTTTTTTTGGTCGGTATGAGTTTGTTGTGCGGTTTTATGTGCGCCTATTTGGCCACTTATGCGTGGTTTGGACAGGTGCATGTGGTGACTTTGGTGTTTGGTACAAGTTTGATTGGGGTGGCTGAAGATTATGCTTTGCATTATTTGTCATCGCGCACGTACGCACCTGAACAAACGGCATGGCAAGTGCGTCGACATGTGATGGCAGGTTTGTTACTGGCATTATTGACCACGGTGGTGGCTTATGCGTGCCTGGGTTTGCCACCATTTCCTGGGTTACGGCAAATTGCGGTATTTTCGGTGACAGGGTTGTTGGCTTCTTGGCTGGTTGTGGTGCTGTTGTTTCCATTTTGGAGCGATGGCTTGCCGCACAATACTCGATTGAGTCGCTTGTTTGCCAATGCGTGGTTGTGGTGGTTGCGTTTGCCCAATTGGGGTTGGGCTGGACGTTTGGCTGTGCTGATTGTGTGCTTGCCTTTGGTGTTGGGCTGGTCGCGCTTGACGGTGCAAGATGATTTGCGAATGCTGCAAAATTCGCCGCAATGGTTGGTGCAAGAGCAAAGGTTGATTGGTACGGCGTTGAATGAGAGCAATACACAGTTTGTGCTGGTCACGGGGCAAAGCGAGCAGGCGTTGCTCGAGCGCGAAGAGCGTGTACGGGACGTGTTGGATGAACAGGTGGCACAACAGCATTTGGGCGGCTATCGCGCGGTTTCAGAGTGGCTGCCGTCGATAAAAACGCAGCAGGCCAATGAGGCTTTAGTCTTACCACGTTTGGCGCAAGTCAGCCCAATGATTGGTTTACAGCCCGATGCCGCAACTTTGCAATCGGGGGATTTCTTAACGCCGCAACAGTGGCTGGCGCAACCGATGGCGCAAGTGACACGCGCCCAATGGCTGGGGCAACAGCCTGATGGTCGTTGGGCGAGTGTGGTTTCTTTGCATGGCATACTGGATGCTGCTGCTTTGCAGCAATTCAAGTTGCTTGAGCAGCAAGACGCACAGGTGTTGTTTATCAACTCGGTCGCTGATTATTCAGAATTGATGAGCACTTATCGCAATAAAATCATGGGGTTGTTGGTGTTGGCCTATGTCGGTACTTTGGCGGTTTTATGGGTACGCTATCGTCGGCAAGCGCTTTTGATTGTGTTACCACCGCTGTTGGCCAGTTTGGTCACTTTAGGTGTTTGTGGTTTGTTGGGCGTGGCGGTGCAGTTGTTTACGGTTCTGCCGCTGCTGCTGATTTTGGGCATGGGTGTGGATTATGGCATCTTTTTGGTCGAGCATGCCGATGAGCAAGCGCATACTTGGATGACCATTTGCTTGAGTGCCATCAGTACTGTTTTATCGCTGGGTTTGTTGATGTTTTCATCAACGCCTGCATTGCACGTGCTGGGTTTGAGTTTAGGGGTGGGTATGGCCGCTGCGTGGTTGATTGCTGCGGTGATGGGGCGTTATGTGTATCAACGACAACAACAAAGGGAGAAATGATGAAAACGTGGCGTTCAGAACTCTGGCAGCGGTTTGCTTATTTGTGGTGGTTAAAAGCATTGTTGAGTACGGGGCTGATGTACGGCTTTTTTGTGGTTTATTTTTACTTGTTGCACCATCCTGCTTTTGCAGTAATTACTGTGCCAGCAACATGGTTCGATGAGTGGGTGCGTTTTTCACCCAATTGGTTGTGGCCTTATGTGTCGCTGTGGGTTTATGTGTCTTTGCCTGCGGCTTTTTTGCGCTCCATATCTGAAGCGAAATTTTTGTTGTGCGGGATGTGTGGATTGTTGTGCGTGGGTTTGGGTATTTTTTATGTGTGCCCGACGCGGGTTGAGGTTGCGGTGTCATTCAATGAAGGGAGTTCGGTTTATTCGATGCTAAGGTCGATGGATACTTCAGGCAATTCGTGTCCATCTTTGCATGTGGCCAGTGCGGTTTTTGCGGCTGTGTGGCTGTATGATTTGTGGCACACAATTGCGGCACCACGCAGTTTACAAGTACTGAGCGTATTGTGGTGCGCATTGATTGTGTATTCAACAATGGCGCTCAAACAGCATGTTTGGTGGGATGTGTTTGGTGGTTTTTTATTGGGTTTGTTGTTTGCTTATATGGTTCGGTGGGCTCGTATAAGTCGCTACAAACGCATAACCTTGCGATTGGGCGTATTCAATAAAACGCGGTAAAACCACTGCGGTCATCGGGCAATAATCGTGCAACAAGACAATTGCGCCGTCATGGAGTTGGTCTTGCAAGCGTTTGAGCAACGCATTTTCGTCGTGGCTGGCGGTGTCAAATGAGCGAATCGACCAGCCCACACTACGCATGTCTGTTTGTTTTAAAGCCCTCGCCAAGTGGTGGGTCACCACACCATGTGGCGGGCGATACAGCGTGGGACTGATGCCGACGTGCTGCTCAATCACTGCGTTGCACGCTTTGATTTCATCCACCGTACCACGGGTGAGTTTGAGGTTGATCAAGTGCCCGTGGTTCATGCTGTGGTTGCCAATGGTGTGGCCTTCGCGGTGCATGCGTTGGGCGATTTCGGGGTTTTGCGCCACATTTTTGCCGACCAGAAAAAAACTGGCCTTGACGTTGTAGCGTTGCAAAATATCTAAAATTACCGAGCTGTGTACAATTGGGCCGTCGTCAAAAGTTAAAGCGATTTGTTTGTGGGTATGGCTGGGCAGGGTGTTTTGTGAGATGAGAAAAAAATTCCAGTCAATAAACGTGCAGCCCGCCGCCACAATCAGCGAATACAAGAATAACAACAGCCCGATGAATAAGCCACGGTGGGCAGGGGCGGCCACAGTTATAATGGCGGCACTGGCCGCAAACAACAGATTGGTATAAAAGAATTTTGAGCGCATGGCGCGCAGTGTAACCAATAATACGGAATAACTCAATGACACATACCTTCACCCCCACCCAACGCCGCACAGCCTTAACGTGGGCGATTGTCGGCGCGATTTGTTTTTCGGGCAAGGCGATTTTGGCTAAATTTATGTATCGCGATGGGGCGCAGGCTTTGGATGTGTTGGCGTTGCGCATGTTGCTGTCGTGGCCGTTTTTTATCGGGCTGGGGTGGTGGGCGTGGCGCACGCAGCCGTATCGCATGACGCGGCGCGATTATGGCATGGTGTTTGTGGTCGGTTCGGCGGGTTATTATTTGGCCAGTTTGTTTGATTTTATGGGCGTGGCGTATATTTCGGTCGGGCTGGAGCGTCTGATTTTGTTTCTCACGCCATCGATTGTGCTCATCATGTCGCGTTTTGTGCTCAAAAAACCGATTGATGGCAAGCAGTGGCTGGCGATGGGCGTGGCTTATGCGGGGATTGCGCTGGTGTTTTGGCATGAAGTCGGGTTTGGCGGCAGCAATGTGCCGCTCGGCTCGTTTTTGGTGTTTGCCAGTGCGGTGTCGTATGCCAGTTATTTGTTGATGACGGGTGAGTTGGTCAAGCGTTTAGGTACATTGCGCCTGCTCGCGTACGCGATGGCGGTTTCGACTTTTTTGAGCGTGGCGCATTACGCGCTGGCGCGGGATTTTAATGAGTTGTGGGCGCAGCAGCCCAGCGTGTATGGTTATTCGGTCATTAATGCTTTGGTTTGCACTGTCGCGCCCGTTCTGTTGACCATGCTGGCGGTTGCGCGGCTTGGCTCGTCGATAGTCTCACAAGTGAGCATGGTCGGCCCGATTGCCACGGTGGGCATGGGTGCGGTGTTTTTGAACGAACCGATTACCTTGGTGCAAATTGCGGGTACGGCATTGGTCATGCTGGGGATTTTTTTAGTCGGGCGCGTGGCGACCCAAAAATAAAGTAGGAATAAAATGAGTATCCAATGGTTTCCAGGGCACATGCACAAAGCCCGCAAAGAAATAGCCGAGCGGCTCAAAATGGTCGATGTGATTGTCGAAGTGGTCGATGCGCGTTTGCCGTATTCGAGCGAAAACCCACTGCTCGCGCCGATGGGGCAGTTTCGCAACCGCCCGTGCCTTAAAGTGCTCAACAAGGCCGACTTGGCCGACCCTGTTAAAACGCAAGCATGGCTCGATTTTTATCAGCAGCAGCCGAATGTGACCGCCATGGTGTTTACGGGCAACAATCGCCCTGACGTTAAACGTTTGATGAAAACCATTCAAAGCCTCGCCCCGCACCGCACGGGCGTGGACAAACCGCTGCGCATGATGGCCGCAGGCATCCCCAATGTCGGTAAATCGACCCTCATCAACGCTTTGGCGGGGCGCAAAGTTGCGCGGGTCGGCGACGAGCCTGCCGTCACCAAAATGCAGCAATACATTGAGTTGCCCAACGGCACGCAGTTGTACGACACGCCAGGGTTTTTGTGGCCGAAAATCGAAGACCCCGCCAGCGGCTATCGCCTCGCCATGAGTGGCGCGATTGGCAAAAACGTCATCGACTTTGAAGACATTGCCATTTACGCCGCTGAGTTTTTGCGTGACGCCTACCCTGAGCGTTTGAAGCAACGCTATAAACTGAACGAATTGGCCGACAAACCCGAAGACATTTTGCTGCAAATCGCTAAAAAACGCGGTTACGTCAAAAGCGGCGGGGTGGTGGATGCACAAAAAACCGCCGAACTGCTGATTGTCGAGCTGCGCCAAGGCATGTTGGGGCGGATTTCGTTTGAGTTGCCCGCCGACATTGTGGTGGCGAGTCAGGATGAAACGGTGGATGAAGAAAAACCGCTGGATAATTAAGCATTTTGGGAGGAATGATGAAAATAACATTGATTTTAATAACACTGCTAAGCGCGTCGCTCAACGCACATGCGCAAGAGAAGGCTTTGCGTTTTTCACATGACGACTGGGAACTCGTGTGCGACAACGCCCGTACCTGCCGCGCGGCGGGTTATTCTGAAGATGGCGCTGATCTGCCCGCATCAATTTTGTTCACGCGTGCAGCGGGAGCGGGGCAAAAAGTCACAGGCCAAGTCAATTTGCTCGAATCGCCGAGCAAACCCATTTTGTATATTAATGACAAAAATTTAGGGGCGGTGAGCAAGGTTAAAGATGAGCAAGACATTCACAATTTGAGCGATGCGCAAGTCGCTGCATTGATAGCAGCTGCGCCGAAAGCTGCCAAAATCGAATTTGTGGCGGGTGACGAGCGTAGGCTCGTGTCGGACAAAGGCGCGGCCGCCGTGTTGCTCAAAATGGATGACTATCAAAAGCGCGTTGGCACGACCAGCGCACTCATCAAAAAAGGTTCGTTGAGCGATGCAAACGTGTTGCCTGCTTTACCGCTGCCCGTGGTTCGCGCTGCACCTGTGGCCGAGACATCGGCTGCGGAAAAGGCACGGCTGGTGAAAAAATACCATGCACAGTGGCGTCAGTGGGTTGAAGGCAGTAAGGCGCTTAAAGAGTTGTGTGATGCTTTGAAAACGGATGAACAAAGTAACCCTTCCTCGCCTGTATTTGAGGTGGAGCGTTTGAATGCGCAAAAGTTATTGCTGTCCACAAGGTGTTGGACTGCAGCATATAACGGTGGTACGGCCTATGTGGTGGTGGATGATGCGCCTAAACTCAATCCTGTTGTGGTGACCACCGATGGAACAGACTATGTTAAGGGGCAAATTTTTGTGGCACACAAAGGGCGCGGGATGGGCGATTGTTGGTATGCCGATGAGTGGATGTGGGATGGACGACGGTTTGTGCATACAAAAGAGTTCAACACAGGACAATGTAAAGGCTTTGCAGGTGGCGCGTGGACATTGCCCACGCTCAAAACGATGATTAAAAAATAAGGGGGAAGCATGGTTTTTTGGGGGGCATTGTGGTTCAGTATTTTTGCGGGCATTATGGGGATGCACGATTGGTTTGACGGGGTTTTATCCGTCGCGATTTTTCCGCTGGCGGGGGCTTTGGCAGGTGCGCATTTGCGGCACGCTTTGCTTAAAGAATGGGCGGCGCAAGCGGCGGCACTGCCCAAAGCACCTGAGGTGTTTGGGCAGGTCGAATCTGTCGACGTTCGGCCAGATTTTTTAACCCCCGTGCGCAATGCACAATTGGCCGCAGAGCGTGCGGCTGAGTTTGCGGCGGCCAAGCCAGAGGTCGCCTTGGCTGCACCTGTTCGAGTTGAGTCTAACGCCTACGCGGAATACATTCGCCCCGCCGAGCCTGTGGTGGTTGAACCGAATCTATTGGAACGCGTGTTTGCCGCTGGCAAAAATTGGCTGTTGGGCGGCAACACCGTGGTGCGGGTGGGCGTGGTTTTGCTGTTCATTGGTTTGGCGTTTTTGGCCAAATACACCGCGCAAATGGGTTGGTTTCCGATTGAAGCGCGTTTAACCGTCGTTGCGGTGGCGGGCTTGGCGTTGCTGTCGGTTGGGTTTTGGGCGCGGCAAAAAATCAATTTGTTGCAATACGCCTTAACGCTGCAAGGCGCGGGTGTGGCGGTGTTGTATTTGACCATTTTGGCCGCCATGCGGGTGTATGGCTTGTTGCCGATGCTGTTGGCTTTTGCCTTGATGGCTCTGATTTGCGCTTTGGGCGCGATTTTGGCTTATGTGCAAAATGGCTTGGTGTTGGCTTTGGTGTCGTTTGCGGGCGGCTTTGCTGCGCCGCTGTTGCTCTCGACGGGTTCGGGCAATTACATCGGCTTGTTTGGCTATTACAGCATTTTGAATTTGGCGATTTTGGGGATTGCGTACTTTAAAGCGTGGCGGCCTTTGAATCTGCTCGGTTTTTTTGCGACGTTTGGGGTGGCGACGTTTTGGGGCGTTTTGCAGTTTGAGGCGGATAAATACCTGCCCGCACAGGTGTTTTTGGCGATTTTTGTGTTGATTTATCTGTTGACCGCGATTTTGTACGCCCGCAATTCGCAAACTCTTGAGCGCAGCCGTGGACAGGCGTTGGTCGATTCAACATTGGTGTTTGGCACGCCGTTGGTGGCCTTTGGCTTGCAAATGGGCTTGGTGGCTGACATGGCTTTTGGCTCGGCGTTTTCGGCCTTGGGTTTTGCGCTGTTGTACGTGTTGGCTGCGGCGTATTTGCTGCGCAGTCAAGCGGCGAATTTTCGGGTGTTGATTGAGTGCTTCATCGCTTTGGCGGTTGGTTTCGTCACGTTGGCGGTGCCGTTGGCGTTGGATGGTCAAGCGATTGGCATGACTTGGGCGTTGGAGGGCTTGGGTGCATTTTGGGTGGGTATGCGCCAAGGACGCTGGACGCCACGGGCGTTTGGTGTGCTGTTGCAGGGCTTGGCGTTGTTGGCGCTGTGGCTGGCTGACCCTGTGCAGAGTTTAACGCCTTTTGCGAATGCCACGTTTATCGGCCTATTGATTTCGGCGGTTTGCGCCGTGGTGCTGTCGTACGGTTTGCGGCACGAGTTGCCTCATTCGGGCACGAAATGGGGCGCGTGGTATGTGGCACAAGAGCAGCGTTGGGCCACGCCGTTTTATGCGCTGGGGTTTGTGTTGCTCCTTTGCGCCTTTGGCTCGCAAGTGAATTTGTCGGTGATGGATGGCAATACCTATGAAACCATGTGGTGGATTGAGCGTGCAGTGTTGCGGATTTATGCTTTGGCCGCGGTTTATCTGGGGTTGACCGTGGCTTCAACGCTGTATGGGCGGCGCATCAATGCACAGGTGGCCGATGCGCCGATGCTGGGCGTGTTGCCTGTTTTGTGGCTGACGTTTGTTGCGGTTTGGCTGCAGGGGCATGCGTTACAAGGCTGGGGCTGGTTGTTTTGGCCTGCGGCGTTGCTGGTGCATTATGCGTTGTTGTACCGTGCGGAGCATCAATCGACGACGCCGAGTGTTTTGCGTCATGTTACGTGGTTGCATTACAGTCATGCGGCGACATTGTGGTTGCTGTGTGTGCTGTTGGCCGACGCCATGTGGCGTGTGATTGTGAGCAATCAGTTGAGCGCGACCGCATGGGGCAGTGTTGCGGGCTTGTTGACTGGGGTGGTGGTTTTATTGGTGGTGTCGTTGTGGTCTAGCCATCGTGTGCAACAGGCTTGGCCGTTGGTGCCGCATCGTTTGGCGTATTTGCGCACGGCGGCTGCGCCTTTGGCGGGCTTATTGCTGTTGTCGGCGGTGCTGTGTGCGCTGATGTCTTCGGGGCAAACTGCGCCGTTGCCGTATATTCCCTTGCTCAATCCCACGGACTTAACGGTTGCTGCGGCTTTGGCGGTTGTGGCTTTGTGGTATTTGCGCTTGAGTGCTTGGACCACTTTGCCGTTTGCGCGAATGCAGTTGTGGGCGGTTTTGGCTGGTGCGGCGTTTGTGTTGGTGAATACCATTTGGCTGCGGATTGCCCACCATTTCTTTGGTGTGGATTGGCGCGTGGATGCGTTATTTGACTCGTTTATCGTGCAAACGGGTTACGCGATTTTGTGGAGCGTTTTGGCTTTGCTGTTGATGGTTTGGGCGCATCGTCGCCAGTGGCGTGTGTTGTGGATGGTCGGCGCGGGCTTATTGGGCTTGACGGTGTTTAAGTTGATATTTATTGATTTGGCCAATCGCGGTGGTTTTGAGCGGATTGTCGCCTTTATCAGCGTTGGCGTGATGATGCTGTTGATTGGCTACCTCGCCCCATTGCCACCTGCGCGGGAGGAACAAGCATGAGCCGACGTTGGATGATGATTGTATGGGGTGTTTTGAGCACATCTGCATTGGCTTTGAGTATGCCTGATCCACATAAAACGCTGCAATTGCCGATAGTCTTGAACAGCACAGATAGCGTACACCAACTCACTGTGCCAACGCGTATGCTGGTCAACTCATATTCGCCGCATTTGCACGATATGGTTGTGGTCAATGGCCAAGGGCAAACCGTGCCGATGGCGTGGTTGCCTGTGGCGCAGCCATTGCAGCGACGCACGCACACCTTGCAGGCGTATCTATTGAGCAGCGACGCGCTGCAACGCAACGATTACACGCAGATTCAACTCAACAATGGGCAGGTGAATATCACGCAAAGCAGCACAAACACTGCCCATACTTTGGCCGTCGGTGCATTGTTGGACGCCCGCCAATTGCCCGCGGGTGAATACACCGCAGCGGTGCAGTTAGACATCCAAACACCTGCGGGGCAAATTGTGCCGTTGACGCTGGAGAGCAGCACAGATTTACGCAACTGGCAGACACTGGCAGAGGCGGGCGTGGTGCAATTGCCCGAACAGCATCAAGCCGTGTCGCTTGCCATAACCCCCACCCAGTTGCATGGCCAGTACATTCGCATTCGCTGGCCCCAAGGACAACAGGTTCGGTTGAACACCGTCACCGTGACCAATCAAGTCGAACAGCAACCGAGCACACAAAGCATGGAACTCTCACTGCATGACCGTGGTACAGGTGGGCTTGCAGGTTATTTGCCTCCTGTTTTGGCGGGGCAAAATATTGTGCTGCATCTGCGCACACAAGTGCCCAACAGCAATGTGCCTGTTTGGATTGGTTTGAAAAACGATATTCAAACCACGCAAAAATCCAAGCCCACGCAGCACACAGTGGTGTTTCATTTAACGCAAAACGGGCAAACGGTGCGCAATGGGCCGATTGTGGTTGAGCATCAACAGCAAAATGTGATTGAATTATCCGCACCGCCAGGGCAAAATTTGCCCGCTGACCTTACAGCCAGCATTGAGTTGCCTGTTCGCCGCTTGGTGTTTGTCGCCAGTGGCAGTGCGCCGTATGTGCTGCGTTTTAAAGAAGATAATGCGGATGCGACGCGTCCCTTGAGTCAGTTGTTGCCCAATGGTTTGGCTGTTGAACAACTGCCCGTGGCGCATATTGATGCAGCGCAAGTTGAGGCAGCTTTTCGCTTGCCATACGATGGCGTAGCGTTGCCGTCAGAGCCGCAAAGCCAAAAGATTACTTGGCTGTGGGCGGCTTTAATTGGCGGCGTTGTGCTGTTGGCAGGGATGATTGCGGTGATTGTGCGGCAGTTGAAGCGCCAAAAATGAAGTTTGGAGCATCCCGTGCGTTTTTTGAGCACGCACGGGATGTGTGTTTAAGATAAAAACAGTGGTCGTATCGCCCACAAAGTGGTTGCAAGATAAATCATAAAACCAAAAAAGCCAAATAAACGGTCAAAGGTGATGGCACGGCGGATGCCTTTGAGGTCGGATTTTTCGTCGTCATGAATATGCGCCAATTTGGTGGACAGTGTCAAAGCGGCCGCAACGTAGATGCAATAAAAATAGCCAATGACATACAGTTTGTCGAGCAGCGTCATGTATTCAATGGTCGGTAAATCTTGGGCAGAGGTCATTTGCAGTGCCACAATTGACAGCAGCGAGACCACGGCAATTTGAAAACGCGAGTCAACCAATGATGGGTGCAGTAAAAATGCCAAAGAGCAGCAGATGACCGCCAATAAAATCGGCAGGATGTTTTTCATAAACGCGTTGACATGCGGCCTTGAAATAGGCAAGTCCAAAGTCAAACGAGAGTACGTTGATGCGGTGCTGGAACGAGGGTCGCCAAAGGTGGTTTGGTGGGTGTAGTCTGTGGCGGTCAGTATGGGTGAGCGATATAAAAAGCCTGGCAATTTGAGTTCTGAGTTGACCGAGACTTTATCCACCACATACTTTAAAGTGCCTGTGTCAGAGGCGGTATCTTCCATAATAATTCGGATGGTTTGTTGGTCAAATGGGTAGTCGTGTAAATCCATTTTTTTGCTCATCTTGCCTTGTACATGGGTGACTTGATAAAAACTGCCGTCAGCCAATTGGATAGGCTTGTCATAACTGGATGTGGAGACGGTACTCCATGACTCGGAGTGGTTGACAAATTCAATGCTGCTCGCAGGGTCAAGGTCGGGGTTTTTCCAGCGATACCAAACGTAAAAATCCACCAAATAATTGTGTAGTTTTAAATCAATGGCTTGAATATCGTTGAGATACATGCCAACCGAAACTTCGCTGGGTGTGGTTGGTGGCGCTGGGTTTTGCTGGGCAAAGGCGTTGCTCAATCCCAATAAGCATCCGATTAAACACATCATCAAGCGCCGTGTGAACAAATGATAAATCAACATGGGGTCTCCTTTTTGTAATGGGATTTGAGTTTCGCGTATTTTGTAATGAAACGCAAGGTTTTTGCAACGGTGGCGATAAACCCACCAAAATCCCCCAATCCCCTATAAAATGACGGTTTGATTTGTTTCACGAAAGAACCCCATGAGTACAACCCACCCTGAGCCGAAAATCGGCTTTGTTTCCCTTGGCTGCCCGAAGGCCTTGGTCGATTCTGAAGATATTTTGACCAAACTCAAAACCGAAGGCTACGCGATTTCGCCGTCGTACGAAGACGCCGACTTGGTGGTGGTCAACACCTGTGGTTTTATTGACAGCGCGGTGCAAGAGTCGCTCGACGCGATTGGCGAGGCGTTGCACGAAAATGGTAAAGTCGTGGTGACGGGTTGCTTGGGGGCGCGTACCGATGCCGATGGCAACAACATGGTTCGCGCCATGCACCCGAAAGTTTTGGCCGTCACCGGCCCGCACGCGACCAATGAAGTGCTCAACGCGGTGCATTTTCACCTGCCCAAACCGCACGACCCGTTCATTGATTTAGTGCCTGCGCAAGGGATTAAGCTCACGCCGAGTCATTACGCGTACCTTAAAATTTCTGAGGGTTGCAACCACCGCTGCACGTTTTGCATCATCCCGTCGTTGCGCGGTGATTTGGTCTCGCGTCCGATTGGCGACGTGATTAAAGAAGCCGAAAAACTCGTGCAATCGGGGGTTAAAGAGTTGTTGGTGGTCTCGCAAGACACCAGCGCGTACGGCGTGGATGTCAAGTTCCGCACAGGTTTCATCAACGGTCGCCCCGTCAAAACCCACATGCAAGAGTTGGTCGGCGAATTGGCGCAACTGGGCGCGTGGGTGCGCTTGCATTACGTGTATCCGTATCCGCACGTTGACAACGTGATTGAACTCATGAACCAAGCCGCCGTCAACGGCCACGGCCGCGTGCTGCCGTATCTCGATGTGCCGTTCCAACACGCCCACCCGCGCGTGCTCAAAGCCATGAAACGCCCCGCCAACGGCGAAAAAGTGCTCGAGCGCATCAACGCATGGCGCAACGCTTGTCCTGATTTAACGATTCGTTCCACCTTTATTGCAGGCTTTCCGTCCGAGACCGAAGAAGAGTTCCAATATTTGCTCGACTTTTTGGATGAAGCGCAACTCGACCGCGTCGGCTGCTTTGCCTACTCGCCTGTCGATGGCGCAGTGGCCAATCAAATTGACGGCGCATTGCCCGACGAAGTGCGCGAAGAGCGCACCGCGCGGTTTATGGAAAAACAACAAGGCATCAGCACCGCGCGGCTGGCCAAAAAAGTCGGCTCGGTGCAAACCGTGCTGATTGACGAAGTCGATGAAGACGGCGCCATCGCCCGCTCAATGGCCGACGCGCCTGAGATTGACGGCGCAGTGTACATTGACTACACCGAAACCCCGTTGCAAGTCGGCCAGTTTGTCGATGTCAAAATTCACGCGTCGGATGAGTATGATTTGTGGGGTGCTCTGGTTTAAAGCGCACGGTCATGCCGTGCTTGACACGGCATCTCCTAATTGTGGAGATTGCGGGTCACGCCCGCAATGACGCAAAAAATTAATTAATATTGAATGGTTAGATATGGCACGTCGTCGCAATCGTGAAAAGTTTGTCCCCAAGGTTTTCCCTGTTTTTGAATATAAAATTGAGTCGCTCGACATGGAAGGGCGCGGCATTGCGCGGGGTGAGGATGGTAAGGTGGTATTTGTCACGGGTGCGTTGCCGTTTGAAACGGTGCGGGCGGAAGTGGTGCGTGAAAAGTCGAGTTTTAATCAAGCCCGCACCGTGCAAGTGCTCAAAGCCTCGCCTGACCGCGTGCAGCCCAAGTGCAAAGCGTTTGAGATTTGCGGTGGTTGCGCCATGCAGCATATGGATGGCCGTGCGCAGGTGGCGGCCAAGCAGCGGGTTTTGGAAGACAATTTAAAGCGGATTGGCCGCGTCACGCCCGATACGATTTTGCGTCCGATTGCCGGGCCGACGTGGGGTTACCGTTATCGTGCGCGTTTGTCGGTGCGCAATGTACACAAAAAAGACAAGGTTTTGGTCGGTTTTCGTGAAAAAAGCGGCGCGTACGTCGCCGACATGGAAGCCTGCGAAGTTTTGCCGCCGCATGTCTCGAACTTACTCATGCCGCTGCGCGAATTGGTCGGGCAAAGCAGTTTGATTGAAAAAATCCCACAAATTGAAGTGGCGGTCGGACAAAGCCGCACGGTTTTGGTGTTTCGCAACATGGACGCGCTCACGCCCGCCGATGAAGCATTGTTCCGCGCCTTTGGCGACGCGCACAACATCGATATGTGGCTGCAACCCAAAGGACCTGAAACGGTGTATGCGTTTCACCCGACCTCTGAAAATTTGCACTACGATTTACCCGAATTCGGCATTCGGATGCCGTATCGCCCGACCGATTTCACGCAGGTGAATTTTCACATCAACCGCGTTTTGGTTGGCCGCGCGATTCGCTTGCTTGAGGTGCAGCCACATGAGCGCGTCGGCGATTTTTTCTGTGGACTGGGCAATTTTACCTTGCCGCTGGCCACGGTGGCCGCGCATGTGATTGGGATTGAAGGTTCAACGCAGTTGACCACGCGGGCGTTGGACAATGCGCAGGTCAATGGCGTGGCCGACAAAACCGAGTTCATGTGTCGCAATTTATTTGAAGTCACCGCCGACGATTTGCGCGGTTTGGGGCAGTTGGACAAATATTTGGTTGACCCGCCGCGCGACGGCGCAGACGCGCTGTGTTTGGCTTTGGCGCAGCTGCAAACGCACGAAAAACCACGCCGCATCGTGTACGTGTCGTGCAACCCCGCCACACTGGCGCGAGACGCCAACACGCTGGTCAACCAAGCAGGCTACGCGTTGAGCAGCGCAGGCGTGGTCAACATGTTTCCGCACACGGCACACGTTGAGTCGATGGCGGTGTTTGATTTAATCTAACAACAAAGCGATGTGCCAGTTTGCTGTTGAAAACCTCCGTCATGCCGCGCCTGACGCGGCATCTCCTAATTTAGGAGGTTGCGGCTCGGGGCCGCAATGACGGGCTAAACTGAATATTCCAACCACAAAGAGGGCTTTATGACTGTTTTGACTTTAACTCAACTGATTAGCGATGACGCCTTGCGCGGTAAGCGCGTGTTCATTCGCTCAGACTTGAATGTGCCGCAAAACGACGCGGGCGAGATTACCGACGACACGCGGATTCGCGCGTCGATGCCCGCGATTGAAATGGCCTTGCAAGCTGGCGCGGCAGTGATGGTCACCTCGCACTTGGGGCGGCCGACTGAGGGCGAATTCAAACCGTCGGACTCGTTGCAGCCCGTCGCGCAGCGCATGAGTGAATTGCTCGGCCAAACGGTTGAACTCAAACAAAATTGGCTCGACGGCGTGACGGTGGCCAGCGGTCAAGTCGTGCTGCTCGAAAACTGCCGCGTCAATGTCGGCGAGAAAAAAAACGATGCGGCACTGGCGCAAAAAATGGCCGCGTTGTGTGATATTTACGTCAATGACGCATTCGGCACGGCGCACCGCGCCGAAGCCACCACGCACGGCATCGCCCAATACGCGCCCGTGGCCGTGGCCGGCCCATTGCTCGCCGCCGAACTCGATGCGTTGGGAAAAGCCCTGCTCGCGCCGCGTGCGCCGATGGTGGCGATTGTCGCAGGCTCTAAAGTGTCCACCAAACTGACGATTTTGGAAAGTTTGGCCGATAAAGTCGACCAGTTGATTGTCGGCGGTGGGATTGCCAACACCTTTATGGCCGCCGCTGGCTTGCCGATTGGTAAATCATTGGTCGAGATGGACTTGGTCGAACAAGCCCGCGCGATTATGGCCAAAATGACTGCGCGTGGCGCAACCGTACCGATTCCAACCGACGTGGTGTGCGCGAAAGAATTCGCCGCGGATGCAGTGGCAACCGTTAAAGCCGTGGCCGACGTTGAGGCCGACGACATGATTTTAGACATCGGGCCGAGTACCGCCGCCGCACTGGCCGCGCAATTGCTCACCGCAGGCACGATTGTGTGGAACGGCCCGATGGGCGTGTTTGAATTCGACCAATTCGGCAATGGCACCCGTGTGCTCGCGCAAGCGATTGCTCGCTCGCAAGGTTTTTCGATTGCAGGCGGCGGCGACACTTTGGCGGCGATTGCCAAATACAACATCAGCGACGAAGTGAGTTATATTTCTACAGGCGGCGGCGCGTTTTTAGAGTTTTTGGAAGGCAAAGAGTTGCCAGCGGTGGCGGTTTTGCAGGCGCGGGCAAAAGGTTAAGAAGTGAACAATGGCGGGCTTTGGCTCGCCATTTTTGGGTGCCTTTGCGGCTTTGAGCCGTAAGACGGGCATTTATGCCCGCTATGTTGATTTAATGTAGTAATATTACACATCTTATCTTTCAAGGGGCTTTTCATGACACAAGTGTTCAAGCATGTGGCCGCAGGCGTGGTCACGGGCGACGATGTACAAACCATTTTTGCGCTGGCCAAACAAGGCGGTTACGCGTTGCCTGCGGTCAATTGCGTCAACTCTGACACCATCAACGCTTCGCTGGAAGCAGCGGCGCAGGCGCAGGCGCCAGTGATTGTGCAGTTCTCCAACGGCGGCGCGGCGTTTATGGCGGGCAAGGGCTTGAAGGGCGAGGGGCAGCAGGCCGCGATTATCGGCGCGATTGCGGGGGCGCGGCATGTGCACACAATGGCGCAAGCCTACGGCGTACCCGTGATTGTGCACACCGACCACGCGGCGAAAAAGCTGTTGCCGTGGATTGATGGCTTGCTCGATGCGGGCGAAGCGCACTTTGCGCAAACGGGCCAATCGTTGTTTTCGTCGCATATGCTTGACTTGTCAGAAGAGCCTTTGATTGAAAACATCGACATCTGTGAGCAATATTTAAAGCGCATGGACAAAATGGGTATGACGCTGGAGATTGAACTGGGCGTGACCGGCGGCGAAGAAGACGGCGTGGACAACACGGGCGTGGACTCCTCCGCGCTCTACACTCAGCCCGAAGACGTGGCTTACGCGTATGAGCAACTCATTAAAATCAGCCCGCGCTTCACGATTGCCGCCTCGTTTGGCAATGTGCACGGCGTGTACAAACCGGGTAACGTCAAACTCACTCCGAAGATTTTGGACAACTCGCAAAAATACGTCGCGAACAAATTTGGTTTAAGCCACAACCCGCTCGACTTCGTGTTCCACGGCGGCTCAGGCTCAACTGCCGATGAAATCGCCGAGGCCATCGGCTATGGCGTGGTCAAAATGAACATCGACACCGACACGCAATGGGCCAATTGGCAGGGGATTTTGAATTACTACGGCGCCCATCAAGGTTACTTGCACAGCCAACTGGGCAACCCCGACGGCGATGACAAACCGAATAAAAAATACTACGACCCGCGCGTTTGGTTGCGTAAAGGTGAAGAGTCGATGGTGGCGCGGCTGTTGCAGGCGTTTAGTGAGCTTAACGCGGTCAATGTGTTGTGATGGAGGCGTGGTTCATCATTCGCCCCAAACCTGCCATTTAACGGTAAAATGCCACTTTACGGGCTTGCCCAATGTTGTTTCATTGGGCTTTTTATTTTGCGAGGCATTATGACTTCTGCTGTGTACGCCACCTCCATCACCTCCTTGCCATTGTTGGCCAAGGGCAAAGTTCGAGATACGTATATCATCGACGAGCATACCTTGTTGATGGTGACCACCGACCGCTTGTCGGCGTTTGATGTGGTGATGAACGAGCCGATTGCCGACAAAGGGCGCGTGTTGAACCAAATGAGTAACTTTTGGTTTGCGCAGCTCAAAGACGTGGTGCCGAACCATTTGACGGGCATTGACCCGTTGAGCGTAGTCACCGCTGATGAAGCGGCGCAAGTGGCGGGACGCAGTGTGGTGGTCAAACGCTTAAAACCGATTATGGTTGAAGCGGTGGTGCGCGGTTATATTATTGGTACGGGTTGGAAAGACTACCAAGCCACGGGGCAAATTTGCGGTATCGACTTACCGCGTGGTTTGCGTTTGGCCGAAAAATTGCCAGAGCCTTTGTTCACGCCTGCGGCTAAGGCTGATGTGGGCGAGCACGACGAAAATATTTCGTTTGCGCAAGTGGTCGAGTTGATTGGCGCGGACTTGGCGCAGCAGATTCGCGATGTGAGCTTTAAACTGTACGCACGGGCGAGCGAATATGCGTTGAGCCGTGGCATCATCATTGCCGATACCAAGTTTGAGTTTGGTTTGGACGAGCAGGGCGTGTTGCATGTGATGGATGAGGTGTTGACCGCTGATTCGTCGCGCTACTGGCCGCTGGATGAGTATGCGGTTGGCATCAGCCCGCCGAGTTTTGACAAACAATTTGTGCGCGATTACCTAGAAACCGTGGCGTGGGACAAAATCCCGCCCGCCCCGACTTTGCCGCAACACGTCATTGACGCGACGGCGGCCAAATACCGCGAAGCCTTGTGGCGCATTGCGGGTCAAACTTTGGAGGCTTAAATGAGTATTCGTCACGACAAACCGCTGGTTGGGATTTTGATGGGCTCGTCGTCCGACTGGCCGATTATGCAGCACGCCGCCGAAATGCTCACCTTGTTTGCGATTCCATTTGAGGCGCAAGTCGTCTCGGCGCACCGCATGCCTGATGATATGTTTGATTACGCCGAAGCGGCGCACGGGCGTGGCATTCGCGCGATTATTGCAGGTGCGGGCGGCGCGGCGCACTTGCCAGGGATGTTGTCGTCCAAAACCATTGTGCCTGTGTTTGGCGTGCCTGTGCCGACCAAATACTTGAGCGGCCAAGACTCGCTGTATTCGATTGTGCAAATGCCCAAAGGCGTGCCCGTCGCCACGTTTGCGATTGGTGAGGCGGGCGCGGCCAATGCCGCTTTGCACGTGGTCGCCAATTTGGCCATGAGCGACGCGGTCTTGGCTGACAAACTCCACGCGTTTCGCGAAAAACAGTACGAACATGCCGCGAGCATGAAACTTAATCCTTAATGTGTCATTCCCGCCTACGCGGGAATGACGCGTTTTCAAATTTGATACGAGCCATTTATCGCATGACAGACAAAATCGAGATTTCCAATTTCATCCGCCAAAAAATCGACGCCGATAGCGCGGCGGGCAAATTCACCCGCGCCGCCTTGCCGTCGGTCATCACGCGGTTTCCACCTGAGCCGAATGGTTATTTGCACATCGGCCACGCCAAAAGCATTTGCCTGAACTTTGGCATGGCGCAGGCGTACGGCGGGCGTTGTCACTTGCGTTTTGACGACACCAATCCTGAAAAAGAGTCGGTTGAATATGTCAACTCGATTCAAGAGACCGTGCGCTGGTTGGGCTTTGATTGGGGCGAGCACTTGCATTACGCGTCAGATTATTTTGAACAGCTGTATCAATTTGCCGAACAACTGATTGTGGCAGGCCACGCGTATGTGGACGAGCAAAATGCCGACACCATTCGCGAGCAGCGCGGTCAATTGCATCAAGCGGGAGTTGAGTCGCCGCACCGCAACCGCACACCCGCCGAGTCGCTCGATTTGTTCCGCCGCATGCGAGCGGGCGAATTCGCTGAGGGCGACTGCGTGCTGCGTGCCAAAATCGACATGGCTTCGCCGTTTATGGCCATGCGTGACCCCGTGATTTACCGCATTCGCTACGCGCACCACCACCGCACGGGCGATGCGTGGTGTATTTATCCGTTGTACGATTTCACGCACTGCATTTCGGATGCGATTGAACAGATTACCCACTCGCTGTGCACGCTTGAGTTTGAAAACAACCGTCCGTTGTACAACTGGGTACTGGCGCGGTTGAATGAAGTCGGCGCATTGCCGCAACCTTTGCCCGAACAAACTGAATTTGCTCGCCTCAACTTGACCTACGCCATTACCAGCAAACGCAAATTGCTGCAATTGGTGAGCGAAAACAAAGTCGATGGTTGGGACGACCCGCGCATGATGACGCTGGTCGGCATTCGCCGCCGTGGCTTCACGCCCGCCGCCATTCGCCTGTTTTGCGAGCGCATTGGCGTGTCTAAGGCCGATTCGTGGATTGACATGAGCACCTTAGAGCAAGCCGTGCGCGACGATTTAGATGCCCTCGCCCCACGCGCGGTTGCCGTGCTCAAACCGCTCAAATTGATTTTGGATAACTTCCCCGCCGAGCACGCCGAGCCGTGTAAAGCCCCCGTTCACCCGCACCATCCCGAAATGGGTGAGCGGCAGTTTGTGCTTACCCGCGAATTGTGGATTGAGCAAGACGATTTTCAAGTCGAGCCTGTCAAAGGCTTTTTCCGCTTGTTTGTCGGCAACAAAGTGCGCTTGCGCCACGGTTTTGTGATTGAGTGTACGGGCTTTGAGGTCGACGCCAGCGGCGCAGTTGTCGCAGTGCACGCCAACTACTTTGCCGACAGCAAAAGCGGCACGGACGGCTCCAACAACTACAAAGTCAAAGGCAATATCCACTGGTTGTCCGACGCCTCAAGCGTGCCCGCCGAAATCCGCGTGTACGACCGCCTGTTCAACGACCCGCATCCAGACGCAGGCGGCAAAGACTTTTTGCAAGCCCTCAACCCTGATTCAAAGCACATCAGCCAAGGCTTTGTTGAGTCGAGCATCGCGCACGACCCCGCCGAGACGCACTATCAGTTTGAGCGCAACGGTTACTTCGTCAGCGACCGTGTTGATTCTAAAGTCGGCGGTTTGGTGTTCAATCGGATTGTGGGTTTGAAAGACGCGTGGCAGAAAAAATAAAGGTCTACTCATTAAAATCGCCCGAAAATTCGGGCGATTTTTTATGATTTAAACCAATTTAAAGCCAACCAAACATCATTCATCTGCGCATCGGGTTGCACTTTAAAGCCGCTGCGCACGAATTGATGCCAACGGCCGATGATGTTGTTGATGAGCAAATTGCTGTAAATGCCAAGGTCGGCGGCGGGGTTGAGTTCGCCTTGAGTAGCCGCGTCACGCAAGGTTTGTTTGAGCGTGGCGTGTAAGCGGTCGATGAGCTGTGTCACGCGCACCTGTAAGCGTTCGTGTTCGCCGACCAGCGCGTCGCCAATCAGCACCCGTGCCATGCCTGGATTTTTGCTGGCAAAGGTGAGCAGCACGAGGTTCATGCGCTTGAGTTGCTCAGATGGGGCAACTTCGGATTGCGCGATTTGGCTCAAAAGACCGAGCAAGCTGGTTTCGATGAATTCAATCAGGCCTTCAAACATCTGTGCTTTGCTGGCAAAGTGACGGTATAGCGCGGCTTCGGAAACGTCCAGCTGACGCGCCAGTGCGGCGGTGGTGATTTTTTCAAAGGTCGGCGACTCGAGCATTTGGGCGAGGGTTTGTAAAATCTGTAAGCGGCGTTCGCCTTTTTGTAAACGCGGTTTGACGGTGGTGTCCATGTGAGTGCCTGCTGCAAAATAAAGGTAGAAGATTGTACCCGAAACTTTGATTGTGTTTCAAACAGAGCGTGGTTATAATCAATTTTTGCTTTTTTCTTTTTTTGGGTTGTTATGAATTTATTGGCCAAGCTTTTGCCACCGACCAACATTGATTTAAATGTGGACGCGAGCAGTAAAAAACGTGTGTTTGAACACGCATCGGTGTTGTTTGAAAATCATCAAGGGATTGAACGCAGCAAGGTTTTTGACAGTCTTTTGGCGCGAGAGCGCTTGGGTTCAACAGGTTTGGGGCAGGGTGTGGCGATTCCGCATGGGCGGATTAAGGGGCTTAAAGAAGCCGTGGCCGCAGTGGTCAGTTTGGCCAAGCCCGTGGCGTTTGATGCGCCAGATGCGCAGCCTGTGACGTTGTTGGTGTTTTTGCTCGTGCCTGAACAAGCCACACAGCAGCATTTGGAAATTTTATCCGAGTTGGCTGAAATGCTGTCTGCTCCGCAAATGCGCGAAACCCTAAAAACCGCAACAGGCTCAGGCGAGGTTTTGCAATGCGTGCAAACGTGGCAACCCGCACGTCGGGCGGAACTTTGATTGTTCAAATGGCGCAGAACCTGCGCCATATTTTTTGACAGGTTGAATATGCAGTCGATTGCAACTTTATACAATGATGTCGCCGAGCGGCTTGAGCTGCGCTGGGTGGCGGGGCAAGATGGGGCATTTCGCATTTTGGCCAAGTCGCGCACCGCGTCGGCCGATTTGGTCGGGCATTTGAACTTGATTCACTCCAGTCGGATTCAAATCATCGGCAAGGCCGAGTTGATGTATTTTGACTGGTTGACGCAAGACAAGCGGATTGAGTATTTGAACGATTTTTTAACTTACGGCGAGCCGCCTGCGATGATTGTGGGCGATGGTTTGGTGCCGCATGAGTTTTTGGTCGATTGGTGCAATTTGCACGCGATTCCGTTGTTTGCCAGCACCGAAAACTCCGCTGAACTCATCGACTATTTGCGCGTGTATTTTAACCGTTTGTTTGCCGAGCAAACCACGCGCCATGGCGTTTTGATGGACGTGTTGGGGGTTGGGGTTTTGATTTGCGGCGAATCTGGCTTGGGTAAGTCTGAACTGGCGTTGGAACTCATCAGCCGTGGCCACGGTTTGGTCGCCGATGATGCGGTTGAGTTGCTGCGCACCGCGCCCGATTACATCGAAGGCCGCTGTCCGCCACTATTGCAAAATTTGCTTGAGGTGCGCGGCGTGGGTTTGCTGGACATCAAAATGATTTTTGGTGAAACCGCCGTGCGGCGCAAAATCAAATTGCGCTTGATTGTGCAACTGATTCGCCGCTCAGAAATGGACACCCAATATGAGCGACTGCCCTCGCAAAGTTTGTTTGAAGAAGTGCTGGGCGTCGCGGTGCGCAAAGTGGTGCTGCCCGTGGCGGCAGGGCGCAACTTGGCGGTGCTGCTTGAAGCGGCGGTGCGCAACACCGTGTTGCAGTTGCGTGGCATCAACACGCTCAAAGACTTTATGGAGCGGCAACAAATGGCCATGAACAACCCAGGTTCTGTGGGTTCACCGATGAGCGGGCAGGAGTCGATTTGATGAATATTGTGTTGATTACGGGCTTGTCAGGTTCGGGCAAAAGCGTGGCGCTGAACTTGTTGGAAGATGCGGGTTATTACTGCGTGGACAATTTGCCCGCCAATTTGCTGCCCAATTTGGTCTCAACTTTGAGCGTGCAGGCGCAGCAAACCGTGGCGGTGAGCATTGACGCCCGCTCATCGACTGATTTGAGCAAATTGCCCAGTCAAATTGATGCGTTTCGCCAGCAGGGTTTTGATGTGCATTGTTTGTTTTTGACCGCCAACGACACGACCTTGATTCAGCGGTTCTCTGAAACCCGCCGCCGTCATCCGCTCTCGCGTGAGGTTGGTGAAAACTCTGATTTGTCGCTGTTGGACAGCATTGCGCTGGAGCGCGAGCGGTTGTTGCCTTTGTTGGGGATTTCGGCGGTGCTCGACACCAGCACCATCAAAGCGCGGCAGTTGCAGCATTGGATTAAGGATTTGTTGGCCTTAAAAAACACGGGTTTAACCGTGCTGTTTGAATCGTTTGGCTTCAAGCATGGGATTCCGACCGACGCCGATTTGGTGTTTGATGTGCGCTGTTTGCCCAATCCATTTTACGATGCAAGTTTGCGCCCGCTTACGGGCCTGGATGCGCCTGTGCAGGATTTTTTGAAGCAACAGGCCGACACACACATGATGATTGAAGACATTGAGCAGTTTGTGACCCGTTGGCTGCCGCGTTTTGAGGCGGACAACCGCAGTTACCTGACCGTGGCGATTGGCTGCACGGGCGGGCAACACCGCTCGGTGTATATTGCGCAAGCTTTGGCGCAGCGCATGGTGAGCAGCGGTCAGCGCAGGCAAGAGCAGGTTTTGGTGCGTCATCGGACGCTAACGTGATATTTTGAGGAGTTAAAAATGAAGTTCATTACTTGGCTGGTTCGGATTGCGATTTTGTTGTTGTTTATTTTGTTGGCGGTGCAAAACACCGCGCCCGCGCGGTTCACATTGTTCAACGACATCAGCATTGAGTTGCCGCTGATTGTTTTGTTGTTTGCTTTTTTGGCCGCGGGGATTGTCTTTGGCTGGTTGTTGCTGTGGCCGAAATATTTGAAATTGAGTTGGAACGCGCGGCAATTGCGCAAAACCGTTGAAACGCAACAAAAACAATTGGATAAAGCGGGCGTGGTGGCGTCAGAGCCGATTGTTGATATTCCGATGACCATGTGAGGCAATGATTTATGGATTTTGAAGCCGAATGGTTGTTGACTTTGCCTGTGTTTTTCGCGCTCGGTTGGTGGGCGGCGCGTTTGAACTATCGCTCGCAAATGGCGCAAACGCGTCAATTACCGCGTGCGTATTTCAAAGGCTTGAACTTTTTGCTTGACCAAGAGCCAGACAAAGCGATTGACGAGTTGATTGACGTGGCGCGGGTCGATACGGGCGCGATTGATTTGTATTTCACGCTCGGGCATTTGTTTGCCCAGCGCGGCGAGATTGCGCGGGCGATTCGGGTCTATCAAAGTTTGCTCGAACGGGCCGATTTGCCTGAAAAAGCGCGGTTGCGCGCGTTGCATCAATTGGGTTTGGTGTTTTTGCAAGGCGGTTTGTTTGACCGCGCCGAGCATTGTTTTCAAACTTTGCGCGACACTGAACTGCATGATGTGGCGATGCAGCAACTGTTGCTGATTTATCAGTCGCAACAAGAATGGCGTGCCGCGATTGAGGTGGCGCAGCACATGCCGCGCACGCCTGACAACGCAACCGCCTTGTTGCATTTTCATTGCGAATGTGCGTTGGCGGCGATGAAACAGAACAACCACGTCCAAGCCGAGTCTGAAATCAGCGCGGCCTTGGCCTTGCGTCCAAACAGCGTGCGGGCGCAGTTGTTGCAGGCGCAAAGTCAAATGGCGCAGGGCAAGCCCGCGCAAGCGGTGCGTTTGTTGAGTGAATTGGCCGCCAAGCAGCCCGACGCTTACCCGCTATTGGTCAATGATTTACTCGCCGCGCACAAGGCATTGGGCGAGCCTGAGGTCGGCGTGCGCGATGTCTATGCGCAAGCCTTGGCCACAGGTTCGGTTGATGTGCTCAACGCGTGGCTGGCCGCACAAGACCCCGCCTCGGCGCAAACGGGCGCACAACTCGAAGCGGTGTTTGCGCGGCATCCGTCGCTTAATGCGTTAGATAAAGTGTTGCAGCAGCGTTTACAGCACGATTCAGACGAAGCCGCGCAACAAGAAACCCGCGCCATGCAAGGTTTGATTAAAAAACAAGTGCAACAATTGTCGCGCTACCGCTGCGCTTCGTGTGGCTTTGAAGCGGCGCATTATTATTGGCAATGCCCAGCTTGCACCCGCTGGGAAACCTATCCGCCTAAACGCCTTGAAGAGTTGGAACAGGCCAAACGCTCACGCGGTCAAGTCAACGGATATTGAAATGAAAAATTTTTTATGTGCGTTGTTGCTGTGTTTTGCTGCCTCAGTGCAAGCGTTTGATGTCAACCGCGCCAGCGCATTTGAGCTGCAAACCATTCGTGGGATTGGCGAGAAAATGGCGCAAACCATTGTGCAAGAGCGCAGCGCACATGGGGCTTTTCGCAATTGGAATGATTTTAAAGCCCGCATCAAGGGCGTGGGCAATCAAACGTTAAAGCGCATGCAAAGCAGCGGTTTGACTTTGCTTGTCAAACCATGAGTCAGTTGAAAAGGAGAGAAAAATGCACAAACACACCGCTTTAATGGCCAGTGCGCTGGCTGGCTTGGCTTTGACGGCCTGCTCAAAACCCGTCGAGCCACCGAGCAAACCCACCACGCCCGCAGCGATGCCCGCTGGCGTTAATGGTGAGAAATGTTACGGCATTGCGCTGGCTGGCAAAAACGACTGTGCCAGCAAAACAGGCTCACACTCGTGCGCAGGTCAAGCCACCAAAGACAAAGATCCAAACGAATGGAAGCTGGTTGAAAAAGGGACGTGCGCCAGCATGGGTGGTCAGGTTTAAACGGACTTAAAACACCACCACGCTGCGAATCGACTCGCCTTTGTCCATCAAGTCAAACCCTTCATTGATGCGCTCCAGCGGCAAAGTATGGGTGATTAAATCGTCAATGTTGATGCGGTTTTCCATGTACCAATCCACGATTTTGGGCACGTCGG
>JBOFII010000046.1:0-75030 GCA_051650085.1 Formosimonas sp.
CGTGTATTTGTCGGTGTGGCACAACCCCGTCGCCTTGATTTCGACCAACACCTCACCCGCCCGCGGGCCGGCCAATTGCACGGTTTCGATGGATAACGGCTGACCAGCAGCAAAAGCAACAGCGGCGCGAACGTCCATGGGAGTCTCCTAAATTAATGGTGGATTTGAGTTTTGCAACGGGATGAGGGGTTAGTCTTGGATTTTGTTGAGGTCTCCTAAGGTTTTCAATGCTTTACAGTCACCTAACTCACATGCGCGGCGAGCATCAGTGGTGGCTTTTTGAAATTGGTTGAGGAAATAGTATGAAACCGCTCGGTTGTAGTAGGTATTTGCATCTTGCGGATTTAGGGCAATGGCTTTTGAATAGTTGGCAATGGCGCGACTGTAGTCCTTGAGGTCTGCGTATGAAACGCCACGGTTGGAGTAGGCCATTGCATATTGCGGGTTGATGGCAATGGCTTGCGAGAAGTTGGCAATGGCTTGCGAGAAGTTGGCAATGGCGCGATTGTAGTCTTTTAGGGCTGCGTATGAATTGCCACGGTTGGAGTAGGCCATTGCATTTTGCGGATTTAGGGTGATGGCTTGCGAGAAACTGGCAATGGCGCGGCTGTGGTCTTGGAGGGCTGCATATGAAATGCCACGGTTGTTGTAGGTCATTGCATTTTGCGGATTGAGGGCAATGGCTTGCGAGTAGTCGGCAATGGCGCGGCTGTGGTCTTGGAGGGCTGCATATGAAATGCCTCGGTTGTAGTAGGCTTTGGCATCTTGCGGATTGAGGGCAATGGCTTGCGAGTAGTCGGCAATGGCGCGGCTGTGGTCTTGGAGGGCTGCATATGAACTGCCACGGTTGTTGTAGGTGTTTGCATCTTGCGGATTGAGGGCAATGGCTTGCGATAAGTTGGCAATAGAACTGACATAGTCGCCTCTTTCAGCGGCTTGATAGCCTTGCTGAAAAAAATCCGTCGCACTTTGCGCCCACGCGCTGGTGCAACTGAGGGTGAGTATAACGATTGTGATGAGTGATTTTTTGAGGGCGTTCATAGTGGCCTTGGTGGGTTGATGTGTGTGGCTATTTTAGCACGTGAATTTTGTCGTTTTGGCTTTTTGCCGCGATTGATTTACATGTAAATGGTGTGGTTTTGAGGTGGCCTGCGTTACAATACGCTCTCGCCTTAATTTGAAAATTTTTTGAAATGCGCTGCATGTGTAGGTGCAATCAATTCTTTGAGGCAGATGGTATGCAGGGCATGCCGCTGAATTTTCGCCTGTAGGGAGTGACGTTGCTCACCATAAAACCTATGAAAACATCCGACGTCATCGGCAACCTGATTGCTCATAGCCGTTTGCCTGTTAATGTGAGGTTGTGAGTTGTTGTATGAGCGGGGGTTGTGCGACTTGGTGGGATTTGAGTCTGTAATATGTTCAACTCGATTGCTGTCGCATCGTGTAAAGCATGTGGCCAATGTTGACATCATCGGCGCACGCGCATCAACTTCAATGCGGTGGTCAACACCCCGCAAGAGCACAGCAAAAGCACATCATCAGGCTGGAATAGAGACGTACAAGTAGGTATATCCGCATTTGTGACGCCAACGCCAGCAGGCCATGGGCTAGCAGGGCAGGCGCACAAACACGGAGCCTCAGCCTGGATGTTGATGCCATGTCCATTCGTTTTGTAATGAGGTGATATGAATATGCTCGGCTTCGGCATTGGCTTACGTGCCGTACATTATCATGATTTTTTGTCCGCTACGCCTGCGGTTGATTGGTTGGAGGTGCACACCGAAAACTATTTGGGCGCAGGTGGTTGGGATGTGCACGTGTTGAGCATTTTGGCTGAGCGTTATCCGCTTAGTTTGCATGGTGTGGGTTTGGGCTTGGGGTCGGCGCAAGGGTTTTCGACGAGTCATTTGAACAAAGTGGCGCAATTGGTGCGGCGTATTTCGCCCGCATTGGTTTCGGAACATCTGTGTTGGAATGCGACAGGGGGGCAGGTGTTGAATGATTTGTTGCCTGTGCCGTATTCGTGGGATGCGCTGGCTTTAATGTGCGAGCGGGTGAGTCATCTGCAAGATGTGTTGCAACGACAGGTTTTGATTGAAAATGTGAGCAGCTACGTGTTGCTGGATGAGCGCTGCATGAGCGAGTCTGATTTTCTCAATGAGTTGGTGGCACGCACGGGTTGTGGTTTGTTGCTGGATGTGAATAATTTTTATGTCAACCAACTCAATCACGGTACGGATGCGCATGCGGCCATTCATGCATTGAATTTGAATGCAGTGGGCGAAATTCACTTGGCGGGGCATTGGGTTGGGCCCGAGTGGGTGATTGATCATCATGGCGACTACGTGGCGGATGCGGTGTGGGGGTTGTATCGCAGCGTGATTGCGCGAACAGGCGTTTTGCCAACTTTAATTGAGTGGGATACCGATATCCCTGAGCTGGCGGTTTTGCTGGCGCAGGCCGATAAAGCGCGCCAAATGGCGCAGGAGGCGCTCGCATGACTTCTTTGGCAGAGCAACAGCAGGCCTTGGCGCGGCGGATATTGCAATATGAGGGCAGCAACGCGGTCGGTTGGGCGGTGTATCGCAATAATCTTGATGTGACCTGGCGCAATGCCTTGAGCAACACTTATCCTGTTGTCACGCAACTGTTGGGTGAGCAGGGGATGGCGTTGTTGGCGCGTGATTACCTGCGGGCGCATCCATCGCAAAGTGGCGATTTAAATGAATTGGGTGCTGCTTTGCCTGATTTCGTGGCCGATTATGCACCGTTGGCGGCATATCTGTACTTGCCCGATGTGGCGCGGCTGGAGTGGCGGGTGCAGCAAGCGTATTTTGCGGCGAATCACACGCCACCGCAATGGGCCGAGGTGTTGAGGTATGGCGTGCAAGATTGGCTGCAGGCAACTGTTGAATGGGCGCCCAGCGCACATTTGCTGCAGTGCGCAACAGCAGCGGCTGAGATTTGGCAGGCTCATCAGCCCGCAGGCGATTTGAGTGGCTTGACGTCGGAGCGGGTGTTGCGCCCGCAGTTTGTTTTGCTGACACGGCCGCACTGGCGGGTTGAAGTGCAGGTGTTGGATGCGGGTGCATATGCTTTTTTGCAACAGCTGCGCGTGGGCGCGAGTTTTGAACAGGCGCTAGAGGCCTTGGCGCAGCAGGGGGTTGAGTTTGACTTGGTGGCCGCGTTGCCTGTGTTGTTGGCTTCAGGGGTGTGGGGCCAAATCATATGGCATGAGTCGACACGGGGCTGATTATCTGTTGAGGTGTAGGTGAGTCAATGTTAAACTGGCGCATGATGACTTATACCCCTCCGATTTGGTACAAACCTGATGGTACGCCGCTGGCTTGTGTTGAAAAAATCAAAGTTTTGAACGACAACATCCGAGAGTTACAACAGTTCGCGCAAGATGCGCTGGACGACGCCATTTTGATGGGCGGTACTGCTGCGCAGCTGAAAACGGCTCTGCATGAATTGGTGGATGCTTTGGTGGCGAATTATCCTGAGCAAACGTAACAAAAACCCCTGAATGTGAATTCAGGGGTTTTTGTTGGGCAAGTGGCCGATAACGATACCTGCATTGCTGTGACTGACGGGTGGTTTGTGCGCTTCATCGAGAACGAAAGTGGCGGCGTTGTGCTGAACCACATTGGGCTGAGGAAAGCCGCCCAAGATGACGGTGCTTGTCCATGGCTTGCAGTCAAAGGTTGGGGTTTCAATTGCACTGGCGGATGAGTGTGTATCATTATGGCTCGTTGAGCCGCCAGATTTAGATTGGATTGATTGTCTAGATTGGTTATTTGCTAATGACATATTAATCTTGATGTTAATTAGAAAACAAAATTATATATCTAGCTAACAAAATAAGTCTATGCAAAAAAGCGCAATCGAATGGTTGGCTGATTGAAGTGTTGTTTCATTGTCCTAAAATCCACGCTACCAAATAACGCGCTTCATCAGGGGTGAGCTTGGTCGCCTGTGGTGGCATGGCGACATTGCCAAAACTGCCTTTGCCGCCTGTTAAAACTTTGTCGGTTAGACGAGTGGCGGCATTGGTATCGTTTTTGTACTGTTTGGCAATGGTTTGCCAAGCTGGACCGACCATATTGCCTGTGGCATTGTGGCAGGCGATGCAGTTTTTTTGTATCGCTAGTGTGGCGGGCGGTGGCAGTGGGCTGGTTGGTTGGACGGGAGCAGGCGGGGTGGGCTCGCACGCGGCAAGTAAACATAAGGCGAGAGGAGCTAAGCGGCGCATAAAAATCCTTAAAAAATGTGTGGGCAATTATAGCGACAAAGCGCAAAGTATGCCGCGCAAAGCAGGGCATAGGGGCTTTTTTTGGGTTAAAATGCCGCCATTGCCCATTACATTGAGCAGTGCAGCATACTCATAGGTCGCCGACGAATGAGCGACCTATTTTTATGCCAATACGCTAGGAAAGTACATATGAATGCCCCCTTAAATCCCAACTTTGCGCACATGGCCACGCCTTCTGCGGCCTTGACTGATCTGCTCGACGCTGAGCGTTTGCGCGAAATCCCGTACAACTACACTTCTTTTTCAGATCGCGAAATTGTGATTCGCCTGTTGGGTGAAGCGGCGTGGGAGTTGATTTTGGAATTGCGTGGTGAGCGGCGCACGGGGCGTTCGGCCAAAATGCTCTATGAGGTTTTGGGCGACATTTGGGTGGTCAACCGCAACCCGTATTTGCAAGACGACTTGCTCGACAACCCCAAACGCCGCGCGGCCTTGGTTGAAGCGTTGGAGCATCGTTTGAACGAAATCGCCAAACGGCGCGAGATAGATGTGCTCGCGCAAGACTCCGCTGAAGCCCGTGCCCGCGCGGCCAAGGTTGAATTATTGGTCGCGCAAGCTCGCGCGGCAGTGGCCGATTTTGCGCAGCAGTTTCGCAACATGTACGATTTACGCGCCAAAGTGCGCAGCAGTTTGGGCAAACACACGGCCAAAGGCAACATTAAATTCGATGGTTTGAGCCGCGTGTCACACGTGACCGACGCGACTGACTGGCGGGTCGAGTATCCGTTTGTGGTGCTCACGCCTGATTCTGAGGCCGAGATGGCGGGCTTGGTGCGTGCCTCGATTGAACTGGGTTTGACCATCATTCCACGTGGTGGCGGCACGGGTTACACGGGTGGCGCGATTCCGCTGGACGCGCGGTCGGTGGTCATCAACACTGAAAAACTGATTCACATCGACGCAGTGACCCCGTGGCGTGGGGCGATGATGGACGCGGAGGTAATGACGATTAACACGGGCGCGGGCGTGGTGACGCGGCGGGTTGAAGAAGCGGCCAAAAAAGCAGGTTTGGTGTTTGCGGTTGACCCGACCAGCGCGGATGCGTCGTGCGTCGGCGGCAATGTCGCCATGAACGCGGGCGGCAAAAAAGCCGTGTTGTGGGGCACCGCTTTGGACAACTTAGCCAGCTGGCGCATGGTCAACCCCGATGGTGAATGGCTCGACATCACGCGGCTTGACCACAATATGAGCAAAATTCACGACGCGCCGTATGCCACGTTTGAGGTGGTGCGCAGCTCGGCCGACCGCAAGCAGGAGTTGAGCCGCGAGATTTTGAAAATCGAAGGGCGCAAGTTTCGCAAAGAAGGCTTGGGCAAAGATGTGACCGATAAGTTTTTATCGGGGTTACCTGGCGTGCAAAAAGAAGGCTGTGATGGCCTCATCACCAGTGCGCGTTGGGTTTTGCATCGTCAGCACGCGTTCACGCGCACGGTCTGTTTGGAATTTTTTGGTCAAGCGCGTGAGTCGATTCCGTCGATTGTCGAAATCAAAGACTATCTGTTTGAAACCGCCAAAGCCACAGGCGGTGCGACTTTGGCTGGGCTGGAGCACTTGGACGAGCGCTATTTGCGTGCGGTGGGTTATGCGACCAAAAGCCGCCGTGGCGATTTGCCCAAAATGGTGCTGATTGGCGACATCGTCGGCGACGACGAGTCCGCCGTGGCGCACGCCACCTCCGAAGTTGTGCGCATGGCCAACACGCGCACGGGCGAGGGCTTTGTGGCGGTTTCGGAAGAGGCGCGGAAAAAATTCTGGCTTGACCGCGCCCGCACAGCGGCGATTGCGCGGCACACCAATGCGTTTAAAGTCAACGAAGATGTGGTCATCCCGTTGCCGCGCATGGGTGAATACACCGACGCGATTGAGCGCATCAATATTGAGCTGTCCAGCCGCAACAAACTCAAATTGCTCGATGCGCTGGCGCATTATTTCAAAGGCGATTTGCCGCTGAGCAAAAACGAAGAAGGTTTTGAGGCGAGCACGCCCAAAGCTGAGGTGATTGGCGAGCGCGATGACGATGCGCAACTCTTGCTTGCGCGGGTCAAAACCCGCTGGACGTACTGGTTGGCGCAAATGGACGCACGGCTGGCCGATGTGCTTGACGGCGCGGTTGCGTTCACCGAGCCTGCGCAAATCACGGCCTTGCGCGAGCGCTTGGCGCGTGAGCCTGAAGTCAAAGTGTTTGACGTGTTGCAAGACCGCACGATACGCCTGTCGTACAAACGCGAAATTCGTGCCGAGTTGCGACGGATTTTTACGGGGCAATCGTTCACGCAGATTTTGGACGAGTGCACACAAATTCATCAAAAAATCTTGCATTCACGGGTGTTTGTTGCGCTGCACATGCACGCGGGCGACGGCAATGTGCACACCAATATTCCCGTCAACTCGGACGACTACGGCATGTTGCAAGAGGCCAACGAGGCGGTGGCGCGGATTATGCAGATTGCCCGCAGCTTAGATGGCGTGATTTCGGGCGAGCACGGGATTGGCATCACCAAACTGGAGTTTTTGACCGAAGCTGAACTTGCACCATTTCGCGCGTACAAAAACAAAGTTGACCCGAACGGTCACTTCAACCGTGGCAAACTCATGCCGCACGCCGATTTGCGCAACGCGTACACGCCGTCGTTTGGTTTGATGGGCGCGGAGTCGCTGATTATGCAGCAGTCCGATATCGGGCAAATCGCCGCCAGCGTCAAAGACTGCTTGCGCTGCGGCAAATGCAAACCCGTGTGCTCAACCCATGTGCCTGTGGCGAATTTGTTGTACTCGCCGCGCAATAAAATTTTGGCGACTTCGCTGTTGATTGAGGCATTTTTGTACGAAGAGCAAACGCGGCGCGGCATTTCGATTAAGCATTGGAGCGAGTTTGAAGACGTGGCCGACCATTGCACCGTGTGTCACCGCTGCGAAAAACCGTGCCCCGTCAATATTGATTTTGGCGATGTGACGATTGCCATGCGCAATTTGCTGCGCAAAATGGACAAAAAAACCCCGAACATCGGCACGAATTTGGCCATGACCTACTTGAACATGAAAGACCCCGCGACGATTAAGCTGTACAAAAAAGTCGTGCTTGAATGGGGCGGCAAAGCGCAAAATTGGGCGCATAAATTCGCCAAGTCGCTGCGCATCACCCAGTCGCAAGTCACACAACCCGCGCCGACCATTGGCCGCGCCCCGATGCGCGAACAGGTGATTCACTTCATCAACAAGCCCATGCCTGGTAATTTGCCCAAAAAAACCGCCCGTGCGTTGCTTGATATTGAAGATGCCAAATACGTGCCGATTATCCGCGACCCGAAAAATACCTCAAGCGAGTCTGAATCGGTGTTTTATTTCCCTGGTTGCGGCTCGGAGCGATTGTTTTCGCAAGTCGGACTGGCCACCCAAGCCATGCTGTATTCGTTGGGCGTGCAAACCGTTTTGCCACCAGGGTATCTGTGCTGCGGCTACCCGCAACACGCCACGGGTGACTCGGATAAAGCCGATAAAATCACCACCGACAACCGCGTGTTGTTCCATCGCGTCGCCAATACCTTGAATTATTTGGACATCAAAACCGTGATTGTCTCGTGCGGCACATGCATGGATCAGCTGCAAAAATACCAGTTTGACCAGATTTTTCCCAATGCGCGATTGCTCGATATTCACGAGTTTTTGTTGGAAAAAGATGTGAAAATTCAAGGCGTTGAAGGCGTGCGTTATATGTACCATGACCCATGCCACAGCCCGATGAAAACCCACAACCCCAGCAAAGTGGTCAACCAATTGATGGACGCAACCGTGCCGTTGTCTGACCGCTGCTGCGGCGAATCTGGTTCATTTGCCTTGAGCCGTCCCGACATTGCCACTCAAGTGCGTTATCGCAAAGAAGAAGAATTGCGCAAAGGTGCAGCCGAGGTTCGCGCCGATGGCTTTGAGGGCAAAGTCAAGGTGCTCACCTCATGCCCCGCCTGCTTGCAAGGCTTGAGCCGCTATCGCAACGACATTGACTCGGACGCCGACTACATTGTGGTGGAAATGGCCAAACACATTTTGGGCGAGAATTGGTTGCCTGAATACGTCGCTGCGGCCAACAATGGCGGGATTGAACGGGTTTTGGTTTGACGAAGGAGGCATTATGTTGAAAGGGTTGTTGAGTTTGTTGCTGTGGGTGTCGTTGAGCGCGTTGGCTCAAGAACAGCTGCCGCGGTTTGAAGATTATCCTGTTGCAGCGGTCTACACGGGCAAGCACCATGCCGCAGTCATCACCAAAGCCAATCGCATCATGCGCACGCGACTGCGACAAGCCGCGCAAGAGCCTGTGAATTTTGCGGGGCATTATGTGCTGTGGTCGTATGGTTGTGGCACGAACTGTTTGGTGAACTCAATTGTGGATGTCAAAACGGGTTTAGAGTTTCCAGATGAAGTGCCGACGTTGTCCAGCTGCCACAATGAGGATTGGACACAAATTGCAGATTACGACATTGTGGCTCGCCCCAATAGTCGGTTGTTGGTGGTGATTGGGGCTCAAATCAAGAGAGGCGATGACAATGGTCAATGTCTGGCCCGTTATTACCAAGAAAAAAACGGTCGCTTGTTGCACATCAAAACCGTGGCGCACCCACTGCATGCGAATCAGGTGAATTGATTGCATGCGCTATCATGGAACGCTAGCGTTCCATTTTTTATGCATGATTGGCTCTTACAATGAATTTTATGCGCGCATCTCTTCAAAAAAAATTGTTTTTGGCTTTTTTCGCCACCACCGCCATTTTGGTGGTGTTTGTTGCTGCGGGCATGCACTATGTGATGCGTGACGGCTTTGATGACTATGTGGCGCATGTTAAATTGCAGCGCATGGAGCCTGTTGAGCGGGTTTTGGTTGAGTATATAGAGACCATAGGCGATTTGTCGGTGCTGCAAGATCCAAAGGTGTGGCAAAACTTGGTGGCCACTATAGATGCGGTCAAACGAGAAGAAAACGCCAATCGCAAACCAATGGACAAACGAGAGCCTGAGGTGGTCAACACGGGTGAGCTGCCGCCATATGCGCGTGGTGTGGCTTTATTGGATGCACAAGGGCGATTTGTGGCGGGTGACGCCGTTGAAGAGTTCAACAGCTTGCGCACCGAAATCAAAAATCGGCGGCATCGCATCGTGGGCTATTGGCTGATTCGCAAAGGCCCGCCCGAGAACGATATTTTGAGTCATTTATTCATTCAACGTCAGTTGGAGGTTTTGTCGATTTTGCTGGGGATTGCGGCGGTTTTGTCGATTATTTTGGCGTGGTTGTTGGCCACGCATTTCAAAAAACCGATGGCGCGTTTGCAAACGGCGTTTCGCCAAGTCGCCGCAGGTCGCTTAGAAACCCGTTTGCCGAGCACGCAAACCGATGAGTTGGGCGAAATCGCGCGGCATTTCAATGTCATGACCGCACAGCTCGAAGCACAAGCGCGGGCGCGCCAACAGTGGGTGTCTGATACTTCGCATGAGTTGCGCACGCCGTTGACCATTTTGCGCATGCGCAACGAGGCGATGCGCGATGGTATCATCCACACCGTGCCCGAAGAGTGGCAACGCAATTTGACCACGATTAACGACTTGACCAAATTGGTGGATGATTTACAAGCGGTGGCGCGGGGCACAGAAAGTGGCTGGGATTTGCACCTTGAAACCTTGCCGCTGCAAAAATGGCTGCACGATGTGGTGCAAGACCATCAGGCCGCATTTGAAGCGCAGGGCTTGACGTTGAGCGTCAACGCGCCGCAAGAGGCCGTGGTGCAGGGGGATGTGCAACGACTGACGCAGGTGTTGCGCAATGTGCTGCTCAACAGTTTGCGCTACACCGACACGCCAGGGCAAACCATTGTGGCCTTGAGTCACAACAAACAAAAGGCTCGCATTGTGGTCAGTGACAGTGCACCAGCGGTGTCTGATGCGGCCTTGGGGCATTTGTTTGAGCGGTTTTATCGAGTCGAAACCTCGCGCAATCGCGCTACGGGCGGCTCTGGTTTGGGGCTGGCCATTTGCGAGGGCATTATTCAAGCGCATGGCGGGCAAATTAGGGCTGCTCATTCAGAAATTGGCGGCTTGAGTATCATCATTGAATTACCACTGATAGGAGTTTAAACATGGAACGCAAAGCACAGATTTTATTGGTTGAAGACGAGGCCATGATTGCACAAGTTCAGCAAGCGTATTTGCAAAACGCGGGTTACTTGGTGCATTGGCACGACAAAGGCGATGTGGTGATTGAGGCGGTCAAAGCGCAAAAGCCCGATATTGTGTTGCTCGACATCATGCTGCCCGACAACCAAGGTCGTGACGGCGTGGCTTTGTGCCAAGCGATTCGTGAGTTTTCCGATGTGCCGATTATGATGATTACCGCGCGAGTTGATGAAATCGACCGTTTAGCAGGGTTTGACAGCGGGGCGGATGATTATTTGTGCAAACCGTTCAGCCCAAATGAAATGGTCGCACGCGTTAAAGCATTGCTGCGCCGCCGTTTCTCGACGACAACCGATGATGCGGTGTTTGTGTACGATGCCACCGCACAAGTGATTCGCTATGGTGAGCACAAACTGGATTTAACCCCAACTGAATTGCGTTTATTCAACACACTGCTCGCGCAGCCTGAGCGGATTTTTTCGCGCGATCAATTGATTGCGCAGGCCTACAGCGACAACTTGGATGTGTTTGACCGCGCCATTGATAGTCACATCAAAAACCTGCGCAAAAAAATCGCACTGGTTTTGCCCGATGTGGATGTGGTGCAATCGGTGTACGGCTTAGGTTACCGTTATTCGCCACCTGTTTGATGCAAAAGAGCGTTGCATTGCAACGCTCTTTTTGGATTACAGGTCTTTGTGCATCATGCGTCGCATGTGCTTGGGTTCAGCCATCAACATGTCGCCGTGTTGATCGCATTTGGCCTCAAGGGTTTGTCCCGCGTTAAACGGGTCGTTGAGGCTGACTTTGTCCCCATCTTTTTTGCCCACGCAAACGGCCACGGCTTGTTTCATGTGTTCAACCATTTTGGCGGGCATGGCGGCCAGTTGGCCATCGGGGGTTTTGCCACAAACCGCGTTGACATTGCCCCACATCGGATGGTTGAACACAATGGCCTTGCCTTCGCTTTGATTGGCGCAAGCGGCAATGGCTTGTGCTTTGCCATGATGACCCATGCCTTTATCGTGGTCACGTGCCATGGCGGCTCCTGTGATGGCGATGGCAAAGGTGGCGATGGCCGCGCTGATGATAACGGTGCGTTTTTTCATAAAATCTCCTGTCATTGTTGTCGTTCAAACCATTTTGAACAGTCCTTACAATACAGGCCGATTATGCGTTTTTTAAGGAAAAAATGCGGATGAAAATCGGATATGATGCGTTTTTTAAAAGGATAAACCATGTTAGAGCATTCTTATATGCTGCCCGTGAATGAGGCAGGACAAGCTCCATTGACGCTGGAGCAGCTGTGGTCGGGTTTGATTTTGCGGATTGTCGCGCAACCGCAGTTTACAATGGGTTTAGACTCAGTTGATATATTGGAACAAACCGACAACCGTTACCGTCGTGCGTTGCATTTTGGCGAGCATGTGATTCACGATACCGTGCAATGCGTGCCGCATGAGTCGGTGGAATTTATCACCGCAGCGACACAAGCCACACCGTCGGGGCGGCTGCTTATGCAAGTTGTACTTGAGCCGCAGTTGAGTGTGCGCTTTACCTACAGCATTGACTTTCCTGAAGCGAGCACCGACGAAGAGGCGCAGATTGTCGGCATCATCAAGTCGGCCTATCAGGCCGCCGATGTTGAGATGATACGCCTCATCCGTGAATTGAGCTTGTCCACCCATCATTGAGCGGTATAATGGCCGCCCATTCATTTTGATGTTGTTTCCATGACCGCACCTTCTTTTGTCCACCTTCGCATGCATTCAGAGTTTTCGGTCTCTGAAGGCATCACGCGGATTGACGAAGCACTGGCTGCGGCGCATGCCGACGGGCAAGCCGCGCTGGCCTTGACCGATTTGAACAACACGTTTGGTCTGATTAAGTTTTATAAAACCGCGCAAGGTATGGGCGTGAAACCTGTCATGGGCGCGGAAGTGTTGTTGAGCAACGTTGATGACGTGAATGCGCCGCATCGCCTGTTGTTGTTGGTCAAAAATCGCGCGGGTTATTTGCGTTTGTGTGAGTTGCTCAGTCGCGCCTACATGCGCGAAGAGCGGCTGTTGCATGGCTTTATCGACGTGGAGTGGCTCGACGATGCGCCCGCGAATACAGGTCTGATTGCTTTGTCGGGCGCACATTTGGGCAACGTCGGCCAAGCCTTGCTCAAAGGCCAAACCGCGCAGGCGCAAGCCTTGGCGCAACGCTGGTGCGCGGCGTTCAACGGGGCGTATTATTTAGAAGTGCAACGGCTCGATACTGCCGAATCCACCCAACACACTCTGCTGGCCGCGCAATTGGCTGCGACGGCGCGTATTCCGCTGGTCGCCACGCATTCAATTCAATTTTTGACTGAAAATGACCATCGGGCGCACGAGGCGCGGGTGTGCATTGCGCAGGGCGAGATTTTATCCAATCCGCAGCGCCAAGCCGCGTTCAGCCCGTGTCAATATTTGTTGAGCCAAAGCGAAATGCACGAGCGGTTTGCCGATTTGCCCAGTGCGCTGGCCAACAGCGTGGCGATTGCGCAAAGTTGTAACTTGTTACTCGACTTGGGCAAGCCGCAACTGCCCGATTACCCCACGCCCAACGGCGAGTCGCTCGATGAATACATGGCGATTTGGTCGCGCCAAGGCTTGGAAGAGCGCTTGCTCAAACTTTATCCCGACGCGGCGCGGCGCGAGCAAGAACGGCCACGCTACATGGCGCGGCTTGATATTGAGCTGGCGACCATCTCGCAGATGGGTTTTCCGGGTTACTTTCTCATCGTGGCCGATTTCATCATTTGGGCGAAGGAAAACGATGTGCCTGTGGGGCCGGGCCGTGGGTCGGGCGCGGGTTCGCTGGTCGCTTACGCGCTCAAAATCACCGACATTGACCCGCTGCAATACGCGCTGCTGTTTGAGCGTTTTCTCAATCCAGAACGCGTTTCAATGCCTGACTTTGACATTGACTTTTGCCAAGACGGGCGCGATCGCGTGATTGATTATGTTAAGCACAAATACGGCAAAGAGTCGGTCTCGCAAATCGCCACTTTTGGTACGCTGGGCGCCAAAGCGGTGGTGCGCGATGTCGGCCGCGTGCTCGATATGCCGTACAACTACTGCGACAGTTTGTCCAAACTCATCCCGCACGATCCTGCCAATCCGTGGAGTCTTGAAAAAACCCTTGCCGAAGAGCCGACGTTTAAAGAGCGTTACGAGACCGAAGACGAAGCACAAGAAATCATCAATTTGTCGCGCCCGCTCGAAGGCTTGACCCGCAACGTCGGGATGCACGCAGGTGGCGTGTTGATTGCCCCAGGTAAACTCACCGATTTTTGCCCCGTGTACTGTGCAGCGGGCACGACCTCGGTGGTCAGTCAATACGACAAAAACGACGTTGAAGCGATTGGCTTGGTTAAGTTTGACTTTTTGGGCTTGCGCAACTTAACCATTTTAAAATTGGCGGTCAAATACCTCAAACAGCTGCACCCTGAGATGCGCGACTTTGTGTTAGAAGATTTACCGCTGGATGACCCGAAAGTGTTTGAGATTTTTTGCACGGGCAACACCACGGCGGTGTTTCAGTCGGAGTCGCGCTCGGCCAAAGATTTAGAAAAAAAACTCAAGCCCGATTCGTTTGAAGACATCATCGCGCTCATGGCATTGAACCGCCCAGGTCCGCTCGGCTCAGGGATGGTGGACGACTTTATCGCCCGCAAAAAAGAGCAGGTCAAAACGGGGCGTGGCAACGATGCGTGGTATTTTCACCCCGACCTTAAGGCCACGCTTGAGCCAACCTATGGCGTGATGGTCTATCAAGAGCAGGTGATGCTGGTGGCGCAGATTTTGGGCGGCTACTCGCTTGGTGGCGCGGACTTGTTGCGCCGTGCCATGGGTAAAAAAGACGCCGCCGAAATGGCACGCCAGCGCGAAGTGTTTGCCGCAGGGGCGGTCAAACACGGCGTGTCGGTGGCTTTGGCGACTGAGTTGTTCAACTTGATGGAAAAGTTCGCCGACTATGGGTTCAACAAATCTCACTCGGCCGCATATGCGCTGATTGCCTATCAAACCGCATGGTTCAAGGCGTATTATCCTGCCGAATTTATGGCCGCGTCGATGTCGTCGGACATGGATGACACCGACAAAGTGCAGATTTTTTACCAAGACTCGGTCGAAGACAACGGCTTGACGATTTTGCCGCCCGACATCAACGCGTCCGATTACGCCTTTGTACCCCAAAACGCCTGCACCATCCGCTACGGCTTGGGCGCGGTCAAAGGCGCGGGGCAAGCGGCGATTGAGTCGATTGTCGCCGAGCGCAACGCCAACGGGCCTTTTGCCAGCTTCTTTGACTTTTGCTTGCGCGTTGATAAGCAAAAAGTCAACCGCCGCACCTTGGAATTTTTAATCAAAGCGGGTGCATTTGACCGACTGCACGACAACCGCGCCAGCGTGTTTGAGTCGATTGATTCTGCGCTGGAAGCGGCGTTGCACACCGAGGCCAATAAGCACCAAAACAGCTTGTTTGATGACGAACAGGCTTTTGACGAACAATGGCAAGCGCAACTGCAACAAACCGCGCCGTGGACGCTGCGCGAAAAACTGGGGTTTGAAAAAGCCGCGCTCGGCTTTTATGTCAGCGGGCATTTGTATGACGAGTCCGCCCGCGAAGTCGAACAAGTGGTCAAAACCCGCTTGGTCAATCTCGCACCCGCCCGTGACGTGCAAATGATTGCGGGCGTGATTACCGCCAGCCGCACCATGTTCGGCAAACGCGGCAAAATGATGTTTGTCACGCTGGACGACAAAACCGCACGGCTCGAAGTCTCGATTTTCAACGACGTGTTTGAACAATATGGCGCACTGCTCAAAGAAGAAACTTTGGTGGTCATGCAGGTCAAAGTCTCCAAAGATGACTACAGTGGCGGCATGCGCATTGTCGCTGAAAAAGTCCTCGACTTGGCACGCGCCCGCGCCGCGCAAGCCAATAACCTATTGATTAACGTCGATGTGCGCGAACACGCGCTGGACGTGCCACAACTCAAACGGATTTTGCAAGCGCAATGCGATGATGATGGCTTGGCAGTGATGATTCACACCCAAACCCACGGGGCGTGTGTCGATGTGCGGCTGGGGCTGGATTGGCGGGTTTTGCCGACCGATGCGATGTTGGATGCGTTGTATGCTTTGCCTGCGGTTGGGGGGGTTGAGGTTTTGTAAAGGATTGGATGATGAAATACAACAAAAGTCAACATCTGTGCGGTATGTTGTTGGTGGTGGGCGCATTTGCCTTGCCGATGTTTTCGGCCTTGGCTATGTATGCACTCTCGCTTTGTGCGTTGTGTTATTTAGTGACAGAATGGGCGCAGCTCAAAAGCAATGTGCAGGAGTCGCGTTTATTGCAATGCTGCTTGGTGTTGTTTGTGGTGATTGCTTTGTCGGCTGTTTACGGTGTGGGCACGAGTAAAATGGCCACCAAAGCAGTTGTGTCGTATCGTGAATTTGCCTTGATTCCATTGACAATCGGGGTGCTGTCTATGGTGCCGCAGTATCGCAAACATGCTATTAACGCTTTGACTTTGTCGTTGAGCATCGTGGTGCTGTTGTCATGCTTGGATGCTTATATCCCTTTGCCGTTTAGTAAAGCCACAGAGCAAGGTACGCCGAACGACCATGTGATTTTTGCACATCATATCAACCAAAATGTCATGTCGTCTTTTTTGGTGCTGTTGGCTTTGGTCAAATTGGCTGACAAGCGGATCTACGGCGTGTGGCGCTTGTGTTATGCACTGTTGGCGATTGTGGCTGTGATTGATGTTTTGTTTTTGGTCAAAGGACGCACGGGGATTTTGACTTTGTTGTGGGGCGTATTGGTGTTTGCGTTTTATACGTTGTCACGCAAACAAATTGCGTTGGCGGTCGTTGCTGCGGTTTTGGGGGTGACTGCGTTGCTGCGCTTTGATACGCCACTGAGCCAATTGGCCCATCGAACCGTGTATGAAGTTCAAGCGTATCAAGAACGTGGTGAAGACACTTCTGCGGGTTTACGCCTGGCTTTTTGGCAAGACACGTGGGGTAAAATCAAACGAAATCCTGTTGTGGGTTATGGCGCGGGCAGTTATCAGGCCATGTATGATTTGGATGTCAAAAATCCTGATAAGCCAGGTTATTGGGCGGGTAAGTTCCATCCGCACAACGAGTTGATGTACATTTGGTTTCAGGCGGGCATTGTCGCTGCGCTGTTGTACTTGACTTTTTTGGGCTTGTTGTTCAAACAGGCCATACAAACCAAGCAAACCCGCCTGAAAATCGTGCGGGTGAGCGTGGTGGGCATGTTGTTGATTTACAGCGCGTTGGATGTGCCGATGCTCAACCATATTGAAGGCATGTTTTTTTGGTTGGTCATCAGCATGTTTTTCACCCGTCGCGCCGCAGTGTGAGCAGCGTCACTTCGCCGACAATATCCGTGGTGCGCAAAGCTGGGCCCCAGTAACCTGTGCCTGAGTTGACGTACACTTGGCTGTCGTTGTGGCGATTGAGGCCTTGGGCATATTTGTGCACCCATTGGACAATCCATGTGGCAGGGAAATATTGCCCTGCGTGGGTGTGGCCTGAGAGTTGTAAGTCGATTTTGAGCCCGTCTGTGAGCTCGGCGGTGCTGGGGTGATGCGCGAGCAGTAGGGTGAGTGCTGCGTTGGCGGGGGCATTGGTCAGTGCTGCGGCAGGGTTGCAGGCGTGTTCTGCTATGTGAGTGCCCGCTTTGTAGTCGTGCACCCCTGCGACCACGATGTTGTGCCCAGCTGCTTTGAGTGTGCGATGCTCGTTTTCCAATACTTGCCAGCCTAACGTTTTGAAGTGTTCAATCCATTCGGGCGCGCCAGAGTAATACTCATGGTTGCCTGTGACAAAAAATGTACCGAATTTGCCGTGCAAGCCCGCCAATGGCGCGACATGTGGCGCGAGTTGGGCGACGGAGCCATCGACCACGTCACCTGTGACCGCGACTAGGTCGGCATTACATGAGTTGACCGCTTGTACGATTTGGCGCACGTATTCGGTTTGATTTTTCAACTGGCCGACGTGAACATCTGAAATTTGCACGATTGAAAAGCCCTCCAGCTCGCTGGGCAAGTTGGGAATGGTGACGCTCACGCGGTGTATTGTGGGTTCAGCCATGGCGTTGCGCACTGCTTTGCCAAACACGGCGCTGGTTAATCCCACCACTCCGAGTCTTGATGAGTTGCGCAAAAACTCACGTCGCTGCGGTGAGAGATTTTTTTGCCACGGGCTTTTTTTGAAGGCCAGCCAAAGCACATCGCGTATGACCGTGAATGTCAGCAGCAGCGAAAACAAACCCATACCAAACGTAATAAAGTTGGCGAGCAGTGACGATAAATCATCGCGGCTGACGCGGGTCAAAAAATACAATGGAAAACTCGCCGATAGCGCGGCAATGCCAAGCCAAGCCAGCCATTTTGGGGCGATAGGCCATTTTTTGGGTACTAAACGGCGTGATAAGTAAAACGCCGAGGCCATAAAAATCAGGTTGATTAAAATTAAGGCAAAAATAGGCATGTCAATACTCCGATTGGTATTCGTCAGAAAAATCAGCGTTGTCAAACTTGGTGTACTCGCCGATGAACTTGAGTGGCACCACGCCAATCGGGCCGTTACGTTGTTTGCCAATCCCGATTTCGGCTTTGCCTTTGAGGTTGGGGTCTTCTTTGTTGTACACCTCTTCGCGGTAGACAAACATAATGATGTCCGCGTCTTGCTCAATCGCGCCTGATTCGCGCAAATCCGACATCATCGGGCGTTTGTCGGGGCGTTGTTCAACGCTGCGGTTGAGCTGCGAGAGCGCAATCACGGGGCATTCCAGTTCACGCGCCAAGCCTTTGAGGGAGCGGGAAATCTCTGAAATCTCTGAGGCACGGTTGTCGCCTGCCCGCGAGGCGGACATCAGTTGCAGGTAATCGACCACGATAAGCCCCAAGCCGCCGCAGGTGCGCGACAAACGACGAGCGCGGGCGCGTAAATCCATCGGGCTTAAGGCGGGGGTGTCGTCAATATACAGCTGTGTGTCGTGCATTTTTTCCAGCGCAACGGTCAAACGCTCCCAATCGTCATCTTGCAGTTGGCCTGTGCGTAAGCGACCTTGATTGAGTTTGCCCACTGAGCCTAAAATCCGCATACCCAGCTGCTTGGCGCCCATCTCCATTGAAAAAACCGCCACAGGTAAGCCTTCGTGAATCGCCACATGCTCGGCAATGTTCATTGAAAACGACGTTTTACCCATGGATGGGCGACCCGCGACAATGATGAGGTCGCCTTTTTGCAGGCCAGCGGTCATGCGGTCGAGTTCGTGAAAACCTGTGGATACACCTGTGACCTCATCTTTTTGGTCGCGGTGGTAAAGGTCGTTGATTTGGTCAAGCACCTCCGACAAAACCACGGGCAGTTCCTGAAAGGCCGCGGTGCTGCGTTGACCCGCTTCGGAGACGTTGAGAATCGATTGCTCGGCCGCGTCAATGATTTTTTTGGTTTCAATCCCTTGCGTGTTGAACGCCGACTCGGTGATGTTGTCGGCCGCGCTCACCAGTTTGCGCAATAAGCTGCGGTCGTGGATGATTTCACCGTAGCGGCGAATATGCGCCGCCGACGATACGCTGGTGACCAGTGCATTGAGATAAACCATGCCGCCCATGTCATCTAAGCGGCCATGCGATTGCAATGATTCAAAAACAGTCAACACGTCGGCGGGGTGGCCTTGCTCAATCAGTGTGGCAATGGTTTTGAAAATCAAGCGATGGTCAAAGCGGTAAAAGTCATCTTCGCGCACCAAGTCGTTGACTTTATCCCATGCGGTGTTGTCGAGCATCAAACCGCCTAAAACCGATTGTTCGGCCTCAATCGAGTGGGGTGGGGTGCGCAGGGCAGAAAATTCGTGGTCAAGGGGTGGTGCAGAAGACATAATGGACATTCATAATAAACAATCGGTCTCGTATTCTAAATTGTTTCGTGCTGGGACTGGATGACTTTTAGGAAAAAATCTTATCTTTTATCTAAAAAATTGTTGACAGTTGAACGTGCTCATCCTATAATTTCATTTCTTCGGGTCGTTAGCTCAGTTGGTAGAGCAGCGGACTTTTAATCCGTTTGTCACAAGTTCGAATCTTGTACGACCTACCAAAGAATTTAGCAGTAAAATGAATCGCCTACAGCAATGTGGGCGATTTTTTTATGGGCGATTGGAGGGGTTGTGAAAGCAATTGTGCATGAGCAAGGTGTCCTAGAATGGGTTGATGTGGCGGTGCCTGAATGTGCGGCGGGTGAGGTTTTGATTCGCGTTGTTGCCGCAGGCGTGAGTCGGCCAGATGTGTTGCAAAGGGCTGGATTGTATGCGCCGCCCGCGGATGCGTCGCTGATTTTGGGTTTGGAAGTGGCGGGTTATATTGTCGCGGGCGAGCTTGATGGTGGGTTTGTGTTAGGTGATGCGGTATGCGCATTGGTGCATGGCGGCGGTTATGCTGAGTATGTGGCTGTGCCGCTGGCGCATTGTTTGCCCGTGCCGCGAGGCTGGTCAATGGTTGAGGCGGCAGGGTTGCCTGAGTCGCTGTTTACCGTGTGGTTTAATGTATTTGAAAAAGCGGAGTTGGGGCGGGCGAAATCAGAGGTTTTGTTGGTTCAGGCAGGGGCAAGTGGAATTGGTTTGGCGGCGATTCAAATGGCGCGTGCGCTGGGGCAGACCGTTTATGCGGTGGCCAGTTCGCCAGATAAGCGGCAGGCCTGTTTGGATTTTGGTGCGCATGCGGCGTTTGCGCCTGATGCTTGGGTTGATGAGGTTTGGGCTTTGGGCGGTGTTGATGTGGTGCTGGATGTTTTGGCGGGTGCATCCGCAGAGTCGCATGTCCGAGTTTTAAAACACGGTGGTCGCTTGGTGTGGATTGCTTATTTATCGGGTCGCCAAGCGATATTGAATGTGCAAGAAGTCATGGCAAAAGAATTGGTGGTCACAGGGTCGTTTTTGCGTCGGCAAAATCGTGTTCAAAAAGCGCAAATAGCCGATGATTTGCGGCGCATGGTGTGGCCGCATTTGGCTTCAGGGCGTATTCGACCCATGGTGGACTCGGTTTTTTCTGTGCAAGAAGCCGAGTTGGCGCATGAGCGATTGCGGCAGCGACAGAATATAGGCAAAGTGATTTTGCAAATGCCTTCAAGCACAGCGCACGGCTAAAATTATGAAAAAGAGTGGTTTCGTGATTGACCCGCATGCGGCAACTGCGTATAATCCGTTTGCTTGACAAGGTTTACTTCAAAACAAGGAATGACGTGCGAACGACTTGGGTGATTGGTAACTGGAAAATGAATGGCAGCTTGGCAAGCAATGCTGAGCTGTTGCGGCAGTTGTCTCCTCAAGCGAGTGAATCTTGTAAAATGGCGGTTTGTGTGCCATATCCGTATTTGGCGCAAGTGGCGGCGATGTTACCATCAGGCGTGACTTTAGCGGCACAAAACATGAGCCAATTCGCTTCAGGTGCTTATACGGGTGAAATCAGCGGCCAGATGCTTCAGGAATTGGGCGTTGAAATGGTCGTTTTGGGTCACTCCGAGCGCCGTCAGATGTTTGCTGAGTCCGATGAGATTGTCGGCTTAAAGGTCAAATCTGCGCTGGATGTCGGTTTGACGCCAATTGTTTGCGTTGGCGAAACGGCGCAAGAGCGCGATGCGGGTTTGGCGCGGTCTGTGGTTTTGCGACAGCTGTCTGCGGTTTTGCCTGTTGTGGGGCAAAAAGCGATGCGTAATTGTATTTTGGCTTATGAGCCTGTTTGGGCGATTGGCACTGGTGCTGTGGCGTCGATTGAACAAATTCAAGAAGTGCATGGTTGGCTGCGTGCAGCATTGCGGCAAGAATCGGCAGAATTGGCCGACAATATGAGCGTGTTGTATGGTGGCAGTGTCAAGCCCAGCAACGCGGCGGAGATTTTTAAAACCGATGGCGTCGATGGTGGTTTGATTGGCGGCGCATCGTTGGTTGGTGGTGATTTTATGGCCATCTATCAGGCTGCTTTACAATCGAGTGGCGAATAGGATAAGTTGTGGAAATTTTAAAAACACTGTTGGTGATTTTGGATGTGATTGCGGCTGTTGGCATCATTGTTTTGGTTTTGTTGCAGCAAGGTAAGGGCGCGGATGCGGGTGCATCGTTTGGTGGCGGTGGCTCAGGCAGTGTGTTTGGTGCGGTCGGTTCGGCCAATTTCTTGAGTCGCTCTACCGCTTGGCTGGCTACAGTGTTTATTGTATGTACGGTGTTGTTGGCCTTTGTGGCCAGTGGTCGCACGGTTGGTTCGGGTAGCGTTTTGCAAAATGCGCAGCCTGTGCCAGTTCAGGCACCCGCAGCGCCAACGGATGGGATTCCGAAGTAAGTTTTTGATTTAAAAAAGTTTTAGCCGACGTGGTGAAATTGGTAGACACGCTATCTTGAGGGGGTAGTGGCCTAAGGCTGTGCGAGTTCGACTCTCGCCGTCGGCACCAAATTGCAATTGAGCGCTCGTTCAGTTGTGTCAAAGCATGAAAGCCTTTGGGCTAAGCACAATAACCATTGGATGGATACCATGGAATTAACCAATTACGTTCCCGTTTTGCTTTTTTTATTGGCAGCCACAGGCTTGGGGCTTTTGGTGGTTGCGATTGGTTTTATTTTGGGGCCGCGCAAGCCTGATGCGGCTAAGCTTTCTCCGTATGAATGCGGTTTTGAAGCGTTTGAAGACGCGCGGATGCGTTTTGATGTGCGCTATTATCTCATTGCGATTTTGTTTATTTTGTTTGACCTTGAAACGGCGTTTTTGGTGCCGTGGGCAGTCTCGTTGAATGATTTGAGCAACAATTGGCAAAACTTTTACGCGCTGGGCATTATGTTGGTTTTTGTGGCCGAGCTCGTTCTGGGTTATGTTTACATTTGGAAAAAAGGCGCGCTTGATTGGGAGTAATCTCGCAAGCGTTTTTGCCGTATTTAAAAATAAAAAGTAGGTTGGTATGGACACCACTGTCGAAAAACAAGGCTTTATCACCACCACAGCCGAAAATCTCATCAATTGGACGCGCACAGGTTCTTTGTGGCCCATGACTTTTGGTTTGGCATGCTGTGCGGTTGAAATGATGCATGCGGGCGCGGCGCGTTATGATTTGGATCGCTTCGGGATTGTGTTTCGCCCCAGTCCGCGTCAATCCGATGTGATGATAGTGGCGGGTACTTTGTGTAATAAAATGGCGCCTGCGCTGCGCAAAGTGTTTGATCAAATGGCTGAGCCGCGTTGGGTGATTTCAATGGGCTCTTGCGCCAATGGTGGTGGCTATTATCATTATTCTTATTCGGTTGTGCGTGGTTGTGACCGCATTGTCCCCGTTGATATTTATGTACCAGGTTGCCCGCCGACTGCCGAGGCTTTGATTTACGGCATTATTCAGTTGCAAAATAAAATCATACGCAAACAAAAGTCAGCTGACACTGTTAAAAATTTAGTGGTTCGAGGTGCAGCATGAGTTGGCAAAATACATTAGCTGAGGCGTTAACCACCCAGTTTTCACAAGCAAAAGTCACCCAAGCCTTGGGCGAGGTTAGCATGACGGTTGCCGCTGCTGACTATGCCGCAGTGTGTCGCACTTTGCACGATGCTGCGGATTTGCGGTTTGATATTTTGGTTGATTTGGCAGGTGTGGATTATTCTGAATACGCCGATGGCTCATGGTCGGGTGCTCGTTTCGCTGTGGTTGTGCATCTGCTCTCAATTGAGCACAATTATCGTTTGCGTTTAAAGGTTTTCGCTGAAAACGATGATTTTCCTGTGGTGCAGTCGGTTACGTCGATTTGGGCGGCAGCAGATTGGTATGAGCGCGAAGCGTTTGATATGTATGGTTTGGTGTTTGAAGGGCACAATGATTTGCGTCGTTTGCTGACCGATTATGGCTTTATTGGTCATCCCTTGCGCAAAGACTTCCCTGTTTCAGGCCATGTTGAAATGCGCTATGACACTGAACAACAACGCGTGATTTACCAGCCTGTAACCATCGACCCGCGTGAAATCACACCGCGCGTCATTCGTGAAGAAGGGTATGGCCACGCGCATTGATGCGCGGGACGAAATTATTATGGCAGAAATCAAAAATTACACTCTGAACTTCGGTCCACAACACCCTGCAGCGCATGGTGTTTTGCGCTTGGTGCTTGAGCTCGATGGCGAAGTGGTGCAGCGCGCCGACCCACATATTGGCTTGTTGCATCGCGCCACTGAAAAATTGGCCGAGCACAAAACTTATATTCAAGCTTTGCCTTATATGGATAGGCTTGATTACGTGTCCATGATGAGCAATGAACACGCGTATGTCATGACCATTGAAAAAATGCTCGGCGTTGCCGTGCCTGAGCGTGCGCAGTACATCCGCGTGTTGTTCGATGAAATCACCCGTATTTTGAATCACTTGATGTGGATTGGTGCGCATGCGTTGGACGTCGGTGCGATGACCCCATTCTTGTACGCGTTCCGCGATCGCGAAGATTTGTTTGATGCTTATGAAGCGGTTTCAGGGGCGCGTATGCATGCGGCCTATTACCGTCCAGGTGGTGTGGCGCGTGACTTGCCTGATGCTATGCCACAAATGCGCAAATCAAAAGTGCGCAGCCAATCTTCGGTCGACCGCATCAACAGCAATCGCCAAGGCAGCTTGCTTGACTTTTTGCAAGACTTCACCGAACGTTTCCCTAAATACGTTGATGAATACGAAACCTTGTTGACCGATAATCGCATTTGGAAGCAGCGTTTGGTGGATATTGGCATTGTCACACCAGAGCGCGCTAAGGCTTGGGGCTTTACAGGGCCGATGTTGCGTGGTTCGGGCATTGCGTGGGATTTGCGCAAAAATCAGCCGTATGAAGTGTACGAAAAAATGGCGTTTGACATTCCTGTCGGGCGTAACGGTGATTCGTATGACCGCTATTTGGTGCGGATTGCTGAAATGCGTGAGTCGTGCAAAATCATGACACAGTGTATTGCTTGGTTGCAAAAAAATCCAGGTGCAGTGATTACCGATGATCCCAAAATCGCGCCGCCTGCGCGTGAGGACATGAAAACCAATATGGAAGCCTTGATTCACCACTTCAAATTGTTTTCTGAAGGCATGCATATTCCGCCATCTGAAGCCTATGCCGCGGTGGAGCATCCCAAAGGTGAGTTTGGGATTTACATGATTTCTGATGGCGCCAATAAGCCTTATCGCTTGAAAATTCGCGCACCAGGTTTCACGCATTTGCAATCTTTGGATGAAATGAGTCGCGGTCATATGTTGGCCGACGTGGTGACCATTATCGGTACGCAAGATATTGTGTTTGGGGAAATTGACCGTTGACCCTTTTTGAGCGTGTCGCTTTGCATTGAATAAATTGGACTCCTACTATTATGCTTTCTCAAGCCTCATTAGATAAAATCGCGATTGAAGTCGCTAAATACCCCTCTGATCAAGCCCAATCGGCGGTCATGGGGGCTTTGCGCATTGCGCAAACTCAATTGGGTTGGGTTTCTCCTGAAGTGATGCAAGAAGTTGCAGACATTTTGGGCATGCCGCCCGTGGCCGTGCAAGAAGTCGCCACGTTTTACAATATGTACGACTTAAAACCCGTTGGCGTGCATAAAATCACCGTGTGCACCAATTTACCATGCGCCTTGTCGGGTGGTGTGGCGGCGGCGGATTACCTCAAACAAAAATTGGGGATTGATTTTAACGAAACCACTGCGGATGGCCAATTTACCCTCAAAGAAGGTGAATGCATGGGTGCGTGCGGCGATGCCCCTGTTTTATTACACAACAACCATAAAATGTGCAGTTTTATGAGCACCGATAAAATCGACGCGATGCTGCAGGAGCTTGGCAAATGACCAGTTTACACAATCGACACATTGACCCCGTTATTTTGGCGGGCTTGGATGGCAACAACTGGGGTTTAGAGGCTTATGTGGCTCGTGGTGGCTACGCTGTGCTCAAAAAAATCTTGGCTGAGCAGACGCCGCCTGATGAAATTTTGAGTGAAATCAAATTGTCCGCCTTGCGAGGTCGTGGTGGTGCAGGTTTTCCGACAGGCTTGAAGTGGAGTTTTATGCCACGCATGTACCCAGGTCAAAAATACTTGGTCTGCAACTCCGACGAAGGCGAACCAGGTACGTTCAAAGACCGCGATATTTTGCGCTACAATCCGCATTCATTGATTGAAGGTATGGCGATTGCCGCCTATGTCATGGGGATTTCGCGTGGTTACAACTACATCCACGGCGAAATTTTTGAAGTGTACGATATTTTCGAAGAAGCGTTGGCGCAAGCCCGTGCGGCTAATCTGTTGGGCAAAGATATCCAAGGCTCTGGTTTTGAATTTGACCTGTTCGCTCATCACGGCTATGGCGCGTATATTTGCGGTGAAGAAACATCGTTGTTGGAGTCTTTAGAAGGCAAAAAAGGTCAGCCGCGCTTTAAGCCACCATTTCCAGCGTCGTTTGGTTTGTATGGCAAACCGACGACTATTAACAATACCGAAACCTTTGCGGCAGTGCCATTTTTGCTCAAAATGGGCGGGCAAGCGTATTTGGATATTGGCAAGCCGAATAACGGCGGCTCTAAAATTTTCTCCATCAGTGGTGATGTGAATTTGCCAGGTAATTACGAAGTGCCAATGGGCACACCATTTGCTAAAGTACTCGAGTTGGCGGGTGGTATGCGTGGTGGCGCGATTAAAGCAGTGATTCCTGGGGGCTCATCTGCGCCTGTGGTGCGCGGTGAAGTCATGATGGACACTGATATGGATTATGACTCTATTTCCAAAGCGGGTTCAATGCTCGGTTCGGGGGCGATTATCGTGATGAACGACACGCGTTGCATGGTTAAGTCATTGTTGCGTTTGTCTTATTTTTATTATGAAGAATCTTGCGGGCAGTGCACGCCGTGCCGTGAAGGTACGGGTTGGTTGTGGCGTGTGGTCAATCGCATTGAGCATGGCCAAGGTCGCCCAGAGGATTTGGACTTACTCGACTCCGTGGCGGGCAACATAATGGGGCGTACGATTTGCGCTTTGGGTGATGCGGCGGCCATGCCTGTACGCTCGTTTGTGAAACACTTCCGTGATGAATTTGCTCATCATATTGAGCACAAGTCTTGCCTTGTGCCGACCTATCGTTAATTGAGGATCTATCATGGTTGAAATGGAAATCGACGGCATCAAAGTCGAAATGCCTGAGGGCAGCATGGTGATGGATGCGGTCAAAAAACTCGACAAATACGTCCCGCATTTTTGTTACCACAAAAAATTGTCTGTCGCGGCATCGTGCCGCATGTGTTTGGTTGAAGTTGAAAAAGCGCCCAAGCCGATGCCCGCCTGCGCCACGCCTGTGACCCCTGGTATGGTGGTGCGCACGCAAGTGGAGTCAGCCAAGGCCAAAACTGCGCAGGCTGATGTGATGGAGTTTTTGTTGCTCAACCACCCATTGGATTGCCCGATTTGCGACCAAGGCGGCGAGTGCCAGTTGCAAGACTTGGCGGTGGGTTATGGTTCGGGTAAAACCCGCTACGCCGAAGAAAAACGCGTAGTGCATGCCAAAGACGTCGGCCCATTGATTTCTATGGAAGAAATGGCGCGTTGCATCCATTGCACCCGTTGTGTGCGTTTTGGCACAGAAGTGGCGGGCATGACCGAATTGGGCATGTTGGGGCGTGGTGAGCACGCTGAAATCACCACTTTTGTGGGCAATTCGGTCACTTCAGAATTGTCAGGCAACATGATTGACTTGTGCCCTGTCGGCGCGATTACCTCTAAGCCTTATCGTTACAGCGCACGCAACTGGGAGTTGTCGCGTCGCAAATCGGTGAGTCCACACGACTCATTGGGCACGAATTTAATCGTGCAGGTCAAAGGCAACGAAGTCAAACGGGTTTTACCACTCGAAAATGCCGACGTGAATGATTGCTGGATTGCCGATCGTGACCGCTTCGCTTACGAAGGCTTGACTGCGAGCAGCCGCGTTACCGAACCGATGATCAAGCGCGATGGTGTTTGGCAGGCGGTTTCATGGGATGAGGCATTCAACTTTGCGGTTGAACAACTCAAAACCATTAAGGGGCGCAAAGGCGCGGATGCACTTGGTGCATTGGCCAGCAATGCATCAACAACTGAGGAATTGTATGCGCTCAAAGCCTTAATGACAGGTTTGGGCAGCAACAACATCGACACCCAATTGCGTCAAACCGACGAGGGTTTAAATGCTGCATTACAAGGCACGCCGTGGTTGGGCTTGCCAATTGCCGCGTTTTCAGAAGTTCATGTGGGTTTGGTTGTGGGCAGCGATTTACGCGCCGACCACCCGCTGTTGGCCACGCGCTTGCGTTATGCCACACAGCATCACGCCAAAATCAGTGTTTTATCGGCTCAAGCCAGTGATTTGTTGATGAAGGCCACGCAAAAAGCCGCTGCGCCGCTCAACTGGCTGGGTGAGCTGTTGGCCATTGAAGCGGCTCTACAAACCAATGACAAGGCCGATACTTCATTTGCAGGCGTGACCGCTCGCAATTTGCAAGACCCCAAAGCCAAAAACAAAATCTTGATGGCGGGCAATGCGTTGATGAACCATCCGCAAGCCGCACAGTTGTTGGCCAGTTTGAATCGAATCGCTCAAGCGACGGGCGCGACAGTGTCTGTATTGACTGAAGCGGCCAATACAGTGGGGGCGCATTGGTTGGGTGCGGTGGCGAGCAATGGCAGCTTGACTGCACAACAAATGCTTAACGCGCCACGCGCCGCCTATGTTTTGTTGGGGGTTGAGCCACAAAGCGATTTGGGCAATCCAGCCGCGGCGAAAGCCGCTTTAAGCGAGGCTTTTGTGGTCGCGATGCATGCGTATTTTGACGCTGTGGCTGATGTCGCCGATGTGATTTTACCCATGACGCCGTTCACCGAAACGGCAGGTACGTTGGTCAATGCGGAAGGCCGTGTGCAAACCTTTAACCCAGTGGTCAAGCCTTTGGGGCAATCTCGCCCCGCATGGAAAATTTTACGTGTTTTGGGTGAGCGTTTGGGCGTGGCGGGTTTTGCTTGGCAAGACATCAATGAGCTGCGCGAAAAAATCACGCCCGTCTTGAACAATGGCATGAGTACATGCAGCAATGCAGTGAATGTGACCGCACAGTCGGCAACGCCAGCGCAAGGCTTGAGCCGCTCAGGGCGGGTTGCTGCCTATGCTGCTGATGCAGTGACGCGCCGTGCGGTGAGTTTACAAAACACCCAATGGGCGCAAGATGCGCAAGTGGTTGGTTTGGCACGCAATGTGTATGAGCAATTGGGCTTGGCGCAAGATTTGGCAGGCGATGCGGCTTGGGTTTATGTGACGCAAGATGGTCTGAAGGTTAAGGCTCAAGCGACGTTACGGCATGAGTTGGCCGATGATGTGGTGGACATTCAAAGTGGTACAGCATTGGCTGCGCAATTGGGTGGTCAATTTGGTGTGGTTACGGTGGAGCGCGCATGATGGATTTAATCAATCAATTCACCCAATGGGGGGCAGGATTTTTTGGCGAAACACTGTGGATGGTGCTCTGGGCATTGATTCGCATTGTGCCATTGATGGTGGCGATTTTGCTCTCGGTGGCTTATTTGACCTTTATGGAACGTAAAGTCATTGGCTACATGCAAGGGCGTTTAGGGCCGAACCGTGTCGGGCCGTTTGGCTTGCTGCAACCGATTGCCGACGTGGTTAAGCTGCTGGTCAAAGAAATCATTACCCCCACTCGTGCCGATAAGCCTTTGTATTATTTGGGGCCTTTAATGGTTTTGGTGCCCGCTTTTGCGGTGTGGGCGGTGATTCCGTTTGGCAAAGATGTGGTGGTGGCGCATGTGGATGCGGCCTTGTTGTATGTCATGTCTATCGCTTCAATTGGCGTGTATGGTGTGATTTTGGCGGGTTGGGCGTCTAATTCGAAATACGCTTTCTTTGGCGCAATGCGTGCCGCAGGGCAAATGGTGTCATACGAAATCGCGATGGGCTTTGCGATTGTCGTGGTCTTGATGGTCAGCAACAGCTTAGATTTTCACACGATTGTTGCCGTTCAACAAAAAGGTCAAATGGCCGATGCAGGCTTGAACTTTTTGTCATGGAACTGGTTGCCGTTGTTGCCGATGTTTTTGGTTTACTTGATTTCAGGGGTTGCGGAAACCAACCGTCACCCGTTTGACGTGGTTGAAGGGGAGTCTGAAATCGTGGCGGGTCACATGATTGAGTACTCTGGGATGGGCTTTGCACTGTTCTTCTTGGCCGAATACACCAATATGTATGTGATTGCCGCGCTGACGTCGTTGATGTTTTTGGGCGGTTGGGATGCACCTGTGGCATTTTTATCCTTCATTCCAGGTGTGATTTGGATGCTGCTCAAAATGGCCGCGGTGATTTTCTTCTTTTTGTGGATTCGCGCTACATTTCCACGCTATCGTTATGATCAAATCATGCGTTTGGGTTGGAAAGTTTTCTTACCAGTGTGCTTTGTGTGGTTGGTCGTGGTGGGTTTTTGGTTGCACAGCCCCGTTAATATTTGGACGAAATAGGACATCTCATGGCATCAGTACAACACTATTTCAAAAGTTTTTTCTTAACCGAATTGCTGCAAGGCATGGCAGTGACGGGCAAGTATTTTTTCAAGCGCAAAGTCACTTTGCAGTACCCTGAAGAAAAAACCCCGATTTCTCCGCGTTTTCGTGGTTTGCATGCATTGCGCCGCTATCCAAATGGCGAAGAGCGTTGCATTGCCTGCAAATTATGCGAAGCGGTTTGCCCTGCAATGGCGATTACGATTGAGTCAGCGCAGCGTGAGGATGGTACACGCCGCACCACGCGTTATGACATTGACTTGACCAAATGTATTTTTTGCGGGTTTTGCGAGGAGTCTTGCCCTGTAGATTCGATTGTTGAAACGCAAATTTTGGAGTATCACGGTGAAAAACGTGGCGATTTGTACTTCACTAAAGAAATGCTTTTAGCGGTTGGCGACAAATACGAGGCTGAGATTGCTGCCGCCAAAGCGGCTGATGCAAAATATAAATAGGAAAAAAAATGGACGTTCAAAGTATTTTGTATTTTATATTTGCAGGCATTTTGCTGATTTCAGCCTTGATGGTGGTGACTGTGCCCAACCCAGTGCACGCAGCGCTGTTTTTGGTTTTGTCGTTTTTCTCGGCCGCAGGGATTTGGATTATGTTGCAAGCCGAGTTTTTGGGGATTTTGCTGATTCTGGTGTATGTCGGCGCGGTCATGATTTTATTCTTGTTTGTGGTCATGATGATTAACCTCAGTGTCAATGAACCTCGCAAGAACATCAAAAAATTACTACCGTGGGCGTTGGGCTTGGGGGCGGTTGTGGTCTTGCAAATGGGCAGCGTGATTTACCATCATTTCAACCTCAAACCCAACCAAGACATGGGCGCGACCTTGGTGGCCAACGGTTCAAACACCCGTAAAATTGGCCAGGTGATGTTCACCGAATATGCGTATCCGTTTGAAATTGCAGCATTGATTTTATTGGTGGCTTTGATTGCCGCGGTGATTATTACTTTGCGTCATCGTAAAGATGCCAAAGCGCAAAATGCGTCGGCGCAAGCGCAAGTTAAAGCCAGCGATCGTTTGGTCATGGTCAGTGTGGCAGCCGATATGGCAGCGCATCAAACCACTGCCCCCGTTGCACCTGCTGTTGAGGAGAATAAATGATGTTGGCACCTGCAAATTATTTGATTTTAGGCGCAGCGCTGTTTGCCATTGGCGTGGTGGGCGTGGTGCTCAACCGCAAAAACATGATTGTTTTGTTGATGTCGGTAGAGTTGATGTTGTTGGCGGTCAATATGAATTTTGTGTCTTTCGCCCATCAGTTTGGCGATGTGGCAGGGCAAATTTTTGTCTTTTTTATTCTGACTGTGGCGGCAGCTGAATCGGCAATTGGTTTGGCGATTTTGGTGATTTTATTCCGCAACATGGATACTGTTGACATGGATAAACTGGATAACCTCAAAGGTTAATCGATTGCACGACTAATCAATAATAAGTGAGAAATTTATGCAAGCGTTGTATGTCTTGATACCTTTAGCCCCGTTACTGGGTGCGATTTTGGCGGGCTTTTTTGGCAAACAGCTGGGACGCCAGTTGTCGGCGTGGACGACTATTGTCGGTGTGCTGGTGGCCTTTATCGGTTCAGTGATTGTGTTCAATGATGTTCGTGCAGGGCATACCTTTGATGGCACGGTGTACACTTGGGCGAACTTGGGTGGTTTGAAAATCGAAGTGGGCTTTTTGATTGACAACTTAACCACCATGATGATGTGTGTGGTGACTTTTGTTTCGTTGATGGTGCACGTGTACACCATCGGCTACATGGCTGAAGACGCGGGTTACCAGCGCTTTTTTTCGTATATTTCTCTGTTTACATTTTCAATGTTGATGCTCGTGATGAGCAACAACTTCATGCAATTGTTCTTTGGCTGGGAAGCGGTTGGTTTGGTCTCTTACCTGCTGATTGGCTTTTGGTACACCCGTCCTACTGCAATTTTCGCCAACATGAAGGCGTTTTTGGTCAACCGTGTCGGTGACTTTGGTTTTGTTTTGGGGATAGGCTTGATTTATGCCTACACAGGCTCGCTCAACTACGGCGAGGTGTTTGCCAAACGCGATGAGCTGGCGCGCTTGATGTTTGCCAATGGCTTTGAATGGCAGCTGATTACCGTGATTTGCATTTGCTTGTTCATCGGTGCAATGGGTAAATCCGCGCAAGTGCCGTTGCATGTGTGGTTGCCTGACTCAATGGAAGGCCCGACGCCGATTTCGGCTCTGATTCACGCGGCAACCATGGTCACCGCTGGGATTTTTATGGTCTCGCGTATGTCGCCGTTGTTTGAGTTGTCGGATACTGCTTTATCGTTTGTATTGATTATTGGTTCAATCACCGCTTTGTTCATGGGCTTTTTGGGGATTATCCAAAATGACATCAAACGCGTGGTGGCTTATTCAACCTTATCGCAGCTTGGTTACATGACGGTGGCTTTGGGTGTGTCGGCCTATCCAATTGCGATTTTCCACTTGATGACCCATGCGTTTTTCAAAGCCTTGTTGTTCCTTGGCGCAGGTTCGGTGATTATGGGCATGCACCATGATCAAGACATTCGCAATATGGGTGGTTTGCGCAAATACATGAAAATCACCTGGATGACGTCGCTGCTGGGTTCATTGGCTTTGATTGGGACACCGTTTTTCTCAGGCTTTTACTCTAAAGACTCGATTATCGAAGCAGTTGCCGAATCGCATATTTTTGGTTCAAGCTTTGCTTACTTTGCAGTGGTGGCAGGCGTATTTGTGACGGCATTTTATTCGTTCCGTATGTATTTCTTGGTTTTCCACGGTGAAGAACAGTGGAAAAAACATGCAGCGCACCACGATGACCATCATGACGACCACGGTGAGCACCACCATGGTTTAGGGCCGAACGATGTGCCACATGAGTCGCCTTGGGTGGTGACTGTGCCACTGGTTTTGTTGGCGATTCCATCGGTTTTGATTGGTTATTTTGCGATTGCGCCGATGTTGTTTGGTGATTTTTTCAGCACGGGCAAGGCCTTTGCGCAGGTGATTTACGTTGACCATGAAAAGCACCACGCGATGAAAGAGTTGAGTAAAGTCTTTGAAGAACACCACGGTGCATGGGGCATGGGTTTGCACAGCGTGACGACTTTGCCGTTCTTCTTGGCTTTGGCGGGTGTGGCATTGGCTTATTTCTTCTACATGGTTAAGCCTTCGATGCCTGCGGCGATTAAAGCCAAAACAGCCTCCATCAATGCATTGCTGGAAAACAAATATTATTTTGACAAGTTCAACGAAACTTTTTTTGCAGGTGGTGCGCGTCGTTTGGGTGAATGGTTGTGGAAATTTGGGGATGTGAAAATCATTGATGGCTGGTTGGTCAATGGCGCAGCGCGGATGGTCAATGTGTTTGCACAAGCAGTGGCGTTGTTCCAGTCAGGGATGATTTATCAATATGCCTTGGCCATGATTTTGGGTTTGGTGGTCTTTTTGACTTTGTTTGTCACCATGCGTGGCGCTTGAATGAGCGCAACTTGACATGAATAAAATGAATAGATTGAGAATATGATGCCTTGGTTAAGTTTAGCGATTTGGGTGCCGATTGTGTTTGGCGTGTTGGTCTTATTGGTTGCACGCCAAGGCCAAGATGGCTTGGCGCGGCAGTTGGCACTGTTCGGTGCGGTGGTGGGCTTTTTGGTCACCATTCCGATGGTGATGTATTTTGATGGTTCTGTAGCCAGCTTGCAGTTTGTTGAGCATTTGCAATGGTTGCCGAGCATGAATTCCGCCTACCATTTGGGTGTGGATGGGATTTCCATGTGGTTTGTGCCACTCACGGCGTTCATCACGGTTTTGGTGCTGTTGGCGGGTTGGGAAGTGATTCAAACCAAAGTGCCTCAATACTTCGCGGCGTTCTTGATTTTGTCAGGCTTGATGGTCGGCGTTTTTTCAACCGCAGATGGTTTGTTGTTCTACGTGTTTTTTGAAGCCACGCTCATCCCCATGTACATTATTGTTGGGGTTTGGGGCGGCTCGAATCGGGTGTATGCGGCATTTAAATTTTTCTTATACACCTTGCTCGGCTCTTTGTTGACCTTGGTGGCAATTGTGTACTTGTACCTGCAATCAGGCACGTTTGAAATCTCGGCATGGCATGCTTTGCCCCTGAGTCGTACGGCGCAAACCTACTTGTTTTTTGCTTTTTTCATGGCTTTTGCGGTCAAAGTACCAATGTGGCCTGTACACACGTGGTTGCCTGATGCGCACGTGGAAGCACCGACAGGTGGCTCAATGGTTTTGGCGGCGATTATGCTTAAGCTCGGTGCATATGGCTTTTTGCGATTCTCATTGCCGATTGCGCCTGATGCGTCACATGAGTGGGCGTGGTTGATTATTGCGATTTCTTTGACTGCCGTGGTCTACATCAGTTTGGTCGCTTTGGTGCAACGCGACATGAAAAAACTGGTGGCGTACTCATCTATTGCGCACATGGGTTTTGTGACTTTGGGTTTTTTCATGTTCGACGACAAAGGCATGGGGTATTCAGTCGCCATGCAAGGCGCGATTATTCAAATGATTTCGCATGGCTTCATTTCAGCCGCCATGTTCTTTTGTATTGGCGTGTTGTATGACCGCGTGCACAGTCGTGAAATTTCAGCTTATGGTGGGGTTATCAACACCATGCCCAAGTTTGGCGCGTTTTTCTTGTTTTTCACGATGGCCAATTCAGGTTTGCCCGCAACCAGTGGCTTTGTCGGTGAGTTTTTGGTGATTTTGGGTGCAGTCAAATTCAATTTTTGGATTGGTGCTTTGGCCGCAACCGTGATGGTGGTCGGGGCTGCTTACTCATTGTGGATGTTCAAACGCGTGGTTTTTGGCGCCGTGGCCAATCAGCATGTGGCCGATTTGACCGATGCCAATTGCCGTGAATTGTGGATTTTGGCGATTTTGGCCGTCGCTGTGTTGGCTATGGGTCTGTATCCTGCTCCTTTTACCCATGTGATGGATGTTTCGGTCAACCAATTGATTGAACATGTCTCGCACAGCAAATTACCTTAAGCGAAATAATCATTATGCAAAATTTTTATATCTCCTCTCCTGAGATGGTTTTGGCTGTGGTGGCCACCATTGTATTGCTGATGGAACTGGCGGCTAAAAAAGACCAGAACCGCTCTTGGATTCATGCGGTGAGTTTGTTGGGCTTGGCGGTGGTCGGTGTTTTGACGGCCAACATGTGGCACGCAGGGACGGTAGCGCACACGTACAATGGCATGTTTGTTTCTGATCCATTGGCCAACTTGGGCAAAATGTTTGCCTATATTTGCGTGGCGACCACGTTTGTGTATGGTCAGCGTTACGCCGCCGAGCGTGGTTTTTTGCATGGTGAATACTACAGCTTGTCGCTTTTTGCCTTGGTTGGGCAAATGATGATGATGTCGTCACACAATTTGTTGGCCTTGTATATGGGGCTGGAGTTGCAGGCGTTGTCGTTGTACGCAATGGTGGCTTTGCGCCGTGACCATGTGCGCTCAATTGAAGCGGCCATGAAATACTTCATTTTGGGCGCCATCGCTTCAGGCTTTTTGTTGTTTGGCATTTCGATGATTTATGGCGGCACGCATGGTGCGCTGGACATCAATCAAATCGCGCAAGTGATTAAAGGTGGTCATCACAATCAAGCTGTTTTGACTTTTGGTTTGGTGTTTTTGGTGGCAGGTTTGGCGTTTAAATTAGGCGTTGTGCCTTTTCACATGTGGGTGCCTGATGTCTATCAAGGCTCACCGACAGCGGTGACCTTGATGATTGCCGCTGCGCCTAAAATTGCCGCATTCATTATGGTTGTGCGCCTATTGGCTGAAGGTTTGCCGCATTTTGCTCGCGATTGGAATGGCATGTTTGCCGCCATGGCCGTGGTTTCGCTGGCTTTGGGTAATTTGAGTGCGATTCGTCAAAAAAACCTCAAGCGGATGCTGGCTTACTCAGGGATTTCGCACATGGGCTTTGTGCTGTTGGGCTTTTTGGCGGGGCGTGCAGGTGTAGACGCTTACAACACTGTTTTAGGCATTGGCTCGGCGTTTTACTACGTGATTGTTTATGCCATTACGACTTTGGCAGGGTTTGGTGTGATTTTGGCTTTGAGCAAAACAGGTTTTGAAGCGGATCAATTGGATGACCTTAAAGGTTTGAATCAGCGCAATCCTTGGTTGGCATTCTTGATTTTATTGGTCATGTTCTCGCTTGCAGGTGTGCCACCCTTGGTTGGTTTTGTCGCTAAGTTGTTGATTGTCAAAGGTTTGATTCAGGCAGGCTTTGTGTATTTGGCGGTGATTGCGGTGATGTTCTCGTTGATTGGCGCGTTTTACTATTTGCGCGTGGTCAAGTTGATGTATTTTGATGCCGCTGAAAATCAAGAGCCGATTGCTTTTTCGTGCACACACCATGTGGTGTTGAGTTTGAATGTGCTGGCCTTATTGGCTTTGGGTTTACTCCCCGCGGGTTTGAGCAATATGGCGATTAATGCCGTATTGAAAAGCTTGGGCATGTGATGAATGGTTGGGGCGGCTTGCTGCTGATTGCGGGGGTGTTGTTGGCCAATCTGCCATTTATCCCCGTTCTCAAAGCGTGGCAGCGCAGTTTGGTTTTTTTGCTCGCCTATGGGGTTTTCATCGCTTTGGGGCGCTGGATGGAGTCGCATGTGAGCCAATTGGCGCCGCAAGGCTGGGCATTTTATGCGGTGACTTTTTTGTTGTTTGTCGTTGCGGGTTTTCCCGCTTTTGCATGGCGATATTTGTGGCACAAAAACGCGTGAGCTTCACGCGTTTTTTCTTTTTAGGATGGTATGGACAAGAGTCAAATGGGGTTGAACGAGCTGACATTGGACAGTCAGCAGGTGTATCAAGGTGCATTTTTGAATGTGTGGCGTGATTTGGTGCAGTTGCCCAATGGACAAACCACGACGCGCGAGTACATCAAACACCACGGTGCGGTGATGGTGATTCCTGTATTTGATAATGGTGATGTGCTGCTGGTGCGGCAATATCGCTATCCTTTACAAGATGTTTTTGTTGAGTTTCCAGCGGGCAAAAAAGATGCGGGTGAAACCCCTTTGCAAACAGGGCAGCGTGAACTGTTGGAAGAGACGGGCTACAGCGCGGCAGATTGGCAGCATGTTACCGATATTCACAATGCAATTGCGTATTGTGATGAGGTGATTCATTTGTATTTGGCGCGAGGTTTGACTTGCCAAGGGGCGCAAAACTTGGATGACAATGAATTCGTTGAGGTGATGCGCGTCCCCTTAAGTGATTTAGAGTCGTGGATGCGGCAGGGGCAAGTGCCTGATGTCAAAACACAATTGGGCTTGTTTTGGCTTAAAGATGCATTAAAGGCACAAAAAAACAACTCAAAGTGAGTCGTTTTTTGTTGAGGCAAAATTATTTATTGCCCAATAAGCTGCTCAAAACCGAGCCGATGTCATTGGCATCCACTTTACCGTTAGGCGTCAATTTGTTGACCAATTCTGGCAACAATTGCGCCAAGCCACCTGCGGCTTCAGTTTCAGACACACCAGCTGATTTGGCCAGCTCGCTCAATGTGCCATTCGAGCCTAAAGTGTTTTGGATGTCGTCAGCAGAAATGCTTTCGTTTTCACCCGTACCAATCCACGATTCAACTTGTTTGCCCAAGCCAAGTTGGCTCAACATGCCTGTCAAATTGCCCAAGCCGCCCGCAACTTGTGTACTGGCTTGTTGTTGACCGCCGCCCAACAGGCCGCCCAATAAACCACCCAAGCCGCCAGACTGTTGTTGACCGCCACCCAATAAGCCGCCAATTAAACCGCCCAAGCCACTTTGTTGTTGCTGACCGCCTGCCATCATACCAATGACAGCTTGCAGCAATGCACCTTGCACACCGCCATTATTGCCGCCTAACGCTGCACCCAAAAGTCCGTCAATCAAGCCCATGATTTTTCCTTTAATTTAATAACAACAATATGCCAATGGCATAAGCCTTAAGGCATCAGTAGTTGCGCGTATGATGAGTCATCTGCGCTGCGCGAATCATAGCATGAAGTTTATTTTTGTGTGCGCAGCGGCGGGGTTTAAAAATCTCCCCACAAGGTTTGCAAAGCGGCAAGGGTAGCCAAGCCCGCGGTTTCGGTGCGCAAAATGCGTGGGCCGAGCACGGTTGTGGTGTAGCCTGCGCTTTGCGCGGCACTGATTTCGGCGGGGCTAAAGCCTGATTCGGGGCCGACCAAAACATGAATGCTGTGAGTGGGTTGTGGCGCGGGCAAGGATTTAAGCGCAACCGCACCGACGGGGTTGAGCATGAGCTTGTGCTCTGCGCGGCAAGTGCTGATATAGGTTTGCAAGGTTTGTGGCAATTCAATACTGGGCAAAGTGTTGCGCCCGCACTGCGCACAAGCGGCGATGATGATGCGCTGCCAGTGCTCAAACTTTTTGGCCGCGCGTTCAGGGGTGAGTTTGACTTGGCTTTTGGCGGAGAACAGCGGGATGATGTGGCGCACGCCCAACTCAACCGCTTTTTCAATCGTCCAATCCATTTTGTCGCCGACCGACAAGCACTGTGCCAATGTGAGGTTGAGCGGCGATTCTACATCGCTTGGCTGGATGGCAAGAATCCGTGCTTGCGCGCTTTTTTTGTCAATCTGACTAATGCACGCCACGGCGCAGCCACCCAAACCATCAAACAAACTCAACTCGTCGCCGATGCGCAAGCGCAAAACCGTAATGGCGTGGTGAAAAACCGACTCAGGCAAAGTGAATACGGTGTCGGGCGTGGCTAAAGGCAGGGGGCTGTAAAATCGATGGCTCATGGGGCGCATTGTAACAAACAACGCCGCTATCTACGATGCTCATCTTCACGTACAATGGGGCTTTTAATTTTTAGCGGAGTTGTTGCATGAGCATTTCCTCCACGCAAGAAATCATTGCCGAGCTTAAAGCGGGGCGGATGGTGGTTTTGATTGATGAAGAAAATCGTGAAAACGAAGGTGATGTGGTTTTGGCGGCTGATTTTGTCACCCCAGCGGCGATTAATTTTATGGCCAAACATTGCCGCGGCTTGATTTGCTTGACCTTAACCCAAGCGCGTTGCCAAGAACTCGGCTTGCCGATGATGGTGCAAGAAGGTGGCAACGGCACGCAATTTGGCACCAACTTCACGGTGTCGATTGAGGCCAAACATGGGGTGAGCACGGGTATTTCAGCGGCGGATCGCGCGTTGACGATAAAAGTGGCGGCCAGCAGTGATTACAGCGCGGCCGATATTGTGCAACCTGGGCATATTTTTCCCGTTCGCGCGGTTGAAGGCGGGGTTTTGGTACGCGCGGGGCACACGGAGGCGGGCTGCGACTTAACCGCGCTGGCGGGTTTGACGCCCGCCGCAGTGATTTGTGAAATCATGAAAGACGACGGCGAAATGGCGCGTTTGCCTGACCTTATTGAGTTTGCGCACACGCATGGCTTAAAAATCGGCACGATTACCGACTTAATCGCGTACCGCAGCGAGCAAGAAACCTTGATTCAGCGCGTGGGTGAGCGCGTCATGCGCACCGCTCATGGCGAATTCAACGCGATTGTGTATCAAGAATCGTGCAGCAGCAATGTGCATTTGGTACTGGTGAAGGGCGACGTGGCCTCGGTCGATGTCGTGCCCGTGCGTGTGCACGAGCCGCTGTCGGTGCTGGATGTGCTCGACATTGGGCACAGCACGCACTCGGTCTCGGTTGACGCCGCGCTGGCGCACATTGCCCAGCAAGGCGTTGGGGTTGCCGTGTTACTCAACTGCCAAGAATCAGCGGCGCGGCTGGTCACTCAATTCACGCGGCTCAATCAATTGAGCCAAGGGCAAACCGTGGCGCAAAAAGTGCCGACTGAATTGTTGTTGTACGGCATTGGGGCGCAAATTTTAAAAGATGTCGGCGTGCGCAAAATGGTTTTATTGGGCAGTCCGCGCAAAATGCCGTCAATGGGCGGTTTTGGCTTGGAAGTGGTTGGCTTTATGGATGTGTAAATCCAACACAACCGCATAAGCCATCTGCTAAAATACGCAGGTTTTATTTCAATAACGAGGGATTTATGACAACCAATACCAAACAAATGGCCAACGCAATTCGTGCGTTGTCGATGGATGCAGTACAAAAAGCCAATTCAGGTCACCCCGGTATGCCGATGGGCATGGCCGACATCGCGGTTGCGCTGTGGAGCCCTGTCAGCGGCGTGTTCAAACACAACCCTAAAGATTCTAAGTGGTTTGACCGCGACCGCTTCGTGCTCTCCAACGGCCACGGTTCGATGTTGCTTTATTCATTGTTGCATCTGACAGGCTACGACTTGTCGATGGACGACATCCAAAACTTCCGTCAACTGCACGCCAAAACCGCAGGTCACCCTGAATACGGCTTTGCCGACGGCATCGAAACCACCACCGGCCCGCTCGGTCAAGGGATTGCCAACGCGGTGGGTATGGCGTTGACCGAAAAACTCTTGGCGCAAGAATTCAACCAAGACGGTCACAGCATTGTTGACCACAGCACCTTCGCGTTTCTGGGCGACGGCTGCATGATGGAGGGCGTGAGCCACGAAGCGTGCGCCTTGGCGGGCACGTTGAAATTGTCTAAATTGATTGCGTTGTACGACGACAACAACATCTCGATTGATGGCATCGTTGACCCATGGTTCACCGACGACACCCCAAAACGCTTTGAATCCTACGGCTGGAACGTGATTCGCGACGTGGACGGCCACGATGTGGCCGCGGTTTTGAGCGCGATTAACCAAGCCAAAGCCAACGGCGCGAAAGACACGGGGCCAACCTTGATTTGCTGCAAAACTACCATTGGTTTTGGCTCGCCCAAATTCCAAGGCACCGACAAAGTCCACGGCGCAGCCTTGGGTGCGGACGAAGTGGCCGCGACGCGTGTGCACATTGGTTGGGAATACCCCGCCTTTGAAGTGCCACAAGATGTGTACGATGCGTGGAACTGCGCCGCCACAGGCGCAGCCGCGCAAGCCGAATGGCAAACGCGTTTTGACGCCTACGCCGCAGCATTCCCGCAAAAAGCCAGCGAATTTGTGCGCCGCATGAAAGGTGAGTTGCCCGCAGACTTTGACGCGGCGGTCGAAAAATACCTCGCCACCTGCGCAGAAAAAGCCGAAACCATTGCTTCGCGCAAAGCCTCGCAAAATGCGATTGAAGCCTACGCGCCCGCTTTGCCAGAATTTTTGGGCGGCTCGGCCGACTTGACCAGCTCCAACTTGACCAACTGGTCGACGTGCGTGCGTTTGAAACCGGGTCAATGGGGCAATCACATCAGCTACGGCGTGCGTGAATTTGGCATGAGCGCGGTGATGAACGGGATTGCGTTGCACGGTGGTTATTTGCCCTACGGCGCGACCTTCCTCACGTTTGCCGACTACTCGCGCAACGCGATTCGCATGGCCGCTTTGATGAAAATCCGCACCTTGTTTGTGTTCACGCACGATTCTATCGGTGTCGGCGAAGATGGCCCGACCCATCAACCCGTTGAGCATACTGCTTCATTGCGCTTGATTCCAAACTTAGACGTGTGGCGACCTTGCGACACCACCGAGTCTGCCGTGGCGTGGGCGCAGTCGATTAAGCGCACCGATGGGCCATCGACCATGATTTACACCCGTCAAAACTTGCAGTTCCAAACTCGCGACGCGGCTCAAACCAGCAACATCGCACGCGGCGCGTATGTGCTGCGTGAGGCGGCCAACGCCCAAGTCACCTTGATGGCGACAGGCTCGGAAGTCGATTTGGTGGTCAAAGCCGCCGAAGCGTTGAATGCGCAAGGCGTGGCCGCGCGAGTGGTCTCTGCGCCGTGTTTTGATGTGTTCAACCGCCAAGACGACGCCTACAAAGCCAGCGTTTTGGGCACTGCGCCGCGCGTGGGCGTTGAAGCGGGCGTGCCCGACACGTTTTGGCGTTACCAATGCGCCGCCGTGATTGGCATGGAGCGTTTTGGCGAGTCAGCCCCTGCGCCTGAGTTGTTTAAATTGTTTGGCTTTACAGTGGATAACGTGGTGCAAACTGCTTTGTCTGTGGTTCAAAAATAATCCTTGAGGAGAAACGCATGACCATTAAAGTAGCAATCAACGGCTATGGCCGCATCGGGCGCAACATTTTACGCGCTCATTACGAAGGCGGCAAAACCCACGACATCGAAATCGTGGCGATTAACGACTTGGGCGACGCCAATATCAACGCGTATTTGACCCAGTTCGACACCGCGCACGGCAAGTTTTCGGGCCAAGTCAGCGTGGACGGCGACTCCATTGTGGTCAACGGCGACCGCATCAAGGTTTTGGCCGAGCGCGACCCTGCCAAATTGCCTTGGGGCGAGTTGGGCGTGGATGTGGTCATGGAATGCACGGGCTTTTTCACCACCAAAGAAGCGGCGAGCAAACACGTGGCCGCTGGCGCGAAAAAAGTCATCATTTCTGCCCCTGGTGGTAAAGATGTGGACGCGACCATCGTTTATGGTGTGAACCACCACGTGTTGAAAGCCACCGACACGGTGATTTCAAACGCCTCATGCACCACCAACTGCCTCGCGCCGTTGGTCAAACCGTTGCACGACGCCATCGGCGTGGTCAGCGGCCTGATGACCACTGTTCACTCGTACACCAACGATCAACGCTTGACCGACGTGTATCACGAAGACATGCGCCGCGCTCGTTCCGCGACCATGAGCATGATTCCGACCAAAACAGGCGCGGCCGCAGCCGTCGGCTTGGTTTTGCCAGAATTGAATGGCAAACTCGACGGCTACGCGATTCGTGTGCCGACGATTAATGTCTCGTTGGTCGACTTATCGTTCGTCGCCGCGCGTGACACCACGGTCGATGAAGTCAACAGCATCATGAAAGCCGCCTCAGAAGGCCCGCTCAAAGGCATTTTGGGCTACGTCACCCAGCCACTCGTCTCGGTCGACTTCAACCACGACCCCATGTCGTCATCGTACGACGTGAGCCTGACCAAAGTGAGCGGCCGCTTGGTTAAAGTCGGCAGCTGGTACGACAACGAATGGGGTTTTTCTAATCGCATGTTGGATACGACTGTGGCGTTGATGAACGCGAGGTAAAATCAATTGAAAACGGGTGGATTTATCCACCCGTAAATAATCATAAGGCCGTTAAGTGAATAAAAAAGGTGAGGATGGGGCGCTTTACTATGATGAAGTGCTTACATTTGAGCGGGTTTTTGATGTTAATCAACACCCACGTAAACAGAGCAGTTTAGAGTATACAAATTTTGGTTTTGAGACAGCAGGACAAAGACATTTTGAGTGGCGGGTTCCAGGTTATCCTCAAGTTTACTCGGGGATGAGCGCAAGAGTTTTGTTTGCCAAGGGGAATATGCACCAATTTGCAGGAATTGTAGGCTGGTTAAATTTAGATACATTGGAGTTGGCTTATCATAAGCCCTTAAAGCCAGTGTTTTATTGGTTGCAATTGTTGCTTTTGTTAGTAACAGGCGTCCTTGCGTTTTTATTGTTTTTTGTGGTTGCTTTGGTTTGCTTTAAAGAGGAGCGTTATTTCTTTGCAGTGGCGTCTTTATTGGCTAGTGTTTTATCTTTATTGATACCAACTATTGCGCCAATGGCTCAAAAAAATGCGTTAAAAATAGAAGGAATTTTGCAACAGTGGTTAAAAGAGCGAGAGTTGAGTCGCAGTGATGAAAGTATGCAATGAAACAAGATTTATTGATTGAGTTATTAACTGAAGAGTTGCCCCCGAAAGCCTTGAGTAAACTCTCAAGCGCGTTTGCGAGTGGAGTGCATGAGGCATTGGTTAAATTGGGTTTGGCGGATGCGGCGGCGCAGGTGCAGACTTATGCCACGCCACGCCGTTTGGCGGTGCTGATTGCCGATGTGGCGCAGCAGGCGGCGGATGTGGTGCGGCGCGATAAGGTTTTGCCTGTTAAAGTCGGCTTGGCTGCTGACGGCGATGCGAGTGCGTCATTGCTCAAAAAACTCACCGCAATGGGCTTTGCCGATACAACCCTTGCCGATTTAGAGATTGACAACGACACGTTTTTCATCACTTACACGCAAAAAGGCGCGGTATTGGCGCAGGTGTTGCAAGGCGTGTTGACTGAGGTGGCGGCCAAATTGCCGATTCCTAAAGTCATGACCTATCAAATTCACGCGGGCACGGCCGCTGAGCACGATGTGGCGTTTGTGCGCCCTGTCAAACGTGCGCTGGTGTTGTGGGGCAGTGAAGTGTTGCCCGTCGCGGTGCTCGGCGTGGTGGCCGACCGTTTGACCGATGGGCATCGGTTTATGGGCACGCCTGCGTTGAGCGTGGCTCAGGCGAGCGACTACGCCAATGTGCTGCGCAGCAGCGGCAAGGTTGAGCCTGATTTTGCGGCGCGACGCGTGAGCATTGAGGCGCAACTCATTGCCAAGGCAGGCACACATCAGGTGATTATGCCCGATGCGTTGCTCGACGAAGTGACCGCGTTGACCGAATGGCCCGTGGTGTACAAGGCGCAGTTTGATGCGGCGTTTTTGGCCGTGCCGCAAGAGTGCTTGATTTTGACCATGCAAACCAATCAAAAATACTTTGCCATGACCGATGCGCAAGGCGCGTTGGTCAATGAGTTTTTGCTGGTCTCCAACATCCAAACCGACCAGCCGACCGACATCATCGAGGGCAATGCCCGCGTGGTGCGCCCGCGCTTGGCCGATGCGCAGTTTTTCTTTGAGCAAGATAAGAAAAAAACGCTGGATGAAATGGTCGGTAAACTGGGCAACGTGGTCTACCACAACAAACTCGGCTCTCAAGGCGAACGCGTGGCACGGGTACAAGCGATTGCCGCGTATTTGGCCACGCAATTGAATGCCAATGTGGGCGATGCGCAGCGTGCGGCGGGGATTGCCAAGGCCGATTTGGTCAGCGACATGGTCGGCGAGTTTCCTGAGTTGCAAGGGATTATGGGGCGTTATTACGCGACACACCACGGCGAGCCTGCTGATGTGGCGGCCGCGTGTGCGGAGCATTATCAACCGCGTTTTGCGGGCGACGCTTTGCCTGCCTCGCCAACGGGTTTAATCGTCGCTTTGGCCGACAAACTCGAAACTTTGGTCGGCATTTGGGGCATTGGTTTGCAACCGACAGGCGAAAAAGATCCGTTCGCTTTGCGCCGCCATGCCTTGGGCGTGGTACGCATGATTTTAGAGCGCAAACTGCCGTTGTCGTTGAGCGGCACATTGGCGGCGGTGCAAGCGCAGTTTGACGGCAATCCACAGGTCAAACCGTGCGCGAGCGACGTGCAAACCTTTATGCTCGACCGCCTCAAAGGCTTGCTCAAAGAGCAAGGCTACGCGCCCGCGCACATCGAAGCGGTTTTGGCGCACAACCCCGACCAATTGGATGAGGTCGAAGACAAATTGGCAGCGGTCAAAGCCTTTGCGGTCTTGCCTGAAGCGGCGAACCTGGCGGCGGCCAACAAGCGTTGCGTGAATATTTTGCGCAAAGCGGCTGAGAAAAACGAAGCGATTGCGGCGCACATCAACCCCGCATTGTTGAGCGAGGCGGCCGAGCAGGCGTTGGCGCAAGCCTTGAGCGCGGTGCAGCCGTCGGTGAGCAATGCGTTGGCGCAGCGCGGCTATCAAGCGGCCTTGAGCGCGTTGGCCAATTTGCGCGAGCCTGTTGATGCGTTTTTTACCGATGTGATGGTGATGAGCGACGATGCGCCCGTGCGTGCCAATCGCCTCAAGTTGTTGCAAGACTTGGCGCAGTTGATGAACGGCGTGGCCGATATTTCGCAACTGGCAGTGTAAAGCAAAAAAAGCCAACGCAATGCGTTGGCTTTTTTGTGCGCCGCGTAAAAATTACTTGGCTTTCGGTGCAGAGGCTTTAACCGCGTTGTTGACGTTGGTTTCAACGATTTCAACCGCTTGCTTGGCTGCTTTGGTCAATGAATCGTAAGCAGTGTTTGCGCTGGCAACAGCTGATTTCATCATGTTGACCACGGCTTCAGAGCCTTGCGGGGCGTTTTTGGACGCGCTGTCGATGAATTGAGCCACTTGTTGGTTGTTTTGCGCGATTTGCGCTTCGGCAAATTTGCTCAATTCAGATTGAGCCGCAGAGGCGATTTCGTAGACTTTTTTGCTGTAGGCCAAAGCTTTGTCCGCAGCAGGTTGCGCAGAAGTGGTGGCGATGGCAACCAAACCTTGTGCGTCTTTGGCGGATACGACTTGAGTCGATACGTCAGCGGCTTGTGCCAAAACTTCTTTAGCGGCAGCAATGTTCAAGTCAGTCAATTTAACCATCGACTCAAATGCTTTATTGGTGATGGCGAAAAAATTTTCGATAGAGGCTTTTTGTGCAGCAGCAAAATCTTCAGGCTTGATAGACATAATGAGTTCCTTTAATGATATAAAAATTGCAACATAAAATATGTTGGCATAGCATACGGAGCGTTAGGCATAAGGCCAGCGGCTTTTGTGCGTCGCAACAATTTAATTCTACGGCGGATTGATTTTGAGCGCAATGTATTTTTGTGCGTCGCAACAATAACGTTGTATTTTATTCAATGTCAAGTTTATTGACGATTGGCGGTGCCAAATATGGAGAAAAAAATGAGAGGGTGTGTTGATTTAAGGTGTAAAACGCTTGACATCAACTATTGGCTTGATTAAAGTATGTCACGTAGAAAATTTTGGAAAAAATGTAAAAGCCAAATTTTTTTATGAAAATTTAAATTTTGTAAGTTTTTGGTCAGTAAATCGTAAGCCAGTGGTAAGAGATTGAGGCTTTTTGCATCAATCGATTTTTTAATGAAAGTGGAGACGTATGAAAACAAATCAATTGGTCAAAGTATGGGGTATGAGTATTGCTGCCGCGTTGGTTTTGGCGGCGTGTGGTGAAAGTAAAGCCCCTGAAAAAAAAGCAGAGGGCGCGGCTGCACCCGCCGCTGGCGGAGTTGAACTGACGATTTCTTGTGGTTCTGTGGGTCAAGATGCTGAAATTTGCAAAAAGAACGTGGATGAATGGGCGGCCAAAACAGGCAATAAAGTGAAGCTGTATGCTGATCCTAAAGATTCATCAGAGAAATTGGCTTTGTTGCGTCAACAATTCGCCGCAGGCGCATCTGACATTGACGTGTTGATGGTCGACGTGGTTTGGCCTGGTATGTTAAAAGACCATTTGCTCGATTTGAAAGATGCGACCAAAGGCGCAGAAAAAGAATTCTTCCCAGCCATCGTCGCCAACAATACGATTGACGGTAAATTACTGGCCATGCCTTGGTTCACCGATGCAGGTTTGTTGTACTACCGCAAAGACTTACTCGAAAAGCATAAAGAAAAAGTCCCAACCACTTGGGAAGAATTAGCCGCAACTGCGAAAAAAATTCAAGATGCAGAGCGCACGGCAGGTGCGAAAGACATGCAAGGTTTTGTATTCCAAGCCAAAGCCTCTGAAACATTGACCTGCGATGCTTTGGAGTGGGTGGCGTCATACAATGGCGGTAGTATTGTGGACAACACAGGCAAAATCACCATCAACAACCCACAAGCGGCTAAAGCGTTGGATACTGCCGCTTCATGGGTCGGCACCATTGCCCCGCAAGGCGTGTTGAACTATGCTGAAGAAGAAGCACGCGGTGTGTTCCAAAAAGGCAATGCCGTGTTTATGCGCAACTGGCCATACGCTTGGTCAGGTGCGCAAGCGGCTGACAGTACAATTAAAGACAAAGTGGGCGTGTCACCATTGCCAAAAGGCGGTGCAGATGGTAAATCAGCAGCGACTATCGGTGGTTGGCAGTTGGCGGTATCTAAATACTCTAAACACCCGAAAGAAGCGACTGATTTGATCATGTTCTTGACCAGCAAAGATGTTCAGAAAAAACGCGCGATTGATGGGGCGTATAACCCAACCATCCCAGCGTTGTACTCTGATAAAGATGTTTTAGCCAAAAACCCGTTCTTCGGCGATTTGCTCAAAGTGTTTGAAGCCTCTGTGGCACGTCCTTCAACGCCAACAGGCTTGAAATACAACGAAGTTTCCAATGCGTTCTGGAATGCTTCAAGCTCTGTCTTGGCAGGTAAAGCCAAAGGTGCTGAAGCTGTTGCCAAGCTTGAAGAAGAGTTGAACAAAATCAGCCGCGGCGGCAAGTGGTAATCTAAATCAAGCAAGCGTTTAATGTTAAACGCTTGCTTTTTTATGAACCGCGGGTTTTAAAAATAAAAAATTATAAGCCCCACTGCTGTGCAGCAGTGGTAAGGAGATTTCTATGAGTCAAACTCAACAAAGTGCATTGACGCGGCAACGCGTGCGCAGCGCATGGACTTTTTTAGCGCCGATGCTGGTGATTTTGGTCTGCGTTGCAGGTTGGCCATTGGCACGTACCATTTGGTTCAGTTTTACCGATGCCAATTTAAACAGCATGAGCAGTGCCAAATTCATTGGTCTTGATAACTATTTTGGCGAATACGGCCTGTTTGCCACGGGCAAAGCCTTGATTGCTGATAAATGGGGCATGGCGATTGGCAACACGCTGTGGTTCTCTCTGATTTCAGTCACGATTGAAACTGTACTGGGCGTGATTGTCGCCTTGGTGCTCAACGCCGAGTTCAAAGGCCGCGCTTTTGTGCGTGCTGCAGTTTTGGTACCTTGGGCGATTCCAACGATTGTTTCAGCCAAAATGTGGGGCTGGATGCTCAACGACCAGTTTGGGGTGGTCAACAGTATTTTGAAAAATTTGGGTTTGATTACCGACAATATCGCTTGGGTGGCTGACCCATCTTTATCTTTATTCTCAGTCGTTTTAGTGGACGTGTGGAAAACCACGCCGTTTATGGCTTTGCTGATTTTGGCGGCCTTGCAAATGTTGCCCAAAGACTGCTATGAAGCCGCGCAAGTCGATGGCATTCATCCTGTTAAAGTATTTTTCAAAGTCACTTTGCCGCTGATTAAGCCCGCTTTAATGGTGGCCGTGATTTTCCGTTTGCTTGATGCGTTGCGCGTGTTTGACTTGATTTATGTGTTGACCTCCAACAGCGAGGATACGATTTCAATGTCGGGCTTTGTCCGCCAAGAAATGATTGACAACGGTAATGTTGGGTTTGGTTCGGCGGCTGCAACGGTGTTGTTTTTGATTATTGGTTTGTGCACGATTGCCTATATGAAGTTTGGCAAGGTTAAGGTTGAAAATTAATTTAACTTTTGAGCAAACTTTGATAAAAAAGGAAAAATCATGTCAAAAAAATTAGGGTATCGGATTGCGTTTTGGTTGTTGGTCTTGGTGATTGTGGTGTTTTCGGTGTTTCCGTTTTACTACGCCATCTTGACTTCGTTTCGCACGGGCGAAGGCTTGTATGATTCAAGTTTGTTGTTCAATTCATTTAAGTTGCAAAATTATACGGAGTTGTTGAGCAACACTGACCAGCCGTTTTTGACGCATTTACGCAACTCCATCATGGTCGCCACAGCGGTGGTGATTGTGTCACTGTTTGTGAGCGTGACATCAGCTTATGCTTTGGGACGTGTGAGCTTTAAAGGCCGTGGTTTGTTGTTGTTGATGGTTTTGGCGGTGTCCATGTTCCCACAAGTAGCGGTGTTGTCGGGCATGTTTGAAATGATGCGTGCGTTTGGCTTATATGGCAAAACGCTGGGTTTGATTTTGCCGTATATGATTTTCACTTTGCCATTCACAGTATGGGTTTTAACCACGTTTATGCGTGATTTGCCCAAAGAATTGGAAGAAGCGGCGATTATGGATGGCTGCACGCCTTGGCGCATCATCAAAGACGTGTTTATGCCTTTGATGTGGCCTGCCTTGGTCTCGACAGGTTTGTTGGCCTTCATCGCCGCGTGGAATGAGTTTATGTTTGCCCTCACTTTCGTGAACAGCAACGCAGCGCGTACCGTGCCTGTTTCGATTTCTTTGTTGAGTGGCGCGAGTCAGTATGAATTGCCTTGGGGCAAAATTATGGCCGCCTCGGTGATTGTGACCTTGCCGCTGATTGCGATGGTTTTGGCGTTCCAGCGCAAAATTGTTTCTGGCTTGACGGCTGGTGCGGTTAAAGGATAAAGCATGACCTTTTTACAGCACCCTCAAAATATTCACGAGCCTGATTGGTGGCGCGGCGCGGTGATTTATCAGATTTATCCGCGCTCATACCAAGACGCCAATGGTGATGGGATTGGTGACTTGCAAGGCATTATTGCGCGTTTGCCGTACATTGCAGATTTGGGCGTAGACGCGATTTGGTTGTCGCCGTTTTTCAAGTCGCCGATGAAAGATTTTGGTTATGACGTGTCGGATTACTGTGACGTTGACCCGATGTTTGGCACCTTGGATGACTTCAAACAATTGCTCAAAACTGCGCATGATTTGAATTTGCGCGTGGTGATTGACCAAGTGTTGAGCCATACCGCTGATGCGCATCCGTGGTTTATCGAGAGTCGCAGCGACAAAACCAATCCGAAAGCCGATTGGTATGTGTGGGCGGAGGCGAAAGACGATGGCACGCCGCCGAACAACTGGTTGTCGATTTTTGGTGGCTCGGCGTGGCAATGGGACACGGGGCGCGAGCAGTATTACATGCACAATTTTTTGGTCAGCCAACCTGATTTGAATTTTCACAATGCCGATGTGCAAGCCGCGTTGTTTGATGCGATGAAGTTTTGGCTGGACTTGGGGGTGGACGGCTTCCGTTTGGATACCGCCAATTTCTATGTACACGACAAACAACTGCGCAACAACCCAGCCAAAGGCCGCCCTGTCAGCGAAGAGGCCTCTGCGCCCAGCTCGAATCCATATGCTTGGCAATACCATGTGTACGATAAGTCGCAGCCTGAAAACGTGCTGTTCATGCAAAAATTGCGCCAGTTTCTCAATCAATACCCAGGCGTGATGACCGTAGGTGAGTTGGGTTCGGATGACCCTGTTGGCACGATGATTGAGTACACCGAAGGTGGCGACAAGTTGAACATGACTTACACGTTTAAATTGCTGGGTGAGGGCAAAAGTGCGCCATTCATTCATGCGGCCTTAAATGAGTTTGAGTCGCGTGCTCAAGTGGGTTGCTGGCCTTCTTGGCCGCTGTCCAATCACGATGTGCCGCGCTGGGCGTCGCGCTGGGCGGCGGATGATGCGGCGTTGCGCACATACGCAGCCATGCAGCTGTGCGTGCGTGGTAGCCCATGTGTTTATCAAGGCGATGAGTTGGGGTTGCCTGAGGCTGAATTGACCTTTGAGCAGCTGCAAGACCCATATGGCATCACCATGTGGCCCGCATTCAAAGGCCGCGACGGTTGCCGCACGCCGATGCCGTGGCAAAAAAATGCGCCCCATGCTGGGTTCAGCACGGGTCAACCGTGGTTGCCGATAGCCGACACACATTTTGATTTGGCGGTCGATCAGCACGGTGAGGGCAGTTTATTGGCGCATTATCAGGCATGTTTAAAGCAGCGCAAGGCGTTGCCTGTGCTGCTCAAAGGCAGTATGCGCATGTTGCCTGTGCACCATGAGGTGTTTGCTTTTGTGCGTGAGCACGATGGACGACAACTGCTGTGCGCTTTCAATTTGAGTGCGACAAAGGCGCGGTATGCTTTGCCTGAAGGCATGCGATTGAGCGAGTTGGCAGCGTTTCCACAAACGGGTTTGGTCGATTTGATGGGGCAAACTGAATTGAATTTACAAGCGTGGCAAACCGTGGTGGCGTGGCTTTAAGCTTACCCACATTTATTTTTATAAAGAGGAAGACAAAATGGCAGAATTGATTTTTAAAGGCGTGCACAAACGCTATGGCGACAACGCTTATACGATTCGTGATGTGAATTTGCACATTGAAGATGGCGAGTTTTGCGTGTTTGTCGGCCCATCGGGCTGCGGCAAATCAACCTTGCTGCGCATGGTGGCGGGCTTAGAAGACATTACCAGTGGCGAGTTGCAAATTGGCGGTAAGCGCGTCAACGAAGCTGCACCATCGGAGCGCGGCGTGTCGATGGTGTTCCAAAGTTACGCGCTTTATCCGCACATGACGGTGTACGAAAACATGGCGTTTGGCTTGAAAGTCGCCAAAACCGAAGCGAGTACGGTTGACACCAAAGTGCGCCATGCGGCCAAGATTTTGCAATTGGATCACTTGTTGGAGCGTTTGCCTAAAGAACTATCAGGCGGTCAGCGTCAACGTGTGACGATTGGGCGGGCGATTGTCCGTGAACCTGGGGTATTTTTGTTTGACGAGCCGCTGTCGAATTTGGATGCCGCGTTGCGGGTCAAAACCCGTTTGGAAATCGCGCGTTTGCACGAAAACATCGGCACTGCCAGCATGATTTATGTGACCCACGACCAAGTCGAAGCCATGACGTTGGCCGACAAAATTGTGTTGCTCAACGCGGGCGAAGCCGTGCAGCGCGACGGCTCGGTGGCGCAATGCGGCGCACCGCTTGAGTTGTATCATTTTCCTGTCAACAAATTCGTCGCGGGTTTCATCGGCTCGCCCAAAATGAATTTTGTCAACGCCACGCTTGAGTCGGCCACGCCAGAAGCGGCCACCGTGCGCATCGGTGAGCGTTCATACCAAGTGCGCGTCAATGCGGTGGGCATGTCTGCTGGGACTAAACTTGAAATTGGTATTCGCCCAGAGCACACCACTTTGGTTCAACAAGATGGCGACAATGTGATTGCGGGTAAGGTTGAGTTTATTGAAAAATTGGGAGAAGCATCGTATTTGTATTTGTCGATTCCTGACGCCGACGATACGATGACCGTGCGCCAATCGGGTGATACGCTGCATAACATTGGTGACACAGTGCTGGTGCATTTACAGCCCGATGTCTTGCATGCGTTCAAAAAAGAAGATGGCCGTGCTTGCCCACGTACGATTCGTGTGGATTCGGTTAAAGACAGTTTTTCAGTGGCGGGCGTTGCAGGTGCAGTGGTGACTGAAGCGATTAAAATGTAAGTGTTTGTTCAAAAAACCTCGCAATTTGCGAGGTTTTTTGTTTTAGACTAAAGCCGCACAGGCGGCACCAATGAAATTGGCATCCACGCCTGTGGTGTTTTGCAAAATCCGCACCTGCACATGCGCAGGGATAAGTTGCTTTAATGTTTGCTCAACTCGCTCACGATAACCATTGGTTTGCCAAAACAGCGTGCCCTCAGCCAAAATGCCGACCGTGCAGGGTTCGCTCAATTGTTGGCTTTGCACTACGCCTGCCAAGGCCGCTGCGGTTAAGTCGGCACCGCGGTTGATCAGCGCGTTGGCGGCCTCACCCATTAAACCCGCTTGCTCACGTAATTGAGTCACATAGCCCGCGTGAACACCCGCATGAGGGTCAAAAGCCAAACCATTAGGCAAAGCTAGACATGCCTCGCGCCCCACTACGCGGCCAAAAATTTCAGCGGTATATTTGCCTGCAATGGCTTTTTCGAGGCGTTGCTTGCCAGGATTGTCGTCCAATGCTTCGGCATCTAACGCGTCATCGTAAGCCGACAAACACGCGGGGTGAAAATTGCCCAATTCTAAATTCACACCCATCAACTCATCTGCGCCCCAGTCTTTGGAAGGCGTGAGTTTGCTGATTTGGCGGGTGCGATAAAACCCTGCCGCATTCATACCCGTGCCTGCAATCAAACCGATGTATTGGTCACAATCGGGCGCCATCCATGCCGCAGCGATTAATGTGGTGATGGTGTCGTTGAGTACGGGTGTGTGATGGGCAATTTGCCCTTGCGCGGCCAAAGCACCCGCCAGCTGTTCGCGCAACGGCACGCCCATCATCTGGGCAATATTGATGCCTTTGGTCCAATTGACCAATGCCGCGTCGCCATCGGGGGTGTTGGTTGATGGGTAAGAAAAGCAATAACCCAAGTTGAACTCGCGCTCAGAGTTGATGTGCCCAATCAAAGCGGCTTGGCGTTGGAAAAATGTATCACGTGAAATTGCCCCAACAATTTGCGCTTCGCTCATCAACGTGCGATCGGCTTGTGGTTCGCGAGTGAGCGTCACTTGCGCGCCTGCCAGCTGAACTTGTGCTGCGCGAACATTTGTGCCTCCCGCATCCAAAACCACCACTTCGCCGTGCACATCATGTGCAGGGCGGCGCATGAACGATGGTAGTGATTTGATGGACTGCCCATCTTTGGCCAATCCTTGGGCAATTTGTGCGGCCAACTCATCACGCGTATGGCGCAATTGATCGAGACTTAAGGTTAAATCCGCAATGGCTTGTTGAATTGTGGTGGCATCCATGTTTATCACCTGTGTTGTTGTTGAGTTGATGGGGCACTTGTGCATGCTGTAACCCAAGCAAAATCACCCTTACCGCTGAAAAAATGGGCAAGCGGCAATTCTAGCATCAACCCAAATGGCTGGGTGGTGTCGATGAGTAAAACAAGTCCGTTCACCTATAAAAAATCCGCGTCAACAAAACGCGGATTTTTCAAATTATCCCAAAAGCAACCCATTGACCCGTCGCAAGTAAGCAACGGGGTCGGCGGGGACTTCGCCTTCGGCCAGTTGGGCTTGGTCAAAAATCACGTGGGCAAGGTCGTCAAAAGTCGCCTCGCTGGTCTGCAAGCGTTTGACCAGCGCGTGTTCGGCGTTGATTTCTAAAATCGGCTTGCTCTCTGGCACGGGCTGACCCATTTGTTTGAACATTTTGGCCAGCTGCGGTGATAAGTCTTGTTCGTCGCTGACCAAGCACGCGGGGCTGTCGACCAAACGGGTGGTGACGCGCACGGTTTTGGCTTTGCCTTTGAGGACTTCTTGCAGTTTGTCGAGCAGCGGTTTCATTTGCTCGGCCACGGTTTCAAGGGCTTTTTTCTCGTCGTCGTTTTGCAGTTTGCCCAAATCAACCGCGCCTTTGGTGACGCTTTGCAACGGCGTGCCGTCAAATTCAGTCAAAAAGCCGAGCGCCCATTCGTCGATGCGGTCGGTCATGAGCAGAACTTCAATGCCTTTTTTGCGGAAGAGTTCGAGTTGCGGGCTGTTTTTGGCCGCGGCGAAGTTTTCGGCGGTGATGTAATAAATCGCCTCTTGGCCTTCAATCATGGCCGCTTTGTAGGCGTCGAGCGAGCGGCTCACATCGTCGCTACTGGTTGAGGCAAAGCGCAACAATTTGGCGATTTTGTCGCGGTTGCTGCCGTCTTCGCCCAAGCCTTCTTTGAGCACTGCGCCAAATTGCGCATAAAACTGCGCAAATTTTTCTTGCTCCGCCGCCTCGTCGCTGCTGGCCAACTGCTCTAATGTGCTCAAAATACGGCGCGTGTTGCCTTCGCGAATCGCTTTGACGTCGCGCGATTCTTGTAAAAGTTCGCGGCTGACGTTGAGCGGCAAGTCCGCGCTGTCAATCACGCCTTTGACAAAGCGCAAGTAATTGGGCAACAAGTGCTCGGCCGAGTCCATGATGAACACGCGCTTCACGTACAACTTGAGCCCCTTCACGCTGTCGCGGTAATACAAATCTTGCGGGGCTTGCGACGGGATGAACAGCAGTTGCGTGTATTCGGTTGAGCCTTCCACGCGGTTGTGCGCCCACGCCAGCGGTGCGCTGTAGTCGTGGCTGATGTGTTTGTAAAATTCGGCGTATTGCTCATCACTCACGTCTTTTTTCGCACGGGTCCACAGCGCGCTGGCCGAATTGATGGTTTCCCACTCGTCGGTGGTGACCATTTGCCCAGGTTGGTTCTCTTGCTCCGCGTCGCGCCATTCTTCTTTGAGCATTTGAATCGGCAGGCTGATGTGGTCGGAGTATTTGTTGACGATTTGTTTGACTTGCCATGTATTGAGGTATTGCTCTGCATCGTCGCGCAGGTGCAAAATCACGCTCGTGCCGCGTGCGTCACGCTCAATCGACTCCACCGTAAACTCACCCGTGCCGCCACTGACCCAGCGCACGCCTTGCGTTTGTCCTGCACGGCGCGATTCAACGGTGATTTTATCGGCTACGATAAAGCCCGAATAAAAACCGACACCAAACTGCCCAATCAACTGCGCGTCGGCCTTTTGGTCGCCAGAGAGGCGGCTCATGAAGTCTTTCGTGCCGCTTTTGGCAATCGTGCCCAAGTTGTCAATCGCTTCTTGCTCGGTCAAACCAATCCCATTGTCGGTGATGGTTAAGGTTTTGCGGGATTTATCTAAGGTGATGCGAATCGCTAAGTCGCTGTCATTTTCATACAACGCGGCGTTGTTCAACGCCTCAAAGCGCAATTTGTCACACGCATCCGACGCGTTGGAGACCAACTCGCGCAAGAAAATTTCGGGATTGGAATACAACGAGTGTGTGACCAAATGCAGCAATTGCGCCACTTCGGCTTGAAAACTATGGGTGTTTTGAGTCGTGGTGCTCATAAATCTCCTTTGTGTGGTGTTAAAAAATACGTTCAGCGTAGGAGTGGGTTTCAAACCCACCCGCCTTGATGTCAAGAGCGCACACGTCGGGACTCGCCCCGACAGGGACCTCCTTTTGCCTTGATGCAAAAGGAGGCAAAAAATCAAGTCAAGCGTGGCGTACCCCGCTTGTGCTTCTCGGTTGAGTTAGATTGTCGCGCAACTCGCCACTGCGTGGCTCAAACAGCGCGACGGCAAGATGTTGAGCAACCTGCGATGCTCAGCCGCCACACATGACGGGTCGCCCTTGCTTTGGCCAAACCGATTTTAGCCAATGGGGTAAACATGGGGCAACTTCCCCTTTTTTCAAGAGCCAATTCCCTGCCCACAAAACCAGCCCGCCCTTTATAATGGCGTTTTATTTCGTTGACGACAAAACACATCATGAGCACAACCCCGATTCTCGATTCATTGGCCAAATCATTCAACCCCGCTGAGCTGGAAAACCATTGGCGCGCGCACTGGGAAAACAGCGGTTACGCGCACGGCACGGTCAATCCTGCCAATGACGCTTACAGCATTTTTCTGCCACCGCCTAACGTGACTGGTACGCTGCACATGGGGCACGCGTTCAACCAAACCGTGATGGATGCCTGTGCGCGGCACGCGCGGATGAGCGGCAAAGACACGGCGTGGATTCCTGGCACCGACCATGCAGGGATTGCCACACAAATCGTCGTGGAGCGTCAATTGGCCGCCAACAACGTGAGCCGCGCCGACTTGGGGCGCGAGAAATTCACTGAAAAAGTTTGGGAATGGAAAGAAAAATCAGGCAACATCATCAGCCAACAAATCCGCCGCATGGGTTCAAGCATCGACTGGAATCGTGAATACTTCACGATGGATCCCAAAATGTCGCAAGCGGTCACCGAAGTGTTTGTGCGCTTGTTTGACGACGGCCTGATTTATCGCGGCAATCGCTTGGTCAACTGGGATTGCGTGCTCGGCACAGCGGTGTCTGACCTTGAAGTCGTGACCGAAGAAGTCGATGGTTCGATGTGGCAAATTTTGTATCCGTTCGTGAACGGTGCGCAAACCATCATTGATGACGAAGGCAACCGCCAAACCGTGGCGGGCTTGACCGTGGCGACCACGCGCCCCGAAACGCTGCTGGGCGACTTGGCGTTGTGCGTTCACCCTGACGATACGCGCTACGCGGCGTTGGTTGGCCAGCAGGTGCATGTGCCGCTGTGCGAGCGCACGATTCCGATTATTGCCGATGAATACGTGGATAAAGCGTTCGGCACGGGCGTGGTCAAAATCACCCCTGCGCACGATTTTAACGATTACGCGGTCGGCGAGCGGCACAATCTGGGTCACTTGAGTATTTTGAACTTGGACGCAACCATCAACGACAACGCGCCGCTCGCGTATCGCGGGCTAGACCGTTTTGTCGCGCGCAAGCAAATCGTCGCGGATTTGGGCGAATTATTGGTTAAAGTCGCGCCGCACAAACTGCAACAACCCAAGTCCGACCGCACGGGCACGGTGATTGAGCCGATGTTGACCGAGCAGTGGTACATGGATTTAACGGGCAAAGGCAAAGAGCTGATTGTTGACCCTGCGTTAGCGGCGGTGAATGACGGCGAGATTCGCCTGATTCCCGACAACTGGAACAGCACCTACAACCATTGGCTGACCAATATTCAGGACTGGTGCATTTCGCGCCAACTGTGGTGGGGCCATCAAATCCCCGCGTGGTACGACGCGGAGGGCGACGTTCACGTGGCGCGGACGCAAGCGGGTGCGCAAGACAAACTCAACGCCAAAATGCAACAATTGTTCGACAGCATCAACGCCGCTGCCGACGTGCCCGCCGCAGCGGCGATTGGGCGACGCATGGACGCGCTGCAAGCAGGCGGCCTCAAACGCGACGAAGACGTGCTCGACACGTGGTTTTCATCCGCGCTTGTGCCGTTTTCATCGCTGGGCTGGCCTGAGCAAACCCCTGATTTGAAACATTTTTTACCCTCATCGGTGCTGGTCACAGGCTACGACATTATTTTCTTTTGGGTTGCGCGGATGATTATGATGACCAAATATTTTACGGGGCAAAATCCGTTCAACGCGGTTTATGTGCACGGTCTCATCCGCGACGCGGATGGCAAAAAAATGAGCAAATCCGAAGGCAACGTGCTTGACCCTGTTGACTTGATTGACGGCATCAACCTGCCCGAATTGCTCGACAAACGCACCACGGGCCTGCGCAAACCCGAAACCGCGCCCACGGTGCGCAAAGCCACCGAAAAAGAGTTCCCCGACGGCATTCCCGCCTACGGCGCGGATGCGCTGCGTTTCACCTTTGCCGCGCTGGCCACGCACGGGCGCAGCATCAATTTTGACTCCAAACGCTGCGAAGGCTACCGCAATTTTTGCAACAAAATCTGGAACGCCACCCGCTTTGTGCTCATGAACTGCGAAGGGCAAGATTGCGGGGTTGATGACGCCGCCGAGCTTGAATTCTCGCCCGTTGACTTGTGGATTACCAACGAATTGCAACGCTTGGAGCTCGAAGTCGCCAAGCAATTCCCCGACTTCCGCTTTGACTTGATTGCGCAAAATATTTATCAATTTATCTGGAATCAATACTGCGACTGGTACGTTGAACTGGCCAAAGTTGCGCTGCACAACGGCAACGACGCACAAAAACGCGCCACCCGCCGCACCTTGCTGCGCGTTTTGGAAGCCAGCCTGCGCCTAACGCACCCAATTATGCCGTACATCACCGAAGAGTTATGGCAAGCCGTCGCGCCACTGGCGGGCGTTAAAACCACCGAATCCATCATGCTCGCCGCCTATCCTGTGGCCGACGTGAGCAAAATCAACGCCCAGGCTGATGCGTGGATGCACGAATTGCAAGGCTTGGTCGACTCCTGCCGCACCTTGCGCAGCGAAATGAACCTCGCGCCCTCAACCCGCGCCCCGCTGTTTGTCGCCGCACCTGCCGAGCAACAAAGCAAACTCAACGCCTTCGCGCCATACCTCAAAACCTTGGCTAAATTGTCCGAAGTGACCATCGGCCAAAGCCTGCCCGATGCGATTGGCGCACCCGTGCAAGTCGTAGGCACAGTCTCGCTCATGCTCAAAGTCGAAATCGACGTCGCCGCCGAGCGCGAACGCTTAAGCAAAGAAATCACCCGTTTGAGCAACGAAATCAGCAAAGCCAGCGGCAAATTGGCCAACGACGCTTTCGTCGCCAAAGCCCCCGCCGCCGTGATTGAGCAAGAGCGCAAGCGACTGGCTGAGTTTGAGGGGATGGTGGCGAAGTTGCAAGGGCAGTTGAGTGCGTTGCCGCAATGAATTTAGATTTATTTCCCAACGAGCCGCAAAACGCCACAGCCTATGGTTCGTGGCGTTTTATTGATTTATTTGCAGGAATTGGCGGCTTTCACGTGGCTTTGGGTTCGATGGGTGGGCAATGCGTGTTTGCCTCTGAGAAAGACCCGCATGCCCGTACCACTTATGCCGCCAATTTTAAAATTGATGCTGAAATATTCAACGACGACATTCGCAAAGTCGCCGCCGAAAACATCCCTGAGCACGACATATTGTGTGCAGGGTTTCCTTGTCAGCCGTTTTCGCAAGCAGGGCTTAAAAAAGGCTTTAGTGACGGAGCGAACTCTGAACGCGGCAATTTGTTTTATTGTATTTTGGATATTTTAGAAGCCAAACGCCCCAAAGCATTCATTTTAGAAAATGTTCGCCACCTGATTGCGCACGACAACGGTCACACGTTTGCCACGATTCTCAAACATTTGGATGAAGCCAATTATGAGGTGAGTTATCGCGTCATCAAGGCATCAGATTTCAATGTGCCGCAACATCGGGCGCGAGTGTTTATTGTCGGGTTTGAGCGTTCTCAAGTTGATACTTCTGCATCATTCCACTTCCCGATTCCTGTGCCCTTGACCAAGACCATGTCGGATATTTTCAAGGCACCTTGCGAGAAAAAAATTGGCTTTACGCTTCGTGTGGGCGGTAAAGGTTCACCGATTGACGACCGGCGCAACTGGGAATTTTACCGTGTGAACGGTGAAGTTCAACGCATTGGCTTGAGCGAAGCGCGCGACATGATGACATTCCCCGCTGATTTTGAATTTCCCGTTTCCAAAACACAAGCCATGAAACAATTGGGCAATAGTGTTTGCGTCGACGTGGTCAAAGCCGTGGGCGCGAGCGTATTTCAATATTTGGACAAACACTCTAAAACAGAGGAGGAAAGTATGCAAAATAAAGGCGAAATCAGCGAATCATATGCTTTGCTGAAAATCATTGCGCAAAAAATCATCGCTTACGGTAACGCACACGGCTCGGCCAGTGATGACAGCATCCGTGTGCTCAAAATCAAAACCGCGCACAGTGATATTTCCATCCACGATATTTCAGTAGATGTCATTGCAAGCAATGGCACAACGACCCATCTGCCAATTGAACAACTCATCAGCGCACAAGAATTGAGCGCGATGGTTGAGTTCATTCGCCAACAAAAGGGCACGTTCAACCACTCGCGCATAGATGAGGCCAACCATACATTGGGGCTGAACAAACGCAAAGGCACGTCTTACGAGAAAGCAGATATTACTTTGAGTTTTCAAGACCACATGTTCAATGAAAATCAAGGCGTGAGCATCAAGTCTTTTTTAGGCCATGCCCCGACCTTGCTCAACGCTTCATCTGCCACCAATTTTGTGTTTAAAGTAAGTCACCTTGAGCATTCACATATGGATGCCATCAATCAAATTGATACGCGCTCCAAAATCAAAGACCGTTTGAGCAAAATCAAAGAATTGGGCGGCCAGCTTGAGTTTTTGCATTGCGAAAACAAAACCTACGAGTCCAATCTACGCAAAGCCGATAGTAAAATGCCTGAAATTTTAGCTGAGGCTTTGCTGGCTTTTTTCAACAAAGAAATGGGCAAGCGACTCAGCGACTACACGCCGGCAGACACCGACAGCGCACCCGAAATTCATTGCCGATTGCGTGACTTTATCAAATACACCATGCTGGGTATTTTCCCCGCCAAACCTTGGGATGGCGAGTTGTCCGCCAATGGTGCGGTGATTGTCACAACCGATGGCGAACTTTTGTTTTACCACACCAATCAAGACAAAGTGCTCAAAGAATATTTTTATCAACACACTTTTTTTGATACTCCTTCTTCAACACGCCATCGTTTTGGTCGTTTGTATAAAGAGGGTTCTAATTTATGTTTTAAACTCAATTTGCAGCTGCGGCTGATGGATTGATGAGTACAAAAATGGAGCGAATTGGTATGATGAATCCTCAAGGTTTTCTCCCTCAAACCGCTTTGGTCACAGGCGGGGCGCGGCGCATGGGGCGCGTGTTGTGTGAGGCGTTGGCGCGCGCGGGGTTTGATGTGGCGGTGCATTACGGGCGGTCGGCGGATGAGGCCCTTGAGGTGGCGGCGCATTTGCGCACGTTGGGCGTGCGGGCGGTGGCGTTGCAGGCGGACTTGAGCGACGAGGCGCAAACGGGCCCATTGTTGGCGCAAGCGCAGGCGGCACTCGGACCGATTGGGGTTTTGGTCAACAATGCGTCGTTGTTTGAATACGACGCGCTCACGCAAGCCGCGCCGCTGGATTTGAGTTTGTTTGAGCAACATTGGCGCGCCAACACGTTTGCGCCGCTGCTGCTCACGCAACAATTGGCGCAGCAATTGGGCGAGGCGCAGGTGGGCGTGGTGGTGAATATTCTCGACCAGAAATTACATAACCCCAACCCTGATTTTTTGAGTTACACCTTGAGCAAAGCCGCGCTGGCGCACGCCACAGTTTTGGCCGCGCAAGCCCTTGCGCCACGGGTGCGGGTGATGGCGATTGCGCCAGGGTTGAGTTTGCCCTCAGGCGAGCAAACCGCCGCTGATTTTGCCGCTGCGCACGCGCAAACGATTTTAGAGCGCGGCTCAACGCCCGACGACGTGGCGCAAGCCTTGCTCTACATCATCGGTGCGCCGAGTATGACGGGCACAACGCTCATGGTTGACGGCGGCCAGCACTTGGGGCGCAGCCCACGCGACGTGATGTTTGTCCACCGCGCTTCGTGCTAGAATCACGCTTTTTGCGCACGAGAACCCTATGCCTCATTCAGAACCGATTTGGACTCCGCACGCCACTGTTGCCGCACTGATTGAGCGCGACGGGCGTTATTTGATGGTGCGTGAACACACGCGCCACGGCATTCGCCTCAATCAACCTGCGGGGCATTGGGAGGCCAACGAAACGCTGTTGCACGCCGTCAAGCGTGAGGTTTTGGAAGAGTCTGGCTACGAGTTCACGCCCACCGCACTGCTGGGGATTTATATTTCGGACAAAGACGACAAGTCGGTGACGTATTTGCGTTTGACCTTTGTCGGCACGGTGGGCGACGCGCCGACGCGCACCGAGTTGGACGAGGGCATCATCGAGGCGGTGTGGCTGACGTTTGACGAAGTTATGGCGCAGCAAGCGATTCACCGCAACCCGATTGTGGCGCAATGTTTGAACGATTATGTCAACGGCCAACGCTTGGATTTGGTTTTGGTTAAGGATTTACGGGTTTTATCATGAGTGCAAAACGAGTCGTGGTCGGCATGTCGGGCGGGGTGGATTCATCCGTCACCGCGTGGCTGCTCAAGCAACAAGGCTATGAAGTCATCGGTCTTTTTATGAAAAACTGGGAAGACGACGATGATTCTGAATACTGCTCCACGCGGCAAGACTGGCTGGACGCGGCCTCGGTCGCCGATGTGGTCGGCGTGGACATCGAAGCGGTGAACTTTGCCAGCGAGTACAAAGACCGCGTGTTCGCCGACTTTTTGCGCGAATACAGCGCGGGGCGCACGCCCAATCCTGATGTGTTGTGCAACGCCGAAATCAAATTTAAAGCATTTTTAGACCACGCCATGAGTCTGGGCGCGGAATACATCGCCACAGGCCACTACGCCCGCGTGCGCGAAGTGAATGGCGAGTTTCAACTGCTCAAAGGCTTGGACGCGAGCAAAGACCAAAGTTATTTTTTGCACCGCCTCAACCAAGCGCAACTGGCCAAAACTCTGTTTCCGCTCGGTGAAATGCCCAAAACCCAAGTGCGCGAGATTGCGCACCAGCTCGGTTTGTCCAACGCCGCCAAAAAAGACTCAACAGGCATTTGCTTCATCGGCGAGCGACCGTTTCGCGACTTTCTCAACCAATATTTGCCGACCCACAAGGGTTTGATGAAAACATTAGACGGTCGCGTGGTCGGCGAGCACGTCGGTTTGTCGTTTTACACCTTGGGTCAGCGCAAAGGGATTGGGATTGGCGGCGACAAGCAAGGCAACGGCGAGCCGTGGTTTGCCGTGCACAAAGATTTGGCCGCCAACGTGCTGTATGTCGCGCAAGGTCACGAAGTGCCCGCGCTGCAATCGAGCATGTTGCTCGCGCAAGACGTGAGCTACATCGCAGGCCACGCGCCACGCCAAACCCACATCGCCGCGAAAAGCCGCTATCGACAAAACGACGCGGCGTGCGACTTCATCGAGCACGCCGATGGTTTTGAGTTGCAATTTACCGCGCCACAATGGGCGGTCACACCAGGCCAGTCGGCGGTTTTGTACGATGGCGACGTGTGTTTGGGCGGCGGCATCATCACGCGCGGCAACCCTGATTTGTCGCCGTTGTTTTAAATGGAGAATTCTGATGAAAAAAATCAAAAATGCAATCGCCGTTCTTGGCTTAACCTTGTCGTGCGCGGCATACGCCGACCCGACAGGCTTGTGGAAAACCTTTGATTTGGACAAACCCAGCCAAGCGACCTCGTTGGTGAAAGTCACGTTTGAAAACGGCGCGTATGTCGGTCGTTTGCAAAAAGTGATTGCCGCGGGCGCGACCAACAATGTGTGCGTGGCGACGGTGTGCAAAGGCGCGTACGCAGGCAAAGACATGAGCGGTGCGCCCGTGATTTGGGGCTTTCGCGCCGCGGGCAATAATCAATACACAGGTGGTGTGGCGCATGATTTGAAAAATGACAAAAAATACAGCGCGACCATCACCGAGACTGGCAATCGTTTGATACTGAAAGCAGGCTACTCGATTATGGGCAGCGTGGTCGGGCGCAGCACCACGTGGGTGCGGGTGAATTGAAATGGATTGACAATGGCGGTTAAAAATATACAATAGACCGACCATTAATCCGCCACAATTGACTTATGCGCCGCACACCTTTAGCAGAATTATTACAAAACGAACTCGAACGGCAAGATTTTCACCCGCGCTTGCCAGGTTATAAGCGGGTTTACGAAGCGATTCGCAGCGCGATTGTCAGCCGCCGCTTGCCCGCAGGCGTCAAATTGCCCAGTTCGCGTGACTTGGCGCATGAGTTGGACGCGTCGCGCAACATGATTGTCGCCGCGTACGACCAATTGCAAGCCGAGGGCTATGTCGAGAGCCACACGGGCAGCGGCACGTATGTGGCCAATGCCGTGCCCGATGGTTTTACCGAAGAAGTGAGTGCGCCCCAAACCACGCCAGTGTTTGACGAGCAGGCGGTGTTGTCGGTGCGCGGTGCGCGGTTGACTCGCGAGCAGGGCTTTGATGCATACGAAGTGCAGCCGTTTGCCTTGACGGGCAAAATGGATTTGCTCAATTTTCCCGTCAAAACATGGCAGCGCGTGCAAAACCAAGTTTGGCGGCGTGAAGATGTCGCGCTGTACGATTACGACGTGAACGGCGGTTATCCGCAGCTCAAACGCGCGGTGGCCGACTATTTGCGGGTTTCGCGCGGCGTGATGCTTGACGCGGAGCAAGTACTCATCACCAGCGGCACGCAGCAATCGTTTGACGTGATTAGCCGCATGTTGGCCGACCAAAACGATGTGGCGTGGGTGGAAAACCCCTGTTATTGGGGCGCGTGGAGCTCGTTTTATGCCAATGATTTGGCCATTCGACCCATCGGTGTGGATGGCGAGGGCATGAATCCAAGTTTGGAAGACTTGCACAGCGCACCGCCTAAATTCATCTACGTCACGCCGTCGCACCAATACCCGACGGGCGCGGTCATGTCGCTGGCGCGGCGCAAAAGTTTGATTGAGTACGCCGAGCGTTCGGGCGCGTGGATTTTAGAGGACGATTACGACAGCGAATTTCGCTATTCGGGCCGGCCCATCGCCTCGTTGCAAGGCTTGGCGAGCGAGGCGGGGATTCACCGCGTGCTGTATATGGGCACGTTTTCTAAAGTGATTTACCCTGGGATTAAACTCTCGTACTTGGTACTGCCCAAGCCGTTGATTAACCCGTTCAAAACCGCGTTGTACGATTTGTATAGGCCAGGGCAATTGCATTTGCAGGCCAGTTTGGCTGAGTTCATCGACCAAGGGCATTTTACGACCCACATTCGTCGCCTGCGCCAAGCTTATGCGCAGCGGCGCACCTTGTTGCTCGCGGTTTTAGAAAAACATTTGCATGGTCGCACACAGCAGATTGTGGTCGATGCAGGGCTGTATTTCTTGATTCGTCTGCCCAAACACGTCGATGATGTGCAACTGGCCGCGCAGTGCCAGTCGCTCGGTTTGTCGGTGCGGCCTTTGTCGCGCTATTATATTGGCCCGACCGACGCGCGTGGACTGGTGGTCGGTTTTGCGTATGTCGATACCAACGATTTGGTCGATTGCGGGCAGCGGCTCGGGTTGGTCATCAAACAAGCCATAGAGGAGCACAACGGATGAAACACGTTAAAGCAGCATTCAAACAGCATTTAGCCCAATGGGGTGCACACTTGGCCGCCGCGCGTGGGCAAGACAACCCCGCCGCGTTTTTGCTCGCTCAGCAAGCGCGTACCACGCTGTTTTACTTGCAAGCCATGTGCCGCTTGTTGGGGCAAGTGCACGACAAAAAGAAGTTTGGCAAACTCAAAGAACGGTTTAAGTTGATGGAAGACGCGCTGGGCGCGGTGGATTATCAGCAAGGCCTGTTGCGCGACTTTGCCGACAACCCGCAGATTCCCGCCGCCGTCCTCGATGTGGTGGAACGCGACCACGCAGCCGCTTTGGCGCAAACCAACGAGTTGCTCATCCAACAAGGCTGGCTGGGCAAAAAAGCCCAACGCATGGATAAAGTCAAACAACTGTGCCGTCAAATCGATTGGCTCAGCGACGCGCAGTTCAACGCGGTGCTGCGGCCGTTTTATCAGAGCCAAATCGACGCTTTAACTGAGCAATTGAGCCAGCCGCTGGTTGAAATCGAAGCGGGCGTGCACGAATTGCGCCGCGATTTACGTTGGTTGAGCATTTATCCGCAAGCCTTCAAAGGCTTTGTCACCCTCAAACCCGCCCGTGGCACAGCCGCCAAATGGAGCAAATATTTAACCCCCAAAATCATCGCCTCGCCGTTCAACCAACTGCCGCGCGTCGCTGACATTGAACCGATTGAACTCAACGCCAACCCGTTTTACGCCCTCAGTTGGCTGATTGACGCGCTGGGCACGCTCAAAGACCAAGGCCTGCGCGTACAAGCCCTGACGCAATGCTTGAATGACGAAACTCAAGCGATAGCCACCCTAGGCGCAGGCCAAGCCAGCCCCAGCGAAATTTTAACCGCCGCGCAAATCGTGGCCGCGCAGGTCAAAAAAGATGGAGTGTTGAGCAATCTGCTGGCAACGCGCCGCCAGCCCAGTGGGCATTCGGTATAATGCGCTCATGAACTCTTTTAACTTTCCCCCGATTTATTTGGCTTCTCAAAGCCCGCGCCGCGCTCAGTTGTTGAATTTGATTGGCGTGCCTTTTGAGGTTTTCTTACCGCCTGATGCTGTGGCCGCCGAGGCTCTAGAGGCCGAGTTGCAGGGCGAGTCGCCGTTGGCGTATGTGCAGCGCGTCGCTGCGCTCAAAGCACAATATGCGGCGGAGTGCATTGCGGCGCAGGGTTTGTCACCTCGGCCAATTTTGTGCGCCGACACCACGGTTGAGCTCGACGGTTTGATTTTAGCCAAGCCCGTTGATGCGGCCGATGCGGCGCGGATGTTGCGTCAATTGGCGGGGCGCAGCCATCAGGTGCACACCGCCGTCGCGCTGGTGGCGGGTGCGCAGGTGCAACAGGTGTGCGTGAGCAGTGAAGTGCGGTTTGCACCGATGAGCGAGCACGAGATTGCGGCGTATGTCGCCAGCGGCGAGCCGTTTGGCAAAGCGGGCGCGTATGCGATTCAGGGCTTGGGCGCGGCGTTTGTGGCGCATGTGTCGGGCAGTCACTCGGCGGTGATGGGCTTGCCTGTGCATGAAGTGGCGCAACTGTTGTGGCGGCTCGCATGAAACAAGAGATTCTCATCAACAGCAGCAGCCCTGAGACGCGCGTGGCGATACTCGAAAACGCGATTGTGCAAGAGGTTTATGTGGAGCGGCAAGCCAATTTGGGTTTGGTGGGCAACATTTACTTGGGCAAAGTGGTGCGGGTTTTGCCAGGGATGCAATCGGCGTTCATTGACATCGGCCTTGAGCGCACTGCGTTTTTGCACGTGGCCGACATGGCGATTGCCGCGCACAGCCCATCGGCCAGCCAAAACACCAAAAACCTGCCGCCGATTGAAACCATTTTGTTTGACGGTCAAGTGGTGCTGGTACAGGTCATCAAAGACCCCATCAGCAGCAAAGGGGCGCGGTTATCGACCAAAATCAGCATTGCGGGGCGCTTGTTGGTGTATCTGCCCAAAGACGATGGCATCGGCGTGACCCAAAAAGTCGAATGCGACGACGAGCGCGGGCAACTCAAAGCCAAGCTCAGTGCGCTCACGGGCGAGTCGGCCAAAGGCGGCTATATCATCCGCACCGCTGCGCTGGACGCGCCTGACGATGAGTGGCTCAACGATATTCATTACCTCAATTGCGCGTGGCACAACATTGTTGCTGCGCAAAAAAAATACCCCGCGCCGCATTTGGTGCACAAAGATTTATCGCTCGCCCAGCGGGTTTTGCGCGACATGGTCACCGCCCACACCAGCAGCGTCACCACCGACGATGCGCAGGTTTTGGCTGAATTGCAGCAATTTGCGCAAAATTACACGCCATCGGTGCTCGACAAACTCAAAATCGCCCCGATTGAGCGACCGCTGTTTGACGCTTATAAGGTCGAGGACGAAATCAATGCGGCGTTGCAACAAAGGGTCGAGCTTAAATCGGGCGGTTACCTCATCATCGAGCAAACCGAAGCCATGAGCACGATTGACGTCAACACAGGCTCGTTTGTGTCGGGGCGCAACTTTCCCGACACGATTCTCAAAACCAACCTTGAAGCCGCGCGAGAAATCGTGCGCCAGCTGCGCCTGCGCAACTTGGGCGGCATGATTATTTTGGACTTCATCGACATGCAAGACCCCACGCATGCCGAAAAAGTCACGCAACTGCTGCACAGCGAATTTGCCAATGACCGCACCCGCGTTGCGATTCATCCATTTTCACCGCTGGGCTTGGTTGAAATCACCCGCAAACGCACGCGCGAGTCATTGTCGCAACTGCTGTGCGAACCTTGCCCGATGTGCCAAGGGCGCGGCATGGTCAAAACCACCCGCACCATTTGCTACCAAATTTTGCAAGAAATCCGCCGCGAAGCCTGTCAATTCAACGCCACCGCCTTTCGCGTGGTCGCGCATCCTGATGTGATTGACATGCTGCTTGACGAAGTCGCCCCGCATTTCGCGCAACTGTCCAGCCAAATTGGCAAAACCATTTCGCTGCAAGCGCAGAGTATGTTTTTTCAGGAGCAGTACGATATTATTTTGCTGTAAGTGAGGCTAATCGGTCGTTTGACGCGCCACGAATTCAAGAGCATTGTCGGTATCTTGGATATGAATCAATCCGATGCTGGGGACGTTAATCATGCAACCTGATGTCAGGTAGTGCCATTCTGCTTTGAGATAGGTGGAGACGTATTCGCCTCGCTCGCAACACATCATTTCTCACATTTCAAGGCGTAAAAATCACGCGTTCAGTTCGCCCGCCACCACTGAGCAAACTGTTGTCGACAGCAACCCATAGCTCACAGGCATTCGTCGGCTCGCTGCGGCAAGACCACTGAGTTATGCCATCTGTTGCTGGCGCATCATCAAATATGGCTTCATATTCAACGGTAAGTCTGTCGCCTGAATACACCCGCACCACTGTTTTGAGTGGATTACCCAAAAACATGCCAAACTGACATTCCTCGGCAATATAGAGCATGGAGTTTGGGTTGCTTTCATGCGTGGAGGATTGAAAACAATGGGTTTTGTCCGTTAATGTGGCTTTGGCTTGGCGGTGAAAAAACACTTCGCTACTCACGTAAACCAATAACCAGATGATAAATGTTGAAATAATGAGTTTGATGGGCTTCATGTTGCCGATATTAAACCTGTTGTTCATCTGTTTTATTTTGCTGTACAGTGAGGCGAATTGACGTCTCTTCTAAAGGAGTTTACATGAACCCAGCCTATCTTGCGCATCTTGATACGTTGCTTCAACAAATCCATGCCGATGGCTTTGCCAAGCCTGAGCGGGTGATTGCCAGTGCGCAAGGGGCGAGTGTTGCTTTGCACAGCGGGCAAACCGTGCTTAATTTTTGCGCCAACAATTACCTTGGTTTGGCTGATGATGCGCGGTTGATTGCTGCGGCCAAGCAAGGCATGGATGCGTACGGTTACGGCGGCGCGTCGGTGCGGTTTATTTGCGGCACGCAACAGGTGCATAAAGACTTGGAGCGCGCCGTTTCGGGTTTGCTGCGCACGGACGATACGATTTTGTATTCGAGTTGCTTTGATGCCAATGGCGGCGTGTTTGAAACGCTGTTGGGCGAAGAAGACGCGGTGATTTCGGATGAGTTGAACCATGCGTCGATTATTGACGGGGTGCGTTTGTGCAAAGCCAAGCGTTTTCGCTACAAAAACAACGATATGCGCGATTTAGAAACGCAGTTGCAAGCCGCAGATGCGGCGGGTGCGCGGTTTAAACTGGTGGTGACCGACGGGGTGTTTTCGATGGACGGCATCATCGCTAATTTGCAAGGTCTGTGCGATGTGGCTGAACGCTATGGCGCAATGGTGATGGTCGATGATTCGCACGCGGTTGGCTTTATGGGGCCTTCGGGTGCGGGCACGCCCGAATTGTGTGGCGTGAGCGAGCGGGTTGACCTGTACACGGGGACGTTCGGTAAAGCTTTGGGTGGCGCGTCGGGCGGTTATGTGGCGGGTCGTCAGCCGATGATTGATTTATTGCGCCAACGCTCGCGCCCGTATTTGTTTTCCAACACGTTAGCCCCCGCGATTGCGGCGGCGACCCTCAAAGTGATTGAACTTTTGCGCACGGATGAAGGGGCGCAACTGCGGGCCGATCTGCAGCGCAACGCCGCGTATTTTAGAGCGCAAATGAGCGCGGCGGGTTTTGAATTGGTCGCAGGCGAGCATCCGATTGTGCCCGTTATGCTCGGTGATGCGCGACTGGCGGGCGAGTTTTCGGCACGTTTGCTCGCTGAGGGCGTTTATGTGATTGGCTTCTCGTTTCCCGTTGTGCCCAAAGGCAAAGCGCGGATTCGCACACAAATGTCGGCAGGCCACACCACGCAACAAATTGACCAACTGGTGGCCGCGTTCATCAAAGTCGGGCGCGAACTTAAAGTGATTTAACCCGCTCAATCAAACGTAGGGGCGGGTTTGAAACCCGCCCGTCAGTAATCAAGGACTTCAAATGAAAGCATTGGCCAAACTCACCGCCGCACCTGGATTAACGATGACACAGGTGCAAAAGCCCAAAATCGGGCACAACGACGTGTTGATTAAAATCAAAAAAACCGCGATTTGCGGCACCGACATGCACATTTGGAAATGGGACGAATGGGCGCAAAAGACCATCCCCGTCCCCATGCACGTCGGACATGAATACGTGGGCACAGTGGTTGACATCGGCTCAGAAGTGCAAGGCTTCAAAATCGGTGACCGAGTCTCAGGCGAAGGGCACATCACTTGCGGGTATTGTCGCAACTGCCGCGCAGGTCGTCGCCATTTGTGCCGCAATACCATTGGGGTTGGCGTCAACCGCGCGGGGGCTTTTGCGGAATATTTGGCCTTGCCTGCATTGAATGCGTTTCATATTCCCGATGACATTTCGGACGACTTAGCCGCGATTTTTGACCCGTTTGGCAACGCCGTCCACACCGCATTGTCGTTCAACATGGTCGGTGAAGACGTGCTCATCACGGGCGCAGGCCCGATTGGCATTATGGCCGTGGCGATTGCCAAACACGTTGGTGCGCGGCATGTGGTGATAACCGATGTCAACGACTATCGCCTAGACCTAGCGCGGCAAATGGGCGCGACCCGCGCCGTCAACGTGCTGCACGACAACATGCCAGACGTGATGGCCGAGCTGAACATGACCGAAGGCTTCGATGTTGGCCTTGAAATGTCAGGCAATCCGCAAGCCTTCAGAATGATGCTCGAAACCATGCAACACGGCGGTAAAATCGCCCTGCTCGGCATTCCGCCCGCCGACACCGCGATTGACTGGAATCAAGTGATTTTCAAAGGCCTAGAAATCAAAGGCATTTATGGCCGAGAAATGTTTGAAACATGGTACAAAATGGTCGCCTTGATTCAATCGGGTCTTGATATTTCGCCCATCATCACCCACCATTTTTCGGTCAATGATTTTGAACAGGGCTTCGCGACCATGCTGTCGGGGCAAAGTGGGAAGGTGATATTGGATTGGGCGGGGTGAGTTGGTTGGGACAAACTCGTTTACTGGCAATTTGTATGAGGTAAATTATGAAATTTATTGTAGATGATTTACAGGGCGTTGAAATTTTCAATTTATTGAACGAGCATTTACATGACATGCATCAAGAGTCACCACCTGAAAGTGTTCACGCCTTAAATATTGAAGCATTAAAAACTCCTGAAATTACATTCTGGACGGTTTGGGATAATGATAAGTTGGCTGGTTGTGGCGCACTCAAAGAATTAAATTGTCACGAAGCTGAAATCAAATCAATGCGAACGTCAACTGACTTTCGCAGAAGAGGGGTGGCGTCAAAAATGCTAAGCCATTTGTTGGCTGAAGCAAGGTTAAAAAACTATACAACGCTTTATTTAGAAACAGGAACGGCGGCGTACTTTTATCCTGCACATGAGCTGTATAAGCGTTTTGGTTTTGAGTTTTGCGCACCTTTTGCTGATTATGTACTTGATCCTTTTAGTGTTTTTATGAAGAAACACTTGTCCAGTCCCTAGTGTTTTTTGTTAGGCTTTGTTGGAGAGCCTCTTTGGTGGTTTTGTCACATAAAAAAAGCACCTATTTCCAAGGTGCTTTTTTCAATCAACCCCGCTTCATCAAATCAAAAAATTCAGCGTTGTTTTTGGTCTGTTTCATTTTGTCCAAAATGAATTCCATCGCGGCGATGTCGTCCATGTCGTGGAGGAATTTGCGCAAAATCCACATTTTTTGTAGGTTTTCTTTGTTGACCAGCAACTCTTCGCGGCGGGTCGATGAGCGGTTGAGGCTGATGCTGGGGTAAACGCGTTTCTCCGACATGCGGCGGTCGAGCGATAATTCCATGTTGCCCGTGCCTTTGAACTCCTCAAAAATCACGTCGTCCATGCGCGAGCCCGTCTCGACCAAGCCTGTGGCGATGATGGTGAGCGAGCCGCCTTCTTCGATGTTGCGGGCTGCGCCAAAAAAGCGTTTCGGGCGTTGCAGGGCGTTGGCGTCCACGCCGCCTGTGAGCACTTTGCCTGATGAGGGCAAAACGGTGTTGTAGGCGCGGGCGAGGCGGGTGATGGAGTCGAGCAAAATCACCACGTCGCGGCCTGTTTCGGCCAAGCGTTTGGCTTTTTCGATGACCATTTCGGCCACTTGCACGTGGCGGTTGGCGGGCTCGTCAAAGGTTGAGGCGACGACTTCGCCTTTGACCGAGCGTTGCATTTCGGTGACTTCTTCGGGGCGCTCGTCGACGAGTAAGACAAATAACTCGATGTCGGGGCGGTTTTCGGCAATCGCGTGGGCGATGTGCTGCAGCATGACGGTTTTACCTGATTTCGGCGGGGCGACAATCAGGCCGCGCTGGCCCAAACCGATGGGGGAAATCACGTCGATGATGCGCCCGACAAGATTTTCTTCTGATTTGTTGTCGCGCTCCAATTTGAGCACAGTGTCGGGGTGGATGGCGGTGAGGTTCTCGAACAAAATGCGGTGTTTGGTGTGTTCGGGCGGCAGGTTGTTGACTTTATCGACTTTGACCAGTGCAAAATAACGCTCGTTGTCTTTCGGGGTGCGCACTTCGCCCTCGATGGTGTCGCCTGTGTGCAGGTTGAAGCGGCGGATTTGTGAGGGAGAAATATAAATATCGTCCGTGCTGGCCAAATATGAGGTTTCGGGCGAGCGCAAAAAGCCAAAACCATCGGGCAAAACCTCTAGCGTGCCGTCGCCAAACACCGATTCGCCCGCTTTGGCACGCCGCTTGAGAATCGCGAACATCAGTTCTTGTTTGCGCAGGCGGCTGGCATTTTCGATGCCAAATTCAAGCGCGGTTTCAACCAATTGTTTAATGGGTTGTGATTTAAGTTCGTTTAAATGCATGGTTTTGTCGTGTGATTGTAAAAATTTTGAGGGGGAAGAGTGCGTGCGATGACGCGAGAGGAGGCGATAAAAAATGCGCCGTGTCTAGAAACACGGCGCATTGTGCATGAATTACAGGTTGCTGTCAATAAACGTGGCCAATTGTGATTTGCTGGCCGCGCCGACTTTGGTCGCCATGACCGTACCGTTTTTGAACAACAACAAAGTTGGAATGCCGCGAATGCCAAACTTGGCTGGGGCTTGCGTGTGTTCGTCAACGTTGACTTTGACAATGCTCAATTTGCCGTCGTAGTCCTTGGCCAATTCTTCCAAAACAGGGGCAATCATTTTGCAAGGCCCGCACCATTCAGCCCAAAAATCGACCAAAACGGGGGTGGTGGCATTGAGAACATCGGCTTCAAATGAAGCGTCGCTGACATGTTTGATTAAGCTCATGGTGTTTCCTTAAAAAGTTGAAAATGTGAGTGCTGGCATTTTAACGGTTTTTGGCGGGTTGTGCTTGGGCGTGTCGTATAATTGGGACGGTTAGGCGACCTATTATGGCCTGATGCAAAAGGAAGCCAAAAATCAAGTTAAGAGTGGCGCAATTCGCTTGCCCTTTTCGGTTGAGCCATCCGTTCTCTCGGCAGAGGTGAATATTGTTGACACAATAATGGCAATTGAATGCCGATCAAACCCCGGTGCCACCGTAGACACCTCCATCGCAATGGTCGAGTTAATCGCCAACCGTGGCATGACCAGCATGGGCGGCGCACCACATGGCGAGAGCCAGTTAAAAGCTGCGCAAGCCAATATGGAAAAAGCCAACCGCAAGGCCGACCCGACTTATCAAAAAGACGCGCGTGACATTGCCTTGCAACGGCAAGCACAGCAGGCCCAAGCCGCCGAAAAAGCGCAGCAACAATTGTTCAAAGCCATCGAAAAGCTCGACCTTGACAGCAAAATCACCTACTTTAAAGCACGCGCCGCCG
>JBOFII010000047.1:0-2314 GCA_051650085.1 Formosimonas sp.
ACTTGACTGGATAGCTGTTCAACCCACTCTGGAGGTATGTGTGGCAACTTCGGATGTTGAGTTTTCTGTGTCATGATGTTTTTCCTTCTTTAGGTTGGAGGGTAGAGTATCATTTACACAGATTTTTTTACAGGCTCTGGTGTAAGCGTACAAGATGCTGAGAGTTTTTTATTAGACACGCCAGAAGGTGAGACTTATCTTCAAAAAGTACGTGAAGCAGACCCTATTTTGGCACAAAAAGACCCAAAAAAACTTTTCGACCGCGCTATTTCCCACCTCACCAGCGGCGCAGAATTGCCTCGCATGGAGTTAATTAACGAACCATTAATAAAAATCGTCCCTAAAGGTGGAAGAAGTCCAGACTATTCACCGTATTGGACAACCGAATCTGAATTCAACGCCGCCAGCGCCGATGGTAAAAACCTCTCCAAACACTTTGGTTTACCGATTAGTAGTGAATCGGCAGAGTACGATATTTACAAAATCGTCCCCAAACAGCCGACTGAGGTTTTCATCAGCCAGGTAGCCAGAACCACTGAGTTAAAAGGCGCCGACACCGTTTTTAAGCACGGTGGCGCAAGGCAATACCTCACACCCAATCGTCAGTTATTTGAGCCAGCTGAGCACATCGGTTTGGTTCAAAACCGCCTCTACATCCCCCATCAAAAAGAACTCCAAATCCCAAGCGACCTTAAAAACCCCGCCATCCAAACCATCGGCGGCATTCCTCGCAGCGAACTTGCGGCCATGAATGACGAGTTGCTCAAACGGGGTTACAACCCTTCTCAATCACTGGAAGCCGTTCACGCCCGCGTCACAGTACAAACCGCCTTAAACGACCACCTCACAGGTAAAACGCCAAACACTGACCTCACCCATAGCCAGCAGGTTTTGCAACAAACCGCCAGCGTGCTCAAAGACACACCGCACCAGTACAACATCAACCAACAAATCACCGCCACCCATCAAATGCACAACGGTGCAAGCAACGACATTATCCAGCACACACTCACCGCCAAACCCGCACCGCTCCAACCCCCATCCCCCTTTCACCAAGCCCACACCAACCCCGCCCCCGAAGTCAAACTCAACAACCCACCCGTCGAATATGGCCCGCCCAATGGCTTTAGCTCACATAACAGATGGGAAGCCGAGCAACGCGCCGCCCAGCTTGAGTTGAGCCGCACAATCAATCAATCCGTGATTGAAGCCGAAGCCGCCAGCAACCAAAAGTTTGCCTTGCATCAGCAACGCATGAGCGAAGTGCGCACCCAATTGGCAATGGAGGGCGCGGGTAAGGTTTTGGGTAAAACCATAGCCGCAGTCGGCATCATTGATGCGGGTGTTTCAATCTACGACGACACCAAAGCTGCGGCACGCACTGCCAACACCAACCAACAAGAATGGCAAAAAGGCGGCGGAGCTTTGCTCAACAGCACCATGCAACAAACGGGGATAGACCTTGCCATCAGCGGTGGCGATGCACTGCTCAACCTTGCCGTTAAGGGCGTCAACCCATCGCACAAGGTTTTAGACAGCGTGCAACACAACGCCCAAAAACGCGAAGCCTTTTACACCGAATTGGGGCAACGCATGGGCGACGCATTTCAGCCGTATTTATCCGAAGAAGGCCGTTCAGAAACACGACTCAAAGCATTAAACCAACAAATAGAACAAACCCCCGACCCAATTCGTCAGCAAGAAATACAAAGCGTCATCAATCAAGAAGAAAAGCGCTTGAGCCAAGTGCGCTTTGACAACCTCAAACGCCTTGAAGCCGTTCAGATTCACGACGCAACCTACCCGCAATTTGCCCAAGCCAACCCCAAACTCGACATCAGCAGCGACACCATCGACCAACACCTAGCGCAGTCGCTCAAAAGCGGCTTCACAGGCGAAACCGCCGTACACAACGCCCGCCTTGCCGCCATAGAAGCGCAAAAAGCCATAGACGCACAATCACTCGCCAAACTGAGCGAGACCGACCGCGCAGCAGCCCTTAAAATATACCAAGACAACCCCGGTGCCACCGTAGACACCTCCATCGCAATGGTCGAGTTAATCGCCAACCGTGGCATGACCAGCATGGGCGGCGCACCACATGGCGAGAGCCAGTTAAAAGCTGCGCAAGCCAATATGGAGGAAGCCAACCGCAAGGCCGACCCGACCTATGGCAAAGACGCGCGTGACATTGCCTTGCAACGGCAAGCACAGCAGGCCCAAGCCGCCGAAAAAGCGCAGCAACAATTGTTCAAAGCCATCGAAAAGCTCGACCTTGACAGCAAAATCACCTACTTTAAAGCACGCGCCGCCG
>JBOFII010000048.1:0-19505 GCA_051650085.1 Formosimonas sp.
TTGGACTTCACGAGTCGCGTAGGGCGGGTGCCCCAGCCCGCGTCTATGATGCGCTCATCTAATAGCAACTTCGATTGCCCATGCACGCGGGTTCGGGACACCTGCCCGACAAGGCTAAAAGTAGCGGGAATCTCGTACGCCAAAACCTGCATTTCGCCGTTGGCCAAGCTGCGCGTACGGGGTACGCGGTGGCTTAGATTATCAGGCTCAAGAAGATTAAGTGCTTTTTTTTGGCGAACACAATTCTTTTACAGTTTCAATCCGTATTTCCATGCACAACACTATTGCATTTACACCAGAAATTGCCTCAATAACTAGGATTTTTAATAGTTCTTTATTTAACAAGTTTCGCACTTGGTGTTCACCCATTCCTATTTCATTCAATAGCTCATCAAAATAAGTCTCATCATTTTTAAACTCAACAATTTTCAAATCCGCTATCAAATTATAATCATCCAATCCATGCAATTTTGACAGAACAATTTTCTCACACTTTAAGTGTACTTGACTTTTATTCCATGGTTCATAAATTAGAAAGCAAAGCTCCGAACTTGAGGCATGAAAGCAAATTGAATCAATTCTAGACTCAACAAAATTTAACATAATGTCCTTTATAATTAAGGCCATGGAGAATAATCCCTTCCTGGATGTTCTCGACCTTCATGATTCCATTCATGAACATGAGGTCTCTCATGCCCCTGATGCGGCGCATCATAATCAATTTTTGCATTGCCATTACTATCGTATTCTCTAGTCCTATTCGGATTACTTCTTACATCATTCGGCCTTGATGTTCTTGGTAAGCTTTCTCTAATTGCGTTCCATGCACCTCTAATGTTAACGGGCAAAGAAAAAGAAACCACCCTCTCCTCTCCAGCCGCAAGATTAACTATATTTCCTATCACATGCTCAATAGGTAAAATAGAAACATACTGCAAGCCAGGCTCTCGAATACTATCCATTGGCGTGCATATCCCCTCATTATGCACCCACACCCCCTGCTTGGCATTCGGCGCTTTGATGAAATACGTGTGGTCATGCGCAACGGTGAGATTATACGCTTTTAAGGTTCGCTGTTCGACTTGAACTTTTTGCACCGTCAACCATTGACCATTCTCACCCTTCAAACGATAACCTTTTTTAAGGTTCTGCGCATCCATCCATTGGCCTAAAGCCTGTTCGCCACGATATTGGTGACCTTCACTGCCCTCGCTGAGTTGGCGGTAGTCATTAACGCTGTTGACTTGTGCGAAGTACGGGTGTTTGTCATTTGATACGATGGTTTGACTTTGCCCTTGTGCATCAGTTAGGGTGAGATATACGGTTACTGGGTGTGTGCGTTGATGCAGTTTTTCAACGCGCTGCCATGCATCTTGCCCTGTGACTTCATTGCGTGCGAATACAAGGTCTCCTACTTGAATATTTGCGATATCGTTGTAGCCGTCTTTTGTACGCACTTGCATGTCGCCACGGAATGAGCAGGTGGCTTGCAAAGGTAAACCACCACGCCTCATAACCCCACTGGCTATAGAATTTAATCCAATCCCGTTAGACACCCCAGCCAACAAAGAACTGTAAGCATAGCCTTGCGTAATAGCTGCAGAAGTAAAGGTAAACCCACCGCCTTTAATTGCCCCAGTTTCTTGTACCCCTGAAAAAAAGCCAAGTGAAGAAGACCAACTGCGCGTATTGTGATAGCCAGTATTCAAGGTTGAGCCACAAATACCACAAGCCAATGAGCCGTTTGAACTATAGCCATATCCGCCTATCAAAGAGCTTTGATAATTGCGAATACTAGCCAAACCACTACCCAAATCTTCGTTGCCATAATTGTCTGCCCAATTGCCACGGTTGTAGCTATTGTCTCGGTTATCCAAACCGCCATAAACTCCCGCTGCATATCGCTCAGCAGCAGTGCTGGTGGGCGCACCATAACTGCTGCCCAAACTATAGCTCAAGCTTGACCAACCCGTTAGTCCATTGCCATAATTATTGCTACCATACCCAATCGCGCTACTTGTACCACGGGCATCATTTAGATTTCCCGAAGCAAAACTGCCAGCGATGTTACCACCGTAATCTCTGGTATCAGTGTCACCGCCATACCCCCCCTGTGTTGTTACGATCACCATAGTCATTATTACTGTTTGAGCTACTTGAGCTGCTCGAATCATTGCTGCTGTGATCGTCCCCTTCAGAGTCTGCAAATGCCGCGGTGCTAATGAGCACGCCGAACAACACAATCAGCCAGCCCCAATGCTTGTTGAATCGTTTTTGTATATACATTTCGCTGCCCCTTGTATTTAATTTTTACCAAACGGGTAGCTGGCCTCGACTTTCTCTGAGCCGTAAGTTTTGTGCTCACCGTCCACATCGGCAAAGTCAACCAAGAGTCCTTTGCCTTTTCGCACTTTTTCATCAGTGCGAAATGGACCTGCCCACAGTAAGTAGCGTTCAGCATATTGTGCTTCGCGATTGGCGGTGCGTGGCGTAAGGAGAATTTGTCCGCTGCGGTCAAAGGCCATCATCTCAAAGCTGGTTTCAGCTTTGAGGGTTTCTTGGTTGTAGGCATAGGCATCAAAGCGTGAGCGGATGATGCCAAACACGTCTACTGTGACGTATAAAATCGCATCAGCACTGGAGTCGCTGGGCGTGGTAGGGGTGACGTGATTGAGTAGTAAGTAATTGCGCACAAGCCCCATGAGCAGGCTTGCATCTGATTTGGGGACGCTGAGATTTTGGTATTCGCCCAATCCTTTGTAATCTAGGGAAACGCCGCGTTTGCTTTCAACACCTTTGGTTTGGGTGATGCGGTTGCTCGCTTCGTTGGAGATGGCTTGGCGATTAGCGGTGTAGCCACCTATTTGATTGCCTGTGCTGGTGTATGCGCCATTTTGGTTATTGCTGCCTGTTGATGCGTTACTACCGCTGCCCGTATTACTGCCACTGGATGCGCCTGTGTTACTGCCTGAACTACTACCGCTGTTGCTCTGAGCAAATGCGCCATTGCTGGTGTTACTGTTGGTGCCATTGCTACTGCCTGTGCTGCTACCTGTGTTTTGAGCGGTTTGATTGAAGTTGCTGCCGCTAGTACCGTTGCTGACGCTATTAATGGTGCCTGTCATGTTTTCTGAAGTAGTGCCCGTACTGCTGCCGTTCGTGGTGGAGTTACTGGTGTTGTTGCCACTGCTGTTTTGTGCAAATGTACCGCTGCTGATGTTGTTGTTTGTGCCGTTGCTACTGCCTTGATTGGTTTGGTTGAATGCGCTGTTGTTGGTTTGATTGAAGTTGCTGGTGTTGTTACTTGTACCATTACTAACGAATGTGGTACTGGCGGTGTTGTTGCCACCGTTGCTGTTGTTGCTGTAATTTGTGCCTGAGTCGTTGAGGTTAAAAAGCTGAAATGCACTGCTGGCACTGGTGAGAGGAGAGGCGAGATAGCCTGCAGTGAGACCACCGATGATGTTCATGCGTCCTCCGCTCATCGTGCCGCCGCCTTCATCCGCGACAATGTCAAATACGACCGCGACACGTTTGCCACGCAATGGAGATACGTCAATATCCTTGAGGGCTGAGCGGACGCTGGCGGAAACCAGCCGCTGTTCGGTGGCAAAGCGTTTGCCACCGCCATGGGCGGGGATGCCTGTCATGGTGCCACAGGCGGTGAGGGTGGTGATTATTGTGGTGATGGCGGTGAGTTTGAGGAGGCGTTGTTTCATTTCTTTATCATTTAGTTACGAATAGTATACATAATACACGCATTCCGCCTGAAATGTAACGATTAGTATGTGTATGGTACAACCAAACTTAACGATTATCGGCGCATGGAAAAATCTTTGCGCAAACGGTTCGGTCAAAAAATTAAAACTATGCGGTTGGCTACAGGTTTAACGCAGGAAGCCTTTGCAGATAAGTGTGGCTTTGTCCGCCCATACATGAGCCGCATAGAAACAGGGATTGCCAACCCTTCATTAGACGCTATTGATATTTTGGCCGTCGCTCTTGGTGTCTCAGTTGAGGAACTTTTTGTCGGGTTATAGTACCCAACACGCCATGTGCAGGTAAAATACCCCCATGCGCCCCCTCAACCATTGCTTCGCTTTATTATTCAACGCGGCCACCGCTGATGCGGTGAGTCGGCTGTTTACGGGTGCGCGGCGCGTTTGGGTGGTTGGGGGGACGGAACCAGATGCGGTTGCGTTGTTGCACGCGGCGTTGCGCGACATTGACGCGGCGAGTCGGGCGGGGGCGCATGTGGTGCTGTCGCTGTCGTATGAGTCGTTAGCGGCGTTTGATGGGGTTGCGTCGGGCAAGCCGTCAAACACGCCATGGTTGCAGGCGATTGAGTTTGCGCCGCCGCAGTTGTTGAACCGCACCGAGGCTTTGGCGTGGTTGAGCGAGCAAGCGGGGTCGGCCTGCGTGCATCTGTCGCCCGCACAGCCATTGCTTGATGAAGCGCAGTTTGTGGCGCAGGTTGAGCGCATTCGCGAACTCATCGCGGCGGGTGAGACGTATCAGGTGAATTACACATTCCCGCTGCAGGGTGAATTGTTGGCACACGCGACGGGCGATGCGGCACTGGCGGCGACTTATCGGCAATTGGTCGATGGGTTAAAAATCCCCTATGGCGCATTGCTGGCACTGCCGCACAACAGCTTGCTGTCGTGTTCGCCCGAATTGTTTTTTGAACTCTCACCGACCGCCATCACCTGTCGGCCGATGAAAGGCACGGCGGCGGTGGCCGATAACGATGTGGAAAACACCCGCCGCGCAGCGGCTCTGGCCGCCGACCCGAAAAACCGCGCCGAAAACCTGATGATTGTTGACTTGATGCGCAACGACGTGTCGCGCTTGCCGCAGGTGCGGCAGGTGAGTGTGCCCAAACTATTCGAGGTCAAACGCTACGGCGCGGTGTTGCAAATGACCAGCACGGTCAAGGCACATTTGCGCGAGCAACCCAGTTTGTATGAATTATTTGCCGCGCTGTTTCCGTGCGGCTCGATTACAGGCGCACCCAAGCGGCGCACAATGGCGATTATCGAGCAACTTGAGCCGCACGCCCGCGGCGCGTATTGCGGCGCAATTGGCTATATCGCGCCTGCGCCCGCTGGGCAAGGCGCGTTGCAGACGACATTTAGCGTGCCGATTCGCACGCTTGAGACCACGGCGCAGCCTGTGACCGACGCGCTCAATATCCAACATTGGCCGCTGCGCTTGTCGGTCGGCGCGGGGATTACCTATGATTCGGTGGCGGCGGACGAATGGCAGGAGTCGTTGCTCAAAGCGCGGTTTTTGACCCGCCACACCCAGCCATTTGAATTGATTGAAACCCTGCGCGTCGAGCGCGGCGGCGTGATGCCGCTGTTGGCACAACACATGGCGCGCATGCAACGCAGCGCAGCGGCTTTGGGTTGGGTCATCGCCTCGCTTGACTTTAGCGACGAAATCACCGCCGCGCTGCACGCCATGCCGCACGAGGCTGATTTTGTCGGCCTGCGCTTAGGGCTGCAAGCCGACGGCACGCGCAGCGCAACCATGCGCTTACCCACGCCATTGGGTGAACGAGTACCATTCGCCATTCACACAACCCGCACCGATTCAAGTAATCCTTTTTTGCAGCACAAAACCACCGCGCGGGCGTTGTACAACTCGGCCATGCGCGAGGCGGCACAGCGCGGTTTGTTTGATTATGTGTTTTGCAACGAGAAAGGCGAGTTGACCGAAGGGGCGCGCAGCAACATTTTCATCCGCCTTGACGGCCAATGGCTCACTCCGCCGCTGTCCAGCGGCGTTTTGGCAGGCGTGCAACGCGCCCAACTGCTCACACAACTGCCCGCGCGTGAGCGGGTGCTCACTCTGGCCGACTTAAACCGCGCCGAAGCGGTGCTACTGTCTAACGCTCTGTATGGCGCGTTGCCAGCGTTCATTAGCCCTTAGAGCGATGCTCTGCGGCCTGACGTGCACGCATAGATGACACCAGCGAGCCGCCAATCAGTACCAAGCCGATTAAGCCCGTAATCACTTCGGGGATTTCATACAATGCACTGACATACATCAGCAATGCCAAGGCCAAAATCGCCCAGTGCGCGCCGTGCTCCAAATAAACGTATTCGCTCAACGTATCGCGTTTGACAAAGAAAATCGTCATAGAACGCACCCACTGCGCCCCCACGCCCAAGCCAAGCATGATGATGAAAATATTGCTGCTGATGGCAAAGGCACCAATCACACCGTCAAAACTAAACGATGCATCGCGCACTTCGAGGAACAAAAAGGTGCTGATGGAAGCGGCCAAGCCTTTTTTGACCATATCGCCCGCCTCGCTGGCTTCTTCTGAGCCCAAAACATCACCCAAACCACCGATGAAAATATACATCACCACGCCCAGCACACCCGCCAAAAGACCGGCGTATTGTTTGTTGGCAGGCAAGTTAAAGACCACAATCAAGGCCAACAACAACGAAACACCCGCGGCAATCATCGACAAACGTCCCAGTTGCGCCAAACGACGCTCAAAGCCACCCAACCAGTGAATGTCGCGCTCGTGGTCAAACAACCATGTGAGCGCGACCATCATCAAAAACCCGCCGCCAAACAACATGACTTCTTCATGATGGTGGTGCAGTTGGGCGCTGTATTCTGCGGGATCATTCACTGCCATGTCATACACTTGCCCAAAGCCCAAGCCTGTAGTCAGTGAAACAATCAACAGCGGCAATAACAAACGCATGCCAACTACCCCAATCAGAAAACCGACGGTCAAAAAAGCCGTTCTAAATGCCGCACTTTGCCTTTTGAGCACCATGGCATTGACCACTGCGTTGTCAAATGAGATGGAGATTTCAAACAATGACAAAATCAAGGTCGCAACCAAACCTGCCCAACCACCAACCCAATAGGCCACAACCAAAGCAATGGCCGTAATCAACCACGCCCCCCAAAACTCTTTGAGCATCACCTGTGCTGTATTTTTGACATTCATGAAACATCCTTTTGTTCAATTGACACGAGGGGTGATTATAAAGGCTTTCAGCACTGCCATTGGGGTTTATACCATGAAAAAACGCCTTGGTTTCCCAAGGCGTTTCGATGCATCAAACCACTTAATCCCCAAATGGGTTTTCAGGCGGTGCAGTGAAGTCCATCACGTCACTTGGACTTTCCATCACTTGTTGCTCCACATAAGCACGGCTGGACTCGTACGTTTTGCGGTCGGCACGAGCTTTGTGGAATGCCAAGCCTGTCCCCGCTGGAATCAAACGACCCACGATGACGTTTTCTTTCAAACCACGCAAATCATCGCGCTTGCCCATAATCGCCGCTTCAGTCAAAACGCGAGTGGTTTCTTGGAACGATGCTGCTGAAATGAACGAGTCAGTCGACAACGAGGCTTTGGTAATCCCCAACAACACGTTGTTGTACGTCGCGGGCAATTTGCCTTCGGCTTCCATGCGCTCGTTTTCGATGTACACGTCTGAACGTTCGACTTGTTCACCTTGGATGAAGCGCGTGTCGCCCGCGTTGACGATTTGAACGCGGCGCAACATTTGCCGCACAATCACTTCAATGTGCTTGTCGTTGATTTTCACCCCTTGCAAGCGGTAAACGTCTTGCACTTCGTCGACGATGTACGTCGCCAAGGCTTCAATCCCCAACAAACGCAAGATGTCTTGCGGGTCAGCTGGGCCTTCAATAATCGTTTCGCCCTTGTTGACCACTTGACCTTCATGCACCGACAAATGTTTGTCTTTGGCAATCAGCACTTCGTGCGCCACACCGTCAAGGTCGGTGATGACCAAACGCTGCTTACCGCGGGTTTCTTTACCAAACGAAATCGTACCCGTCACTTCAGCGAGCATACCCGCATCTTTCGGTGAACGCGCCTCAAACAATTCAGCTACACGTGGCAAACCACCGGTAATGTCACGGGTTTTTTGCGATTCCATTGGAATACGCGCCAAGACTTCACCCTTGCCCACTTCTTGACCATCGCGCACGGTAATCAATGCGCCCACAGGGAAACCGATGGTTACGGCATGTTCAGTACCTGGAATCTTGACTTCTTCACCCGATGCATTGATGAGCTTGACCTGTGGACGAACCACTTTGGCCGCGCTGTTGCGGCGTTTCGGGTCAATCGCCACCAAAGTTGACAAACCAGTCACTTCATCGACTTGCTTAGCAACCGTCACACCTTCTTCAACGTTTTCAAAACGCACTTGACCTGCGTATTCGGTGATAATCGGGCGAGTCAACGGATCCCATGTCGCCAATTGCGTCCCTGCTTTGACTTGTGCGCCATCAACAAACAATAACGTCGCACCGTACGGCAACTTGTGACGCTCGCGCTCACGGCCATAGTCATCGGTAATCATCAATTCGCCAGAGCGCGAAATCACGATTTGCTCACCTTTGTTGTTGGTCACATAGCGCATGGTGTTGGTGAAGCGGATGATACCGTTCGATTTGGCTTCAACACTTGACACCACCACCGCACGCTGTGCCGCACCACCAATGTGGAAGGTACGCATGGTCAACTGAGTCCCAGGTTCACCAATCGACTGCGCGGCAATCACACCAACCGCCTCACCTTTGTTGATGAGACCGCCACGACCCAAGTCTCGGCCATAGCAACGAGCGCACAGGCCATAGCGCGTGTCGCACGTCAACGGCGTGCGCACTTTCACTTCGTCCACGCCCAGTTTGGTCAACAGCTCTACATCATCTTCGTTCAACAAACGACCCGCTTCAATCACCGTTTCTTGTGTTTCAGGATTGATGATATCGGCAGCAGCCACACGACCAAATACGCGTTCAGACAAGGCTTCAATCACTTCACCGCCTTCAACAATCGCTTTCATAAATACGCCATTGCTGGTTTTGCAATCGTCCTCAACCACCACCAAGTCTTGCGTCACGTCAACCAAACGACGGGTCAAGTAACCTGAGTTTGCGGTTTTCAACGCGGTATCGGCCAAACCTTTACGCGCACCGTGGGTCGAGTTGAAGTACTGCAAAACGTTCAAACCTTCACGGAAGTTCGCGGTAATTGGCGTTTCGATAATCGAACCATCTGGCTTGGCCATCAAACCGCGCATCCCTGCGAGCTGGCGAATCTGGGCGGCTGAACCCCGCGCCCCTGAGTCGGCCATCATGTAAATCGCATTGAATGACTCTTCGCGCGTATCGTTGCCGTGGCGGTCTTTGACCGCGTCGGTTGACAAGTTATCCATCATCGCTTTACCGACTTGGTCTGAGGCGCGACCCCAAATATCAATCACTTTGTTGTAACGCTCACCTGCAGTCACCAAACCCGACGCATATTGCTGTTGGATTTCTTTAACTTCTTGGGTCGCCGCGTCAATCAAGCCTTCTTTGGCGGCTGGAATCAACATGTCGTCAATCGCAATCGAAATCCCCGCACGAGTTGCCAGTGCAAAACCGTTGTCTTTGAGGCGATCTGCAAACAACACCGTCGCGTTCAAGCCGCATTTGCGGAACACAAAAGTAATCAGTTTAGAAATTTCTTTTTTCTTCAAGGCTTTGTTGAGAATCTCAAACGACAAGCCTTCGGGCAAAATTTCAGACAAGAATGCACGACCGACAGTGGTTTCGTAACGTTTCATGCGCGTGGTTTTCTCGCCTGTTTCGGCGTTGATATCCACTTCCGCAATCCGCGTGGTGATGCGCGTGGTCAACGACACTTCGCCTGCGGCAAACGCGCGTTGCACTTCGTTCACGTCAGTGAACATCATGCCTTCGCCTTTGCCATTGGTTTTGGCACGCGTCGCGTAGTACAAACCCAACACGATATCTTGCGATGGCACAACCGATGGCTCACCTGATGCAGGGAACAAGACATTGTTCGATGCCATCATTAAGGTACGCGCTTCGGCCTGTGCCTCCAAACTCAACGGCACGTGAACCGCCATTTGGTCACCGTCAAAGTCGGCGTTAAAGGCCGAGCAGACCAGCGGGTGCAATTGAATCGCTTTACCTTCAATCAACACAGGCTCAAACGCTTGAATCCCCAAGCGGTGCAGCGTTGGCGCACGGTTCAACATGACGGGATGCTGGCGAATCACTTCTTCCAAAATATCCCACACCACTGGCTCTTGCATTTCCACCATGCGTTTGGCCGACTTAATCGTGTTGGCCAAGCCTTGCACTTCGAGTTTGTTGTAAATAAACGGTTTGAACAATTCCAAAGCCATTAATTTAGGCAAACCGCACTGATGCAATTTGAGCTGTGGCCCGACCACAATCACCGAACGACCAGAGTAGTCGACCCGTTTACCCAACAGATTTTGACGGAAACGACCGCCTTTACCTTTAATCATGTCGGCCAATGATTTCAAGGCGCGTTTGTTCGCGCCCGCCATGGCTTTACCACGGCGACCGTTGTCCAGCAAACTATCGACCGCTTCTTGCAACATGCGTTTTTCGTTGCGCGTGATGATTTCAGGTGCGCGCAATTCCAACAAGCGTTTCAAACGGTTGTTGCGGTTAATCACGCGGCGATACAAATCGTTCAAATCCGACGTGGCAAAACGACCGCCATCGAGCGGCACGAGCGGGCGCAAATCAGGTGGCAAAACAGGTAAAACCTCCATCACCATCCATTCAGGCTTAATGCCTGAGCGCTGGAACGCTTCCAAAATTTTAAGGCGTTTGGCGATTTTTTTGATTTTCGCGTCTGATGAGGTCGCTTGCAATTCGCCGCGCAGTTTTTCTACGTCCGCCGCAATGTCCAAACTGTGCAACAACTCACGAATCCCTTCAGCGCCCATCAAGGCACGGAATTCGTCGCCGTATTCTTCGGTTTTGGCGTAGTAATCGTCTTCGGTCATGATTTGGCAGCGTTTGAGCGGCGTCATACCGGGTTCAATCACCACATAGGCTTCAAAGTACAACACGCGTTCGATGTCGCGCAAAGTCATGTCCAACACCATGCCCAAGCGCGATGGCAATGATTTTAAGAACCAAATGTGCGAGACAGGCGCGGCCAATTCAATGTGACCCATGCGGTCACGGCGCACTTTCGTCAAAGTCACTTCAACGCCACAACGCTCACAAATCACGCCGCGATGTTTGAGGCGCTTGTATTTGCCACACAAGCATTCGTAATCTTTAATCGGCCCGAAAATTTTCGCGCAAAACAAGCCGTCGCGTTCAGGTTTGAAGGTGCGGTAGTTGATGGTTTCAGGCTTTTTGACTTCGCCAAACGACCATGAACGGATTTTTTCAGGTGAAGCGAGACCAATTTTAATCGCTTCAAAGTTTTCATCCTGTTGGACTTGTTTAAATAAGTCGAGCAATGCTTTCATTTTTAAACTCCTAGGTTTAAATCTTGTTTGTTCTCAAATGTTTCGCGGGTTTCCCGCGAAACATTTCTATCCCCCACAAAAAGTAGGGGTGCACTTTTTGTGGCTTAGTGTCGTTCAAGGTCAATATCGACACCGAGCGAACGGATTTCTTTGACCAATACATTGAATGACTCAGGCATACCCGCATTGATTTCGTGCTCGCCTTTGACCAAGTTGTCGTACATTTTGGTACGACCGTTGATGTCATCCGACTTAACCGTGAGCATTTCTTGCAAAATGTACGATGCGCCGTAAGCTTCCAGTGCCCAAACCTCCATCTCACCGAAACGCTGACCACCAAACTGCGCTTTACCGCCCAGTGGCTGCTGCGTGACCAATGAATATGGCCCGGTTGAACGCGCGTGCATTTTGTCGTCGACCAAGTGATGCAGTTTCAACACATGCATGTAACCCACTGTGACGTGACGCTCAAACATGTCGCCCGTGCGCCCGTCGTACAAACGCACTTGGGTTTTGCTTGGCGTGAAGCCACGCAACGCGGTGGCTGGGTCGTCGTCAGGGAACGCCAAATCGAGCATGTTGCGGATTTCTTTTTCAGACGCACCGTCAAACACTGGCGTGGCAAACGGCACGCCGTTTTTCAAGTTGTGCGCCAGCGTCATGACTTCGGTATCGCTCATGGCGTTAAAGTCCGTGGTTTGACCCGATGAGTTGTAGATTTTGTCCAAGAACTCACGCATTTTCTCGACCTTGACTTGCTCGGCAAGCATTTTGTCAATGCGCCAGCCCAAGCCTTTGGCCGCCCAGCCCAAATGCACTTCGAGAACCTGTCCGACGTTCATCCGCGAAGGCACACCCAATGGGTTGAGCAACACGTCAACGGGCGTACCGTCGGCCATGTGCGGCATGTCTTCAATCGGCAAAATGCGTGAGACCACACCTTTGTTACCGTGACGACCCGCCATTTTGTCACCGGGTTGCAAACGACGTTTAACGGCCAAATACACCTTAACCATTTTGATGACGCCCGCTTGCAAATCATCGCCTTGGGTGAGTTTTTTGCGTTTTTCTTCAAATGCGTTGTTGAACTGCGCACGCTTTTGTTCCAACGAATCACGCACCGCTTCCATCGCGGCGGCTGAATTTTCTTCGGCCAAGCGAATGCTGAACCAATTGTATTTGTCGGCAATGTCGTTCAAGTATTCTGCCGTGATTTTGCTGCCTTTGGCCAATTTGTTCGGGCCGCCGTTGGCGATTTTGTTCAACAGCATTTTTTCGAGACGAATGAAGGCGTCGGCTTCAACAATCCGCATTTGGTCGTTCAAGTCGTGACGGAAACGATTCAATTCTTCTTGAATAATCGACTCGGCGCGGGCATCGCGTGGCGTGCCTTCGCGAGTGAACACTTGCACGTCAATCACCGTACCGACCGTACCGCCTGGTACGCGCAATGAAGTGTCTTTCACGTCAGAAGCTTTTTCACCGAAAATCGCACGCAGGAGTTTTTCTTCAGGTGTGAGTTGCGTTTCGCCTTTGGGTGTGACTTTACCAACCAACACGTCACCCGTTTGCACTTCTGCACCGATGTGGATAATCCCAGACTCGTCCAAACGCGACAGTTGCGATTCAGCCAAGTTGGAAATATCGCGGGTGATGTCTTCCGCGCCCAGTTTGGTGTCACGCGCCACAACCGACAATTCTTCGATGTGAATCGAGGTGTAGCGGTCGTCCGCCACCACGCGCTCAGAAATCAAAATCGAGTCTTCGAAGTTGTAACCATTCCACGGCATGAAGGCGACCATCATGTTTTGACCCAAGGCCAACTCGCCCAAGTCAGTCGATGCGCCATCGGCAATCACGTCGCCACGCGCCACGATGTCGCCTTTTTTGACGATGGGGCGTTGGTTGATGTTGGTGTTTTGGTTCGAACGCGTGTATTTAATCATGTTGTAAATGTCAACACCGACTTCACCCGCAATCGCTTCGTCATCGTTCACACGAATCACCACGCGGTTGGCGTCGACGTAATCGACCATCCCACCACGCAAGGCTTGCACAGCAGTGCCTGAGTCAACCGCAACGGTGCGCTCAATCCCAGTGCCGACCACGGCTTTTTCAGCACGCAAACATGGTACAGCTTGACGTTGCATGTTTGAACCCATCAAAGCGCGGTTCGCATCGTCGTGTTCGAGGAATGGAATCAACGAAGCCGCAGCCGAGACGATTTGCGATGGCGCAACGTCCATGTAGTTGACGCGGTCAGGGGTGACGAGCATAGATTCACCCGCTTCACGTGCCGAGACCAATTCGTCGACCAGCATGCCTTGCTCGTTCAAAGTCGCATTGGCCTGCGCAATCACGTATTTGCCTTCTTCAATCGCCGACAAATAGTCGATTTGGTCGGTGACTTTTTGATCCACCACGCGGCGATACGGCGTTTCGATGAAGCCATATTCATTCAAACGGGCGTAAATCGACATTGAGTTAATCAAACCAATGTTCGGTCCTTCTGGCGTTTCAATCGGGCAGACGCGGCCATAGTGGGTTGGGTGAACGTCACGCACCTCAAAGCCTGCGCGTTCGCGCGTCAAACCACCTGGCCCCAAGGCTGAAATACGCCGCTTGTGGGTGATTTCAGACAATGGGTTGGTTTGATCCATAAACTGCGACAGTTGCGACGAACCAAAAAACTCTTTGATGGCCGATGAAATCGGTTTAGAGTTGATGAGGTCGTGCGGCAACAAGCCTTCTGATTCGGCTTGCGCCAAACGCTCTTTGACCGCACGTTCGACCCGCGCCAAGCCTGAGCGGAATTGGTTTTCGGTCAATTCGCCGACGCAACGCACGCGACGATTGCCCAAGTGGTCAATGTCATCCACTTCGCCTTTGCCATTGCGCAAGTCAACCAACAATGAAATCACATCCAAAATGTCTTGGTTGTCCAAGGTCATTGAACCTTCGTCCGACTCACGTTGCAAGCGGCGATTGAATTTCATCCGACCGACGCGCGACAAATCGTAGGCTTCATCAGAGTAGAACAGGCGGTTGAACAAAGCCTCAACGGCCTCTTCGGTGGGTGGCTCACCAGGGCGCATCATGCGATAAATCGCCACCCGCGCAGCCATTTGGTCAACGGTCTCGTCCAAACGCAAGGCGTTGGAAATGTACGCGCCGTGGTCTAATTCGTTGGTGTACAAGGTTTCAATCGAGCGAATCCCTGCGGCACGCAATTTTTTGAGCAAGTCTTCGGTCAATTCGGCATTGGCGTTGGCAATGACTTCACCAGTGTCGGCGTCAATGATGTTTTTGGCCAAAACCAAGCCAAGCAAGTAGTCTTCGGGCACAGCCATGTGCTGCAAGCCTGATTTTTCAATGTCACGGATATTTTTACCCGTGATGCGTTTGTCCCGCGCCACCAAAACTTTACCCGCTTTGTCGACAATGTCAAAACGCGCCACTTCGCCGCGCAAACGGTCAAGCACGACGTCAATGAAACCGCCTTCTTTGCCCAATTCAACCTGCGTGAATTCGAAGAATTTAGCCAAAATCTCTTCGGGCAGCATGCCGATGGCTTTCATCAAAATCGTCACAGGCATTTTGCGGCGACGGTCAACGCGGAAGTACAAAATATCCTTGGCGTCAAACTCAAAATCCAGCCATGAACCACGGTAAGGAATGATGCGAGCAGAGAACAGCAATTTACCCGAACTGTGGGTTTTGCCTTTGTCGTGCTCAAAAAACACCCCAGGTGAGCGGTGCAATTGCGACACAATCACGCGTTCCGTCCCGTTGATGACAAACGAGCCCGTATTGGTCATGAGCGGCATTTCGCCCATGTAGACTTCTTGTTCTTTGATTTCTTTGATGGTGGGTTTAGAGGCGTCTTTGTCCATCAACACCAAACGTACTTTAGCACGTAAGGCCGAGCAAAACGTCAAGCCACGCTGTTGACACTCTTTCACGTCAAACGCAGGGTCGGCCAATTGGTAAGACACAAATTCCAAACGCGCCATGCCGTTGTGCGACACAATCGGGAAAATCGAGGTAAATGCAGCTTGCAAACCCGTATTGGTGCGCGCCATCGGCTCAACATTGGCTTGTAAAAAATCGTAATACGAATGCAACTGGGTTTCTAACAAATAAGGAACTTCCTGCACCACTTCACGTTTCGCAAAGCTTTTGCGAATCCGTTTTTTTTCGGTGTATGAGTAAGCTTGGGCTTGTGCCATGAATCACTCCAATAGAATCTCGTCTAACGTGCCACGAGTAAGGTTGATGCGGACTGTCTGATGAGTTTGGTGCTTGGCCACTACCAAGCGCTGGCGGACGACACGTTAAAGCAGTTGACGAGGGGGTACACGGCATGTACGCTGGTCAATCTGGACAACAACGAGCCCGACCAAACTTATTTTCTTGCAGTCGAAAAAGAAAATAAAATTCAAAATTTGCCTCACGCAAACCTTCAATTTTAGCCTCTTATCAAGACAGGAAAAGGCTGACACCTTAAAAGTGTCAGCCTTACCGTGCAACTATCACTCAAATTACTTGAGTTCAGCTTTCGCGCCAGCTTCTTCCAATTTCTTGGCAGCAGCTTCTGCATCGGCTTTAGATGCGCCTTCTTTAACTGTTTTAGGTGCGCCATCTACCAAGTCTTTGGCTTCTTTCAAGCCCAAGCCAGTGATTTCACGAACGGCTTTAATGACCGACACTTTGTTCGCGCCAACGTCAGCCAAAATCACGTCAAACTCAGTTTTTTCTTCAGCTGCGGCAACTGCACCACCTGCTGCAGGGCCTGCTGAAACTGCAGCTGCTGATACGCCGAATTTTTCTTCAAATGCTGAAACCAATTCGTTCAAATCCATTACTGACATTGCCGATACGGCTTCCAAGATGTCTTCTTTAGTTACTGCCATGTTAAACTCCAATTAATGTTATCGATTGCTCGATGAAAATTTTAAAATCGTTCAGAATTAAGCTTCTGCTTTTTGTGCCGCAACTGCGCCCAGAGCGCGAGCCATTTTCGACACAGGTGCCTTCATTACGTATGCCAATTTCGCCAACAATTCGTCGCGACTTGGGATGCTTGCCAATGCTTTAATGCCTGCTTGATCCAACAAAGTGCCGTTATAAACGCCAGCTTTGAGAATCATTTTGTCATTGGTTTTGGCAAAATCATTCAGAACCTTCGCTGCTGCGACTGCATCTTCAGAGATGCTGTACAACAATGGGCCTGTCAAGTCGTTTGATAAAGTTTCAAACGGCGTGCCCGCAATCGCCAAGCGTGCCAGTGAGTTTTTCAACACACGGATTTGCACGCCTTGCTCACGAGCTGATTTACGCAATGTAGTCAAAGCAGCAACGCCAACCCCGCGATATTCAGCAACGGCCATGGTTTGCGCATTAGCAACTAATGCCGCAACTTCTGACACGACTACTTTTTTACCTTCAAGATTCAATGCCACAGTAATACTCCTACATGGTTAATATTTGTCGTGAAAATTCACAACACCCAACGACTAACCGAGGTTTTCAGATTACAAAAACGGATTCGGGGTCGCATTTCTGCGTTGGCCACTTCTAACTCGAAGCGATTAAATCGGATATTACAAACCGACACCAACGGTCTTTGAAAGCCCGCCGCAGCGCAAACTGCAGCGACCCAAAGTTCAAAGAGCGCACTTTAAAAGTGCGCGTATTTTTTAGCCAGCAATGCTGGTGCTGTCCACGGTAACGGCCACACCCATTGTCGATGAAACGGCGACTTTACGGATGTACACGCCTTTGCTTGACGCAGGCTTGAGCTTAACCAACTCAGCAACCAACGCAGCCAAGTTAGATTGCAATGCAGCCACTTCAAAGTTGGCGCGACCGATGGTGGCGTGAATGATACCGCCTTTGTCCACACGGAATTGCACTTGACCTGCTTTAGCGTTTTTAACCGCTGTTTCAACGTCTGGCGTCACAGTACCAACTTTTGGATTTGGCATCAAACCACGAGGCCCCAAAATTTGACCCAAAGTACCGACGATACGCATCGCGTCTGGTGTCGCAATCACGATGTCAAAGTCCATTTGACCCGCTTTAACTTGCTCAGCCAAGTCGTCCATACCGACGATGTCCGCACCTGCGGCTTTAGCCAATTCAGCTTTTTCGCCTTGTGCAAACACAGCAACGCGAACAGTTTTACCTGTACCTGCGGGCAAAACCACTGAACCACGCACCGTTTGGTCAGATTTCTTAGGATCAACACCCAAGCGCACTGCAACGTCGATAGACTCAACAAATTTAGCAGTCGCGCATTCTTTCATCAAAGCCAATGCATCAGTTGCCGCGTAAGATTTAGTGCGGTCAATTTTCGCAGCCAAGAGTTTTTGACGTTTCGTTAATTTTGCCATGATTAAACTCCTTCTACCGTGATGCCCATGCTGCGCGCACTACCAGCGATGGTGCGTACAGCTGCGTCCAAATCAGCTGCCGTTAAGTCAGCTTGTTTGGTTTTAGCGATTTCTTCAGCTTGTTCGCGCGTGATTTTCGCAACTTTGTCTGAGTGAGGACGTGCTGAACCTTTGGTGATTTTCGCTGCGCGTTTGAGCAATACAGACGCTGGCGTGGTTTTCATCACAAAAGTGAAGCTCTTGTCCGCAAATGCCGTAATCACGACTGGAACAGGCAAACCTGGTTCAATGCTTTGTGTTGCCGCATTGAACGCTTTGCAAAATTCCATAATGTTCAGACCGCGTTGACCCAACGCAGGACCGACTGGGGGAGATGGGTTTGCTTTACCCGCTGGGATTTGCAGCTTAATAAAGCCGATAATCTTTTTTGCCATTTTACACCTCTAAAATGAGTGGTAGCGCTGCTTCAGGTGAACACCTTACTACAGCTCCTCGTGCGGTTCATTGATATCAGGTTGAACCACTTGACCTGTCTTACTTAAACTTAAGCGATTTTCTCGACCTGATCAAAACTCAATTCAACAGGCGTTGAACGACCAAAAATCGTGACTGAAACGCGCAGTTTATTTTTGTCGTAATTGACCTCTTCAATCGTGCCATTAAAATCAGCAAACGGCCCTTCGGTGACGCGCAGCTCTTCACCCACTTCAAAGGCAATTTTCGGCCGCGGACGGTCACCATGCGCATGCGCTAAGATTTTTTCCACATCTGCCATTGGAATCGCGTGTGGCTTGTTACCTGCGCCACCGACAAAACCTGAGACTTTCGGCGTGCTTTTGACCAAATGCCATGACTCATCGGTCATCGCCATTTCAATCAATACATAACCATTGTACAAACGACGCTCAACCACCACGCGTTTGCCATTGCGCATTTCCACCACTTCTTCCGTGGGCACCAAAATACGACCAAACAAATCTTGCAAATCAGAACGACCAATGCGCTCAGTCAGAGCGCGTTCGACGTTTTTTTCCATGCCCGAATAGACTTGGATAAAATACCAGCGTTTTTCCATCTTACTTCCCGCTTAAAATAAAGTCGTATAAAAACCACTCGAGAAATTTATCCACGCCCCACATAAAGAACGCCAAAACCGCTACAAATGCAAACACCACACCCGTGAGTTTCAAAACCTCACCACGCGTTGGCCAAACCACTTTACGCGCTTCGCGATAAGCATCTTTGGCAAACGTTAAAAAAGACTTACCCGTTGGCGAAACAAAAAACACAACCAACGCGCCAATAAAACCAAGCCCTAAAATTGCAAGCGGCACATACGTCGCTTCAGTTTTAGGGACATAAAAATAGGCCAAAAATGCGGCCACTAAAATCACTACAGAACCCCAAATACCCCACTTGGCACCTGAAGATACTTCTTGAGCTTGGGACATATCCACTCTCATCTAAATTATGGTTTTTCGCTGTGGCAGGGGCGGAGGGTTTCGAACCCCCAACCTACGGTTTTGGAGACCGTCACTCTACCAATTGAGCTACGCCCCTACAGACCGAAAAACATTGCAAATAAGAAGCGGGATTCTAACATAGATTTAGAATCCCGTCTAGCCCGCCTTGCGGCGGAAACACATTAAGCGTGGATTTTAGCCACAACGCCCGCGCCGACGGTACGACCGCCTTCACGAATCGCAAAGCGCAAGCCTTCTTCCATCGCGATGGGGTGAATCAATTCAACAGAAATTGAAACGTTGTCACCTGGCATCACCAT
>JBOFII010000049.1:0-3070 GCA_051650085.1 Formosimonas sp.
TGCACACTCGCGCGGTTGAGCCTAGCGCAACGGTGAACGCGCAACCCGCCGCCGAACTCTCCAACACCGCCAAAACCCTCATCAAAGAATCCACCGAGCAGCTCAAGGAATGGGCGAAAGACAACAACTACACGTGGAACGACAACTTTGAACGCGCCGCCCATGCCGTCGCCAGCGTGGCGCATCAGCAAGGCATGACTCATCTCACCACGGTCAACTTGACCGATGGTCAGTTGAACTTTGGGCAAAAAGAGCACTTCAAATGGAACGTCGCCCACCTCGATGGCAGAGCCGCCAGCCAAACCCCCATCGAACAAAGCCTTGAGCACATGCGGCAGACCGATGTGCAGCAGGCTGTGGCGAAAAATCAGGCGCAGGAGCAGAGTTTGAATCAAAAGATAACGGTAAGAATTTAAAGATTGTCAATTGAAATTTGCTCATTGAACTTAACTGTTGAGTACAATGAATAGGTTTTAAAACGTGCTGCAACAATCAAACTGTGAAAAGGAGAAATGAAATGACCCAACAAATAGACCCCGTCAAACTTAAAGCCGCCGCCGAGCATCTTGAATGGGCGTGCCAGCAATATCCGAATGATGAAAAAGTACAGGGCTTGTACAGAGGTTTGTTGTCGATGATTGAGGATGCTAAGGCGGGGCGGGTTTTAGAGTCTGTTGAGGAGTTTACCCCTTTTAGTTGGGTCGTCTCTGCCGAAGGGCTTTACGATGATTATAAGAACCCTAGCATCGGGAGTGCTTACGTCGATTTTGCGACCGAGATGGAAGGTGGCCTAACGGAGCAAGATAAGCGAATTATTGCGAATATGGAGTTGCAACGCAAAGCCATACTTGAAGGCGATTCACCAAAAGAGGTTACTAAAAGCAGCGCAAATAACTTAAATTTAACCGAAGAGCAGCAAGCGATTTTTGACCGCGTGGTAAATATCGTTACTCAAAATAGTGAACTGCGTCAACGATTTAAGGCTGCAAATGATGAGTTAGATAAAAATCCTGAGGGTAATGAACTTGAATATATCGTTGAATCTGATGAGGCTGATGCGGTTGAGTTCAGGGCGGTTGCGGATGAAGTTCAAGTAGAGATTGGCAGAAATGCCCCTGATTTAAAAGCAAATGACCCTTGGCTTTTTAGTGATATTCGTGCAGCAATTTGTAAAGATTTTCGTGAAAATTGAATAGGAGATTGAGAAATGAGCGATATATATGTTGTAGATAATGATTTTATAGATAAGTTAGCTAAAGTTGATCAACTTGACTTGCTTCGTATCGAAGGAAAAAGTATTGTCGTAACCGACAAGGTCTATGAAGAAATAGAAAAAGGAGCTTTGGACAAAGGTGTTCCATCCGCAATTAAAGCCCGTGATTGGTTGATAGCCAATCGAAACGAGCCTTGGTTAGAGGTGCGTGCTACCACCCAAACCCAAGCAGGTAAAGGTATGGGCGAACGCTCAATCGTTGACTTGATTAACGAACGAAAAGCCATTGACCCGAGCGTCAATTACACCATTCTCACCGACAACAAAAAAGACCTCAATAAAATCAGCAATTTGCTGAACGAACCTCAAAAAACGCCCATTTTCATGGTGCGCGAGTTTGCCAATGATTTAGCCCATAAAAATGTTTTAAGCGTTGCTGAATACAATGCTTTAGAACAAAAAACACTTGATGCAAAAGGCTTTAGCGAGCCTCGCCCACAGTTTTCGTCACCGCCACCCGCGCCAGTTTTATCTCAAACAAACTTGAGCGGTAATGATTTTGATTTAACACCAGACGCTCTAAAGCAGCAGCACGCGGAGGTCATTGCTAAAGTTGATACATTTAAACCTCAAGGAGTGAGCAAGCAAGCCGCGTTAAACTATTTGGAAACGACTGAAGGTAAAATATACAGTCAAAGATTGCTTGAGGCTTCACCTGATACATCTACCGCCGAACTTCGTAAACGCGCCGTCGGCCACCTCATGTCAGGCTCAGAACTCCCCCGCATGGAAATCATCAACGAGCCATTGGTTAAAATCGTCCCCCAAGGGCAATCAGTCTCGCCCCACTCCCCGTTTTGGGCCAAAGAATCCGACCTTAACGCAGCAATATCCGAGGGTAAAAACCTCTCCAAACACTTTGGCTTGCCCGTTTATAGCGAAGCGTTGGCATACGATGTGTACAAAATCACCCCCAAAGCCCCGACCGAGGTATTTGTTGGTCGCCTTGCACCAACGGTTGAACTGGACGGTTTGATTCATAAATCGGGTGGCGCAATTCAATATTTAACGCCCAACCGCAAACTCTACGAAGATGCCGTTTTTGTCAAATCAGTCGAGAACCGCGTCATCATTCCGCATCAAAAAGAGCTGCAAATCCCAAGCGACCTACACAACCCCGCCATCCAAACCATCGGCGGGCTAGAGCGTCGCGAACTGGTTGCCATGCACGAAACCCTCATTGCCAAACACGGCTACAGTTCAGCCCAAGCGAACGAAGCCGTTCACGCCCGCGTCACAGTACAAACCGCATTAAACGACCACCTTGCAGGTAAAACGCCAACCGCCGACCTCACCCACAGCCAACAGGTTTTACAACAAACCGCCAGCGTGCTCAAAGACACACCGCATCAATACAACATCAACCAACAAATCACCGCCACCAACCAAATGCACAACGGTGCAAGCAACGAAATCATCACCCACACACTCAACGCCACACCCAAACCACTGCAACCCTCATCACCATTTCACCAAGCACACACCAACCCCGCCCCCGAAATCAAACTCAACCTGCAACCCGTCGAACACGGCCCACCAAATGGCTTTAGCACACACCGCGCGTGGGAAGCTGAGCAACGCGCCGCCCAGCTTGAGTTGAGCCGCACAATCAATCAACCCGTGATTGAAGCCGAAGCCCGCACTCGCGCCATGCAAACCGTGCAGCGACAAGAATTGAACGCGGCACGCCAAGCCAGTTTGGAGGTCGGCGGTTTGGGCAAAGCCGCTGGCAGAGTAATTGCACCGATTGCAGCGGCAGCAGAAGTCGTCTCAATTGGCGCACGCGTCAACAACGCC
>JBOFII010000050.1:0-35068 GCA_051650085.1 Formosimonas sp.
ACCTTTAGCTTCGCCGCCGAATTTTTTAGTCAAAACAGTGGTGATTGCTGCAGTTAATGTGGTTTTACCGTGATCAACGTGACCAATCGTGCCGACGTTAACGTGGGGCTTGGTCCGTTCGAACTTACCTTTTGCCATGATATTTTCCTATCTTTTGTAAAAGTGGTGGTTCATGAGAACCACCTTGAGTGTTTAAATTTATTTAGCGCGCGCAGTCATCACGGCTTCAACCACATTACGCGGTGCTTCTGAGTAATGTTTGAATTCCATTGAGTATGTTGCACGACCTTGGGTGGCTGAACGCAAGTCAGTTGAGTAACCAAACATTTCAGACAATGGCACTTCGGCTTTAATTTCTTTACCGCCGCCAATCATGTCGTCCATGCCCTGAACCATACCGCGGCGTGAAGACAAGTCGCCCATCACGGTACCCGTGTATTCTTCAGGCGTTTCAACAACCACGTACATCATAGGTTCGAGCAAGACTGGTTTTGCTTTACGCATACCTTCTTTAAAGGCCATCGAACCTGCCATACGGAACGCGTTTTCGTTCGAGTCAACATCGTGGTACGAACCAAAGTGCAAGGTGACTTTAACGTCAACCACAGGGTAGCCTGCAATCACACCAGATTTCAATGTTTCTTCAACACCCTTAGCCACCGCAGGGATGAACTCACGAGGCACTGTACCGCCTTTGATTTCATCAACAAACGAGTAACCCACGCCTGGTTCAACGGGTTCGAGTTTCAGAACCACGTGACCGTATTGACCACGACCACCTGATTGTTTCACGAACTTGGCTTCAGCGTTTTCAACCACGTCACGAATCGTTTCGCGGTAGGCCACTTGTGGTTTACCGACGTTGGCTTCAACGTTGAACTCACGTTTCATGCGGTCAACGATAATTTCCAAGTGCAACTCACCCATACCGCCGATAATCGTTTGGCCTGATTCTTCATCAGTCGACACACGGAACGATGGATCTTCTTGCGCCAAACGGTTCAAGGCCAAGCCCATTTTTTCTTGGTCGGCTTTGGTTTTCGGCTCAACGGCTTGTGAAATCACAGGCTCAGGGAAAACCATACGTTCCAAGATAATCGGCGCGTCCAACGCGCACAGGGTTTCACCCGTGGTCACGTCTTTCAAACCGATACAAGCAGCGATGTCGCCTGCCAAAACTTCTTCAACTGGCTCACGTGAGTTGGCGTGCATTTGCACGATACGACCCACGCGTTCTTTTTTGTCTTTCACCGCGTTCAAAACAGTTTCGCCTGCTTTCAATACGCCTGAATACACGCGAACGAAGGTCAACTGACCTACGAATGGATCGGTCATCAATTTAAATGCCAAAGCAGAGAATTTTTCTTTGTCATCGGCTTTACGCGTGACTGGGTTACCGTCTTCGTCTTCACCTGCAATCGCTTTAACGTCCAATGGCGATGGCATGAAGTCCAAAACCGCGTCCAACATAGCTTGTACGCCTTTGTTTTTGAACGCAGAGCCGCACAACATGGGTTGAATTTCGCATGACAACGTGCGCATACGCAACGCGCTTTTGATTTCAGCTTCGGTCAAGTCACCTTCTTCAAGGTATTTGTTCATCAACTCTTCTGAGGCTTCAGCAGCTGATTCAACCATTTTTTCACGCCACTCTTGCGCCGTTGCTTGCAAGTCTGCAGGGATGTCGCCGTATTCAAAGGTCACGCCTTTGTCTTCGTCCCAGATGATGGCTTTCATCTTGATCAAATCCACCACGCCTTGGAAGTTTTCTTCCGCGCCGATTGGAATTTGAATCGGTACTGGGTTAGCGCGTAAACGCAATTTCATGCCTTCAACAACTTTGAAGAAATTCGCGCCAGTACGATCCATTTTGTTCACAAATGCCAAGCGAGGCACTGCATACTTGTTGGCTTGACGCCATACAGTTTCAGATTGTGGTTGAACGCCACCCACAGCACAGTACACCATGCATGCGCCGTCCAAAACACGCATTGAACGTTCCACTTCAATGGTGAAATCCACGTGACCTGGGGTATCAATGATGTTGATGCGATGCTCTGGGTAGTTTTTACCCATACCGCTCCAAAACGCGGTGGTGGCAGCAGAAGTAATCGTGATACCACGCTCTTGCTCTTGCTCCATCCAATCCATCGTTGCCGCACCGTCGTGCACTTCACCGATTTTGTGGTTCACGCCTGTGTAAAACAATACGCGCTCAGTCGTCGTGGTTTTACCTGCGTCAATGTGCGCAGAAATACCAATATTGCGATAGCGCTCAATAGGGGTCTTACGAGCCATAATATTTCCTTTTGAGAACAGTAGGTTGTACTGCTTTCAATTAATTGGTTAGAAATTTTCCTCGGGATTGCCGAGGAAAATTTAAAAGTAAAAACAAAGCAGCGTTATTAGAAACGGAAATGCGAGAACGCTTTGTTTGCTTCGGCCATGCGGTGAACTTCATCACGTTTTTTCATCGCACCGCCACGACCTTCGGCCGCATCCATCAATTCACCTGCCAAACGCAAGGCCATGGTTTTTTCACCACGTTTTTTGGCGGCTTCGCGCAACCAGCGCATAGACAAAGCCATGCGACGAGAGGGGCGAACTTCTACTGGCACTTGGTAGTTGGCGCCACCGACACGGCGGCTTTTCACTTCGACCAATGGTTTCACATTGTTCAATGCAGTGGTAAATACTTCCAATGGGTCTTTACCTGATTTAGTTGCGATTTGCTCTAATGCACCGTAAGCAATACCTTCTGCTACGGCTTTTTTGCCCGACAACATAATCACATTCATAAATTTAGCTAATTCAACGTTACCAAACTTTGGGTCTGGCAAAATATCACGCTTGGGGACTTCACGACGACGAGGCATCTCATCTTCCTTTCTTCAGTTGGACTCTGACATCCAAACTTACTCGGCATCTTTTCAACTAAGATTGCCGTGTTATTAATCAAAAATTTCTTACTGCAACTTAAAAACGAATTACTTCGCTTTAGGACGCTTCGCACCGTATTTAGAGCGCGATTGCTTACGGTCTTTAACACCTTGCAAGTCGAGCGAACCACGGACGATATGGTAACGAACACCCGGCAAATCCTTAACACGACCGCCGCGAATCAAAACCACGCTGTGTTCTTGCAAGTTGTGACCTTCACCACCGATGTACGAAATCACTTCGAAACCATTGGTCAAACGAACTTTGGCCACTTTACGCATCGCCGAGTTCGGTTTTTTAGGAGTTGTCGTGTACACACGAGTGCAAACGCCGCGCTTTTGCGGGCAGTTTTCCAACGCTGGGCTTTTGCTCGCTTCGCGCAGAACAGTACGTGGTTTACGCACCAATTGATTGATAGTTGGCATTATTTTTATCCAAAAATGAAACTTGATTCATTTAATCACGGTCGATTGTAAGGTCGACACTTTTCACCCGCGCATGCAAGTTACTGATTAAACACGATTTTTCAAACCATACGCCTAAACGTATCGCATTGAACTGCTTATCATACGCCACAAAGCCAAATGGGTCAACGCCATTTGCGTTAACCCATTGATTTGGTGGTATTTTTGCGACGATTACGCCAAAGCGGCTAAGGCAGCTGCGTAATCAGGCTCATCTGAAACATTGGCCACCAACTCATTGTGAATGACTTGACCTGCCGCATCAATCACCACCACTGCGCGTGCCATCAAGCCCGCTAAAGGGCCTTCTTGCAACTGAACGCCGTAATCTGTGCCAAAAGAAGTGCGAAACGCCGACAAAGTGTGCACATTGTCAATGCCTTCAGCCGCGCAAAAACGACCCAAAGCAAACGGCAAGTCTTCTGAAACCGTGACCACGGTCACGCCGTCCATGCCCGCGGCTTCTTTGTTGAACACACGCGTTGATGTCGCGCACGTAGGCGTGTCAATTGATGGGAAAATGCTGACCACGACTTTTTTGCCTTTTAAGTCCGCCAAACTGACTTTTTGCAAACTTGAGTTGAGCAAACTAAAATTGGGAGCGGATGTGCCAACCGCAGGCAAATCGCCAGAAGTTTGAACGGGGTTACCACGCAATAACACTTGAGCCATGATGAATCCTTTAAAGAAATGAAAGAGGGGTTGATTATAACGCGAGCGTGGCATTGGCGCACAAAAGCCTTTACAATACGCCACATCTTGAAGGAGCACCCCCATGAGCTTAACCATTACCGCCCACAACCCGCTGTTTGCCACAGCCCCACAAATCGCGCCTGAAGACCTGACCGCCATCCATCAAGCGGGCTATCGCAGCGTCATCAACAACCGTCCTGATTTTGAAGGCGGCCCCGAACAACCGACTTCTGACGCCATGCAAACCGCTGCGCAAGCGGCTGGTTTACACTACGTGCCGCTGCCTTTCTCTCCCAGCCAAGTCACCCAAGCCTTGGTGGAGCAGTTCGCGCAATCACTTGCCGACGCACCCAAGCCCGTCTTGGCCTTTTGCCGCACAGGCACGCGCTCGACCAACATTTATCAAGCCGCCATCGCCATGGGTCTGCTCAACCCTGCCGATTTAAGCTTGGTGCAAACCAGTACGGCTGAAAAAAAAACACTTAAATCTGCCCAACGCCACCACGACATCGTGATTGTCGGCGGCGGCTCAGGCGGAATTGCGCTGGCCGCCAGCTTGCTCAAACGCCAAGGTGAGCTGGACATCGCCATCATCGAGCCGTCCGAAGTACATTATTATCAACCCGCATGGACACTGGTCGGCGCGGGCGAGTTTGACGTGGACAAATCCGTGCGCAACATGCATGCGGTCATGCCCGCCAAAGCCAAGTGGATTAAAGCCGCCGCCGCTTCATTCGCGCCTGAAGCCAGCACCGTCACGCTGGACAATGGCGAGCTCGTGCATTACGACCAATTGGTGCTCGCCTCAGGCTTGGCGTGCTTATGGGACAGCATCCCTGGGCTGGTCGAGACTTTAGGGCAAAACGGCGTCACCTCCAACTACCGCGCCGACCTTGCGCCGTACACGTGGGATTGCGTGCAAAACCTCAAAGGCGGCACGGCACTGTTCACCCAACCGATGGTGCCCATCAAATGCGCGGGTGCGCCGCAAAAAGCCTTGTATTTATCCGCCGCACATTGGCAAAAACAAGGCGTGCTGGACAAAGTCGCCATCGAATTTCACAACGCAGGCGGCGTGCTGTTCAGTGTCGCCGACTTCATTCCCAATTTAGCCGCACAAATGGCCGCCTACAACGCCCAAGTCAACTTTGGCTCAACTTTGGTGCAAGTGGACGGCCCGAATAAAACCGCGTGGTTTGAGCACAAAGATGCCGACGGCAATCTTGAGCGCATTGCCAAAAAATTCGACATGCTGCATGTCGTACCGCCGCAAAAACCACACGCATTCATTACAAACAGCCCCTTGGCCAATGCTGATGGCTGGGTTGAAGTCAATAACGCCACCTTGCAGCATGTGCGTTACAGCAATATTTTTTCAGTGGGCGACACCATGAGCGCCCCCAACTCCAAAACCGCAGCGGCAGTCCGCAAACAAGTGGTGATTGTTGCCGAAAATTTATTGGCCTTACGCGCCAATCGCACCCTGCCCGCCGCTTATGACGGCTACAGCGCCTGCCCGATTCCCACAGGTCACGGCCGCTTGATTTTGGCCGAGTTTGGTTACGACGGCAAACTTTTACCCACCTTTGGCAACGACCCAACCCCGCCTCGCAAGCGCGGTTGGTACATGAAAAAATTCTTGTTCCCATGGCTGTACTGGAATCTCATGCTCAAAGGCCACGAATGGTTGGCACAACCCTCAAAAAAATAAGGAATATTATGCGTTTATTGGGTCATTTAGCAGCAATTGCTCGCTTATGCGTACTTGTCGTGCATATTGTTTTAGGCTTATTTGTAGGCTTGGTTGTTTTTCGCTTTATCGACTGGGGCGCACGTACCCGCATCATCAGCATTTGGTCGCGCATGTTATTGGGCGTCATCGGCGTCAAACTCGTCCTCGATCACCCGCCCCCACACAAACCGATGAAAGGCTTGCAAGTTAGCAACCACTCATCATGGATGGATATTTTTGTCAGCAACTCCGTGCAGGCTGCTCGCTTTTTAGCCAAATCGGACATCCAAAAATGGCCTGTTTTAGGCACACTGGTCACCAGCGCAGGCACGCTGTATGTCGAACGCGGCAACCGCCACAGCATCAACAAAACCAACGCCGAAATCACTGCATCCGCCCGCAATGGCGAACTGATTGGCCTATACCCCGAAGGCACAACCACCGATGGCACACATTTATTGCCCTTCAAAAGCAATTTATTTCAGCCCGCCATCGACAATCACATGCTGGTTTACCCCGTCGGCATCAGCTACAAAAAAAACGGCCGCTACACGCCGCTGGCCGCCTATGCAGGCGACACCAGTTTACTGAAAAGTTTTTGGGATTTAACCAGCAGTTTTGGCGTGTCGGCACACGTCAGCTTTGGCCACCCGATTGTCGCCGCCGATTATTCATCTCGCCAAGCCTTGGCACTTGAAGCACAAAGCGCCGTCGCCCGCCTGCTCGGCCAAGAAGTCATCAGCGCGGATACTTACGCGCAAATGCAAACAGGCGTGTAACCACGTGGGGCTGGCTCAATGCTCGCCCCACCAACTGGACACCACGCTCGCCGCCAAAATCAACACCCCGCCCAGCCACGCATTCCACGTCATCAACTCCCCCGCCAAAAGCCAACTCGACACCGCACCGACCACCAACTCAAACGGCATAATCACCACCGCCTGATGGGTGTTGAGATTGACCATGCCAAACTGATACAAATGGCTGGTCAACACCAGCAAACCGCCCATCAACGCAATCAACCCCAACGCCCAACTCGCCTGCGCCAAACGCGGCAGGTGCGAGCCATCCTCAAACGGCAACCACAACACCCCCAAAATCACCCCGCCGAGCGACAAAAAAAACGTCCGCACATCCTGCGTCATCGGCGGGGCTTTGCGCAACACCACATTGAGCGTTGCCGAACCGATTCCCGCCGCCAAACCCGCCCACTCCGCAGGCGTTGCAGGCCACGGCGCACCCAGCGCAGGGTCATACAGCATCAACGCCGCGCCCAACAAGCCCAAAAGCACACCCAGCCAACCCGCCCAATTGGCACGTTCATGCAAAATAAAATGCGCCCCAATGCACGACCAAACAGGCATCAGATAAAACAACAACATCACGCGCATCACCTCGCCATGCACCATACCCCACGTAAAGGCCAAACTACTGACGGCCGAACCGCCCATCATCAACGCCAACATCCACCACGGCGTAACCCGCCAGGCCCCCTGCACAAGCCCCCGATAACCCAAAAAAGCCGCCAAAAGTGCCGCAGCAATCGAGGTGGCCACACCCGCGCCCATGCCGCTCATCCCCATCTGATGCAACGCCCGATAACCAACCCACGACAGCCCCCAAAAGACCGCCACCTCAACCAACCCCCAACGCGCCCATGTTGTTGTTTTCATCATTTTTATCGCCTATAAAAAACGCATTATAACCACAGCAACCCCAGCAATGCCATTGGCTTGCGTTTATAATGCCGCTTTAACCAACTCAAGGACAAGCAATGAGCCAGCTCGAACAATTCATCGACGCCGCATGGGACAACCGCGCGGAATTCACCCCCAAAAATGCCCCTGCTGACGTGCGCGAAGCGGTCGCCAGCGTCATCAGCCAACTCGACAACGGCAGCCTGCGCGTTGCCAACAAAGTCGAAGGCACGGCAGGCGAATGGAACGTCAATCAGTGGGTGAAAAAAGCCGTGTTGCTGTCATTTCGCCTTGAAGAAAACGCCGTCATGGGCGCGGGTGGCTACACGCAGTTTTACGACAAAGTGCCGTCCAAATTCGCCCACTACAGCGAACAAGACTTCATCAACGGCGGCTTTCGCGTTGTGCCCAACGCCATGGTGCGCCGCGGTTCATACATCGCCAAAAACGTCGTGCTCATGCCGTCGTACGTCAACATCGGCGCGTATGTCGATGAAGGCGCCATGATTGACACCTGGGCCACGGTCGGCTCATGCGCCCAAATCGGTAAAAACGTGCATTTATCAGGCGGGGTTGGCATCGGCGGCGTGCTCGAACCGATGCAAGCCAATCCGACCATCATTGGTGACAACTGCTTCATCGGTGCGCGTTCTGAAGTGGTTGAAGGCGTGATTGTTGAGGACAACTCGGTCATTTCTATGGGCGTGTACATCGGCCAATCGACCAAAATTCTCGACCGCGAAACTGGCGAAATCACCTATGGCCGCATCCCCGCAGGCTCGGTCGTCGTATCGGGCAACTTGCCCTCAAAAGACGGCTCGTATAGCTTGTACTGCGCGGTCATCGTGAAAAAAGTCGATGCACAAACCCGCAGCAAAACCAGCATCAATGAGTTGTTGCGCGGGGTTTAAAACCTAAAGTTTTTGGCTATGTTCCCGTTAGCTATTGGAAAGCTCCGTCATGCCGCGCTCGACGCGGCATCTCCTAAAGTTAGGAGATTGCGGCTCAGAGCCGCAATGACGGGGCTCGTCAGAAACGCCTATTTTTTACAGGACTCACTATGGCACTCGCATGGCTCACCGCCGCCCTCGCCGCTTTGCCGCACATCACCGACTTGGTCAAAACCAGCAAAGAATTGCTCAAAAACCGCAAACCCAGCGAGCCAGTTGACTTAAGCCACATCGACGACCCGCTCGCTCGCGTCAGCGCAGCCTGCGAGCACAACACCGAGTCCATCCGCCTGCTCACCGAGCAAATGCACAGCCAATTGCAGCACTTTCAAACCAACGCTACCGCTTTGCAAAAGCGCTTGCGGCGCATGACGATTGTGTCATTTTTAATTGCGCTGGCGGCTCTACTCAAAACCTTGTCCCCATAAAAAAGCTTGCCTACGGCAAGCTTTTTAACGATTTACTGCATCGCATCCTGATACTCAACCCCATCTGCCACGGGCTGATTGCGCTCAAATGCGGCAATGTCTCGAATATTTTTTTGCACCGCCACAGCGCCAAACAAACTCATTAAAAACGCCAAACCATAAAAACCTTTTTCACTGGGCAACAATGTCGCGTTGAATAAGCCCACCGCCAGCAAAGCAATCGACAAAGCCAACGAAAACCACGCCAACCCATAGTAAATCGAGGTAACAGGAATGCCTTCCACACGATCGCGCACACTTTTTTGCAGCGACACGGCAGAGAATAAGCCGTACATCAAAATCGTAAAATAGTAGCCTTTTTCATTCAACGCCATCGTGGCATTGAACAAACCCAGCATATAAGTGACTGCGCCGACCAACAAAGCCAGCCAAGATGCGCCGACAAATGCGGCCGATGGTTTTTGAAACTGTACGTGCATGTAAAACTCCCTTAACAATGTTCGCGCCACCGCGAATCGGCTGAATCATAGCATATTCGCGTACAATAACAACTCTTTTGACCTTTTCATATGAACCTTATGACCTTCATTTACGGCATTCCCAATTGCAGTTCGGTGCAAAAAACCCGCCGCTGGCTGGATGAGCACCGCATCGACTACACCTTTCACGACTTCAAAAAAAGCAGCGTTGACGTGGCAACTTTAGAGCAATGGCTCACGCAAGTGCCTCTGGACAAGTTGCTCAACAAAAAAGGCACGACATGGCGCGGCTTATCGAGCGAGCAACAAGCTGCCGCAGCCAGCCCAAGCCACGCGATTGCGCTCATGCAGGCTCAGCCCTCACTCATCAAACGCCCCGTCGTGGTGCGCGACACCCTCATTTTCGTCGGACACGACGAATCACTGTTACAAGGTTTATTATGAATTCACCCACATTTGCCCTCACCTGTGAGCTGCTGCGTTTGGCGTCAGTCACGCCAAACGATGAAACCTGCCAAGAATTGCTCATCAAACGTTTAAAGCCGCTCGGCTTTGAGTGCGAAACCATTGTCAACGGCCCTGCTGATTTTTCGGTCACCAATCTTTGGGCGGTGCGCCGCGGCACGGCAGGTGCGGATGCCAAGCTGTTCGTTTTCGCGGGACATACCGACGTTGTGCCGACAGGCCCCGTTGAGCAATGGAGCAGCGCACCATTTGAACCAACGGTTAAAGAGGGCTATTTATATGGCCGAGGCGCGGCAGACATGAAAACCTCCATCGCGGCATTTGTCACCGCCATCGAAGCTTTTTTGGCCGACAACCCCAACCCAACCCACTCAATCGCCCTGCTCATCACCAGCGACGAAGAAGGCCCTGCGCACGACGGCACGGTTAGAGTGGTTGAATTGCTGCAACAACGAGGCGAAAAACTCACCTATTGCATCGTTGGCGAACCCACCTCCAACGAAGTGTTTGGCGACATGATGAAAAATGGCCGACGCGGCACGCTGTCAGGCAAACTCACCGTTAAAGGCAAACAAGGCCACATCGCCTATCCGCACCGCGCCAGCAACCCAATTCATCTGTTCGCCCCCGCACTCACCCAACTCACTCAAGAAGTATGGGACAACGGCAACGAATACTTCCCGCCTACTTCATGGCAAGTATCAAACATCCATGGCGGCACGGGCGCAAGCAATATTATTCCAGGTGAGTTGGTGGTCGATTTTAACTTTCGCTACGCCACCGCCAGCACCGCAGAAAGCCTCAAGCAACGCGTGCATGCGATTTTAGATGCACACAACTTGACGTATGACTTGCGCTGGACTTTAGGCGGCGAACCGTTCCTCACCCCCGCTGGCGATCTCTCCAACGCCATCAGCACCGCGGTGCAACAACACATAGGGCAAACACCAGAGCTGTCCACCACAGGCGGCACATCCGACGGCCGCTTCATCGCCAAAATTTGCCCACAAGTGGTTGAATTCGGCCCAGTATCTAAAACCATTCATCAGATTGATGAGCGGGTGGAGATTGCATCCATGCAAGTATTGGCAGATATTTATCAGCATACACTAAATGCCTTAGTCACCTAAAACACAAAAAAACCGAGGCGGTGCCTCGGTTTTTTGAACAACTAATCGACTGATTAGAATGAGTGTTTCAAACCAACTGTGTAAGCAGTGGTTTTCTTGCTTGTGTAAGAAGGCAAGATGTAGGTCAAGTTAGCAACACCACCTGTGTAGTTAACATAGCTTGATGACGTTTTAGTGCGATCAAACGAAACACCTGCATAGATAGACGTGCGTTTGCTCAAGCTGTGGATGTAATCCAAACTCAACATACGAGATTTTTCCTGAACATCCGTTTCGCCAAAAGAATTTGTACGAACTAAAGAACTGTGAAGCGTTTCATTAGATTTTTTATTGAGTTGGCTATAAGACAAACCAAACACATCGTTAGATGTGATGTTGTAGTTTAAGCCCAAAGCAAAACCTGTTGCACGGATAGACTTATCCATGTTATCGCCCAAACCACTCAAGAGGAAATCGCTTACACTTTGTTTTGATCTTGAAACGCGACCAAACATTTCAACTGGGCCGACTTTGTACTTCAAACCCAAAGCATATGCATTTTTACCTGCTGCGCTGTGGTCATAACCCAAAGCCACCGCACCCGCGCCAAAGCTGTACTCAGCACCCAAAGAAACCTGTTGTGTACGACCACCAACAACTTTGTAACCTGAAGACAACTCAGTGTAACCCGTTGCATTTTCACCCGTTGTTACGTCAGCACCAACAGTCAAGCCACCAAATGAACCACGGTATGACAAGCTATTGTCCCATGTATCAGACACTTGAAGATCCAACTCTTTGGCATTGCTAGAGTAACCAAACAAGTCATCAGTGATAGTCTCACGGCGACCAATCGTTACTTCACCAAAAGAACCTTTCAAACCAACATAAGAGTGACCAAGTTTATTATTCCAAGAACCCTCATCTACCGCGAAGCGCATTTGCACATCAAAAATCGCAGACAAACCATTGCCTAAATCTTCTTGGCCTTTAACACCGATACGGCTGTCGTCTTTGTAACCATCGCGTTGTTTAACATGGTTGCTTGTTTTAGTCTTACTTGGGCTGCCTGCGGCTCTTGAATAAAACACATCAGGAGCTTCCTGAGTTACTGTACCTGTACTTGCTGATGAATGAGCACCTACAACTGTCGCAACTGTCGCTGGCGTAGCACCCATCAAATAAGTACCCGTACGTGTTTCTGATGAACCAGTCGTGTAACCAGCATCAACGATACCATACAAAGTCACGCTCGTAGCAGCAGAAGCTGCACCTGAAACTGTAGCCAAAATTGCTGCGGCCAATAAACTTTTTTTCATAATATAAATCCCCATGATTAATTTAAAATGATCGAGCAGAGTGCGTTGCTTGCGCTTTTTCATTCCTGCCGTATCGGTGTTCATTTAAACAAAAATCCGTACATGAGTACAGCGCTTTTTGCGCTTTGCTCTTATTGCGTTGCATAAAAGCAACAAACTGTTGTAAAAAAGCACTTGCCTCTCGCAAAAAACGCGACTTCTTTGTCGCGTTTTTTGCTATTTCATTTGCTTAAAAAGCATGGCGCAGCGCAATATCCCAAGTGTTTTTATGGGTTTTACTGCTTAATGTGTTGAATTTCACATGTGCAAAATCAGCATATACCGATGTGCGCTTACTCAAGTCATGAATATAGCCAATGCCAAAACGTTTTGACTTGTTCATGTCAACTGTCACGCCAGTGGCGATGTTGTCATTTTGAGTTTTGATTTGGCGATACACTAAATTGATTTTATCGTTAGGCGTTACTTTTGCAGACACAAAACCACCGTAAATACGTGTTTTGTATTCCAAACCAACCTTAGAGCCATCACCTTTACCTGCCGAATAAACCGCACCTGCAGTCAACATTTTATAGGTATAAGCAGCAGACACACCCCACTCACGATCTACTTTTTGACCATCGCTTTTCAAACTAGAGTTGGTCAATTTATTCGCATTGTCTGCTTGATAGGCTGCACCAACCTCCAAACCATTGCCTTTGTATTTGGCAAACACACCATAGGCTACTTTTTCACCTGACGCATTTTCGGTCGCTAAGGTTTGATTGTTGACTTTACCAATCGCACCAACGCCATCATTGTAGCCGCCTTGAGTTGTGATGTCGCCACCAAAAGAGAAGCCGCCATAAGTATGGTTAACAAACAAGCCATTGCTGTGGCGAGCAAACGACGCATAAGTATCTGCTGCCGAAGCGCGACGACCAACATCAGCGAAAGAAATTCCTTGTTCTAACGCTGAGATTGAACGACCAAAACGCACTTGATGCGACCACGCGCCCGTTGCGTATTTCAAACCAACCGTTGATTCACGATCAAAAAATGTACGATTTACACTTTTCACGCCTGTATCTGCATCAAAACGGCCTTCCATTTGGAAAGTAGCAGACAGGCCATTACCCAAATCTTCACTGCCTTTAAAACCCAAGCGCAACTCACCCGCACTGCTTTGCGTCAAGCGTTTGGCAGAGGACTGCGTAGAAAAACTACCAGATGATTTTTCGTAACCAACATCAATACGACCATACAAAGTCACGCTTGAAGCAGCTTGAGCTGCGCTTGCAAAAGAAGCCAAAACGGCCACTGCGATAATGTGTTTTTTGAGATTGCTCATGGGATTATCCTATGGTTAAATGTTTGTGTCTCATATGTGATTAATTCAACAGATGAAACATCTGTCGAGGAGTGAATTATAGTGCACTCCAACAACACCACAACGAATTGTGTACAAAAACCACAGGAATGTGGAAACTACTTGCAAAAAAACAACACTTGGAACGCACATGCGCATTTTTACAACACTCGATCATTGCATTGATTTCAGCCACAACATACTGTTCACGCTAAACAACACCCCCCAACACAATCGCCCCCCACCTCGCGGCATGGACGACACACTCAGCATTGAAGAATCCAAACACAGTGCAGGTTTGATGCGCGTCAATCACGTGGGAGAAGTGTGCGCTCAAGCCCTGTATCAAGGGCAAGCAATAGTCAGCACAAACCCCAACATCAAAACAATGCTACAAGAAGCCGCACAGGAAGAAAAAGACCATTTGGCATGGACGGCACAGCGCCTGCGCGAGCTCAACAGCCACCCCAGCCGACTTAACCCCCTGTGGTATGGCGGCGCATTCGCACTAGGCGTGCTGGCAGGGCAAATCAGTGAGGCGGTTAGCTTAGGCTTTGTGGTCGAGACAGAGCGCCAAGTCGGCGCACACTTACAAAGCCACCTCACAGGCGCACAGGCTTTGCCACACAATGACAGCACCTCCCGCGCCATCGTCCAACACATGCACGACGACGAACTGGCGCATGCGGCTCACGCACAAGCGGCGGGAGCGATTGAGCTGCCCAACATTGTCAAGCAGCTGATGGCAGGCATGGCCAAAGTCATGACCAGCGTGGCGTACCACATTTAAAAGTAGGCCAACAAATCATCAGGCGTTTGTAAAACCGCGTCGGCTCGCCAATCGGCCACTTCATCCTGCGCACAATAACCATAGGCCGCCGCAAAAGCACTCATATACCCTGCGGCACGTGCAGCCTCAATATCGCGCGAATCATCTCCGACATAAATGAGGTGCGTCGGCGACAAACCCAATTGATGAGCCGCATACAGCATCGGCGCGGGATGCGGCTTGGCATGAGGCGTTGTGTCCCCACTAACCACAACTGCGGCACGCTGTGCCAAACCAAGCGCATCAACAACGGGGCGCGTGAAACGGGCATGCTTATTGGTCACGATACCCCATGGCACACCCAACTGTTCTAATCGCGACAACACCCGCTCTACACCGTCAAAAACACAAGTCAAGTCTGTAGCGTGCGCTTCGTAATGATTCAAAAAGGCGTCGCGCAAAGCGGCAAATTCCGCTTGTTCGGGCTTAACCCCCAACCCCGCACCAATCAAACCGCGCGCACCATGCGAGGCAAAAGGACGCAGTTGAGCCAATGGCAAATCAGCCAGCCCCTGCCGTGCACGCAAGTGATTGACCGCTGCGGCCAAATCTGGCGCCGAATCCACCAAAGTCCCGTCCAAATCAAACAAAACAGCTTTAGGCGGCATGGGAAAACGATAGTTCAACATTTGCGTGTCACCAACATGTAATTGACACGTAAATCGTCAGACAAAACAAACGGCTGTGCGCGATTGCGCCATGGCGCATACCCAATGCCTGCCATACCCAACACCTCCAAACCTGCCAAACGAGCCTGTTGCGCCAATTCACTGGGTTTGATAAAGCTTTTGTATTGATGCGTCCCTTTGGGAATCCAATTGAGCACGTATTCTGCAGCCACAACACCCAAGGCAAACGCGGCTGGATGGCGATTAAGGGTTGAAAAAAACACCAAACCGTCGGTTTTCACCAAATCCGCACAACTGCGAATCACCGAAACGGGGTCTGGAACATGCTCCAGCATTTCCATACAGGTGACCACATCAAAATAAGCGGGCAACTCAAAAGCCAATTGCTCCGCAGTGGTCACGCGATAATCAATAGTCAAAGACTCGCTCTGCGCATGCAAACGCGCCACCTCAATCGAGTCCTCAGCCATATCAACCCCTACCACTTGCGCGCCCGCACGAGCCAAAGATTCCGACAAAATCCCGCCACCGCAACCGACATCCACAATTTTTTGGCCGTGCAACGCCACATATTGCTCAATCCACGCCAAACGGACAGGATTCACTTGATGTAATGTTTTCAACGGCCCTTGTGCATCCCACCAGCCTGCTGCATGTTGCGCAAACTTATCAATTTCAGCCTCTGCCACATTGGCATGCTTCATACCAAACTCCTTTTTAAATTGAAAAAAACCCTGCTTAAAAGCAGGGTTTTTAAGAACCAAACCAATCAATTACTTGATTTGCACGCCTGGAATTGAGCGCAAGAATGAGTTCCATTTGTCAACTTGATTTGCAGGAACAACAACATCTGTCAAACCAACTGATACGCGGCGGTTAGGTTGTTGGCAAGCGATTTGCGCTGCGCGGTTACCTTTACATGCAGCAGCAGGAACCAACAATTGGCGTTTACCCATGCCAGAAGTTTGAATGGCGTTTGCAGAAATACCTTGGCTAACCAAGAATGATTTAACGGCTTCTGCACGGCGAGCAGACAAACGATCGTTGTAAGCATCAGAACCGAAAGAGTCAGTATGACCCACAACAATTGAGCGGCCGAAAGAAACTGATTTCAATGCTGAAGCCAATGCGCTCAAAACTTGTTGACCGACTGGGCGCAAAGTGGCTTGATCAAAATCAAACAACGCACCTGCGTCAAAGTTGAACTTAACGTCATTTTGTTTGATAGGGTCTGGTTTTTTGTCAACCACAACTGGCTTAGGCATTGCATCGCAGCCAGCAATAGGATTGCCGTCAGGATAGTAACCTGTATTCCAGCACAACTTGTCAGTGCCATTGCTTGCACTGTAGTCACCGCTTTTCCAAATTTGACCTTCAGTGTCTGCTACATTGCGGCTTTTCACTGGGTCTTGCTTGGGTGATACATTGGTGTTTGGATTGGTTTGGCAAGCTGCGAGAGCCAATGTTGCAGCTAAAGTAGCTACTTTTACGAAATTTTTCATGTTTCTCCTCTTTTTTTGGAAAATATGCAGTGTTCTGCGAAAAACGTTTAGGTATTAACAGAGCAAATTATAACGATTTGACGTTTACCGTGCAATTAAAAGCGCACAGCACCTCAAAAATTAGCACCGTACGAGGGCATTGTGCCACAAAGACTTCAAATAAGTGCAAAAAAAAAACAACCTGTTTGTCGTATTGGCGCAGAGCAACAAAAAACTGTTTCAATTTTACAACACATGTTTGGCGAAAAAACCGCAATATCTTTGGATAGACAACCCTCTGTTTTTGGGAAAACGACGTTTAATCCACAATAAAAAAGCCAACATGCTAAAATGTTTGGCTACTTAATAAGGATGTTCACCATGTCGTTTTTTGCCAAAGAAGTGCTGCCGATTTCGCTTGAAGATGAGATGAAAAACTCGTACCTCGATTACGCGATGAGCGTGATTGTGGGGCGAGCCTTGCCTGATGTGCGTGATGGTTTAAAACCCGTGCATCGTCGCGTGTTGTTTTCGATGCACGAACAAAACAACGACTGGAATCGCGCCTACCGCAAGTCAGCCCGTATCGTCGGTGACGTGATGGGTAAATACCACCCGCACGGCGACACCGCGATTTACGACACCATTGTACGCATGGCGCAGGACTTCTCGCTGCGCTACACGCTGGTCGATGGCCAAGGGAACTTTGGTTCGGTCGATGGCGACAGCCCAGCGGCAATGCGTTATACCGAAATGCGCATGGCCAAAATCGGCCACCAATTACTCGAAGATTTAGACAAAGAAACCGTTGATTTTGGCCCGAACTACGACGGCTCTGAGCGTGAACCGCAGGTTTTGCCGTCGCGCTTGCCTAATTTACTCATCAATGGTTCAACAGGGATTGCGGTCGGCATGGCGACCAATATTCCACCGCACAACCTAACCGAAATCACCAAAGCCTGTTTGCATTTGCTCGAAAACCCTGAAGCCACAGTGGATGAACTCATTGAGTTCGTGCCCGCGCCAGACTTTCCAACAGCAGGCGTGATTTATGGCGTGGCTGGTGTGCGCCAAGGCTATCGCACGGGACGTGGCCGCGTGGTCATGCGTGGCAAAGTGCATTTTGAAGACATGGACAAAGGCAATCGCCAAGCCATCATCATTGACGAATTGCCCTATCAGGTCAACAAACGCAAACTGATTGAAACCATTGCCGAAATGGTCAATGACAAGCGTCTTGAAGGCATTTCTGACCTGCGCGACGAGTCCGACCGCATGGGGATGCGCGTGGTGATTGAACTCAAGCGCGGCGAAGTGCCTGAAGTGGTGCTCAACAATCTATACAAACACACCCAATTACAAGACACGTTTGGCATGAACATGGTCGCCTTGGTCAACGGCCAGCCGCGCCTGCTCAATTTGCGCGAAATGCTGTTGTATTTCCTCGAACACCGCCGCGAAGTGGTCACCCGTCGCACGATTTTTGAGCTGCGCAAAGCCCGCGACCGTGCGCATATTTTAGAAGGCTTGGCGGTTGCGCTGGCCAACATCGACGACTTCATCGCGCTCATCAAAGCCGCCGCCACGCCGCCGCAAGCCAAAGTTGAACTCATGGCGCAAGTCTGGGACTCGGCGATTGTGCGCGACATGCTCAGCCGCACCGAAGGCGGCGCGACCTTGTATCGCCCTGAAGGTTTATTACCTGAATTTGGCTTGCAAAGCAGTGGTTTATACCGTTTATCCGACATTCAAGCGCAAGAGATTTTGCAAATGCGTTTGCAACGCTTGACGGGCTTAGAGCAAGACAAAATCGTGCAAGAGTACACCGACATCATGCTGCACATTGCCGATTTGCTCGAAATTTTAGGCCGCCCTGAGCGCGTCACCGCGATTATCAACGCCGAACTCAACGCCATCATGAACGACTTTGGTGACGCGCGGCGCTCGTTCATCGAACACAACGCCGAAGACATCGACATCGAAGACCTCATCACCCCGCAAGACATGGTGGTCACGCTGTCGCACACAGGCTACATCAAGTCGCAACCGCTGCTCGAATACCGCACGCAACGCCGTGGCGGGCGCGGCAAGCAAGCCGCCGCGACCAAAGGTGAAGAAGATTGGATTGAAAACCTGTTCGTCGCCAACACGCACGACACGATTTTGAGTTTTTCCAACAAAGGCCGCTTGTACTGGACGCGCGTCTACGCCGTCCCGCAAGGCTCGCGCACCTCGCGTGGCACGCCGATTATTCGCATGTTGCCGCTTGAACCTGACGAAAAAATCACCGTCATGTTGCCGATTAATGCGTTTGAAGACGACAAATACGTGTTTATGGCGACCAGCTTGGGCACGGTCAAAAAAACCCCGTTGTCCGAGTTTTCTAACATTCGCAAAAAAGGCATTATCGCCGTCACCTTGGATGAAGGTGACTTCCTCATTGGCGCGGCCATCACCGACGGCGCACACGACGTCATGCTGTTTGCCGACTCAGGCAAAGCCGTGCGCTTTGACGAAAACGACGTGCGCCCCATGGGCCGCGGCGCGCGCGGCGTGCGCGGCATGAACTTAGAAGAAGGTCAAAACATCATTTCGCTGCTGGTGGCCGAAAACGAAGAGCAATTCGTGCTCACCGCCACCGAAAACGGCTACGGCAAACGCACCTCGATTGTCGAATACACCCGCCACGGCCGTGGCACAAAAGGCATGATTGCCATCCAAACCTCCGAGCGCAACGGCAAAGTAGTCGCCGCCCAGCTTGTCGACGAAGATGACCAAATCATGCTCATCACCACAGGCGGCACCGTCGTGCGCACGCGCATCGCCGAGATTCGCACGATTGGTCGCAACGCGCAAGGCGTCACACTCATTGGCTTGGACGACGGCGACTCATTGAGCGGCGTGCAAAAAGTAGTTGAGACGGTGGGTGGTGCGGATGATGAAGCCGATGATGTGGACAGCCCAGACAACGCCGTTTAAGTTTTGACCGCAACGGCGGTTTTTCTGTGTGCTAACATGACAAGGTTGGCGGGTGCGTCAACACCCTGCCAACCTTTTATCTTTTTCACTCATGCCCACCCCCATTTTCCATCGATTGCGCCATTTGATTATCAGCTGGGCTGTGGTGGGTCTGCTGTATAGTCTCGCCCAACTTACACCGCTCACCCCCACTCTTTTGAGCGAAACCCGTTGGGATGCGGCCATTGCGTTCAACCCCAACGCCATTGGCTGGTATCTATCATTCTTTGTCCTGATTCCCACTGCTTTTGCTTTGATTCGCGCCGACTTTTTACCCATATTGAGCCGCGCCATGCAGTGGGCGGGTTTGATTGCCGCCGTGATATTTGTGTGTTACCCCACCCGCGTCACCACACCGATGGCTCACGTGGGCTGGGGGGCAATAGGGCTTGAATGGCTCAAGCAGTATGACACGTCACAAAACTGTTTGCCCTCGCTACATGCGGCCTTAACAGTCATCGCCGCTTGGGGCATCAGCCACAATACGCACTCGCGGCGCGGCATCCTTGCGCTGGCGGGCTGGATTTGGGCGGGTTTGATTGCGTGCTCCATTATGCAGGTGCGCCGCCATTTGCTGCTGGATGTTTCGGCGGGGCTTGTGCTGGGCGGGGTCGCGCTGTGTCTGTCGCATAGATTCATGAAGACACGGCCATGAATCTGCCCAATTTGGCCGCTCCTTTGTTGCTGATGCTGTTGCTCACCTTTGCCGAAATCATCTTTCGCGCACGAGTCCGCCATGAGCCCGCGCCTTGGCGCGACGTGGTGTTCAATCTAAACTCAGGTCATATTGTATTGTGGTTTTTTCGCACGGCCGAAATACTCGCTTTTGCGGCGATTTTGACGCATTGGAGCACGAACTGGGTGGCCGTATGGCCTAGTTGGTTGCAATGGCTGTTTGGTTTTGTGGCATGGGATGCGTGTTTTTATTGGATGCACCGCCTGCACCACAAAATCCCCTTGCTGTGGGCGGTGCACGTGGTGCACCATCAGGGTGAGCACTTCAACTTATCATTGGGCATTCGCAACTCGTGGTATTCATCATTATCGAACTTCCCATTTGTGGCAATTTTGGCGGTGCTCGGTTTGCCTGTTGAGCTTTTTGTCGTGGTTTCATCAATTCACTACTCGGTGCAATTTTACAACCACAATGGTTTGGTGGGCCGTTCTGGCTGGCTGGATGCCTTTTTAGTCACGCCGCTGCACCACCGCGTGCACCACGGCATGGACGAACCTTATATCGACAAAAACTTTGGTGGTACTTTGCTGTTGTGGGATTATTTATTCGGCACATTTCAAACCCAAGTGGCCGATGTGCCGTTGCGCTTTGGCACACACACGCCCATGCTGTCGCACAACCCATGGGTGGCCAACCATCAACCCTTTTTTAAAGCACGGCAAATGCGCTCAAGCAACATCCGTTTGCCTCTGCCCGATGCCTATATTGCACGGGCAGGCTTTGTTTTGTTTTTAACAGTCATCGCCTATGTGTTTTTTGATGGCACTTTGCCCACTGGGCTGACTGTGGCGTGGTTTGCGCTGATGGTCGTGAGCACCATTGCCATCGGCGCCCTGTCGGACGAGCAAACATGGGGCATTGGGCTGTGGCTTTTGAGCGCACTGTTATTGTCAATGGGTATATTATTGAACGCAACCCATCTCATGCTGTATGTGTTGTCCAGCATATTGTTCGCCCACAGCGTAGAAACCGTTTACCGCCTCATAAAATCCTCATGAAATCTTCTGATTTACGCTACGCGCACGCCCAAGACGATGCGTTAACCCAAGCCTTGCGGCGCAATGCTGCGGATTATTTCAGCACACAACACGAACACCGTTGGGCCAATGGCTGGTTTTGGCTCAAGGCGGCGTTACTGATAGGTGGTGCGGCCACCTCGTATGGCGCGGCACTGTCAAGCGCGACAGCCAGCGGCTTTGCAATGCTGTACATCGGCTTTATCTTATGCAGCATGCTGCTGGCCATGAATTTATTGCACGACGCGGCGCATCGTGCGGTATTTCGCTCACCCGCGCTCAATCGTTGGCTCAACCGCGTGATTGCCCTGCCATTGGGCATTGACCCCGATTATTGGACGGTGCGCCATGTGCATTATCACCATGTGCATCCGAATGTTGAGGGTTTGGATTTAGACATTGAAGCCAATTTTTTTCTGCGGCAAACACCCTTTCATCCCTATCATGCGCACTTTCGTTTTCAGCATGGGTATTGGCCGCTGATTGCCGCTCTGTCTTTGCCTTACATCAATTGGGTCTACGATTGGTCTGACCGTTTGGGTCAAACGCCCATTGCCCATGAAAAAGTATTGGATGGTTGGCGCGGCTGGTTGATATTTATCTGCGGCAAACTGACGCACATGGCGTTGACACTGGGTTTGCCAATGCTGCTCCTGCCGCAACTGTCCAGCGGGTTCATCGTGGCGATATATTTTGCCGCACAACTGGTGGCTTCTTTTTTTGTGGTGGCGATGATTTTGGGCACGCATTGGGCCGACGTTGAATTCTTTTTGCCCGCAGCCAACGGACGCATGCCACACACATGGGTGGCGCACAGTTTGTATACCGCAGTGGACTGGCAGCCGCGTCCTACAGGCTTAACTTACTGGCTGGGCGGCTTGAACCTGCACTTGACCCACCATCTGTTTCCGACCATCAACCACCGCCACTACCCTGCACTGGCTAAAATTGTGCAGCGCACGGCTTTGGCACATGGCGTGCCCTACCGCTCAATCAGCTATCGAACCTTATTGCAACGACAACAGCAATTTTTGCGACGCATGGGACAAGCCCCATCACACCACACGCGGTGAGCAACCCACAATGCGGCGACGTTTGTGCATTAAATTCACCTCAAATGCCGCCACAGATTGAATGTCGCACGCCACAACCACCCCACACATGTGCCACACCGCAGCCAAAGCCGCTTGAACTTGAGCGGTACTCGCAGAACCAACGTACCGCACCACCACCCGTTGCGCCGAGGTTTGCGTCACCCGAAAATCCATCAACCCCGCCACCTGCAACAACGCACGGCTGATGAAATCAGGAAATACCGCAACCGAACCGCCACGCACGCTGGGCAGCGTCAATACATCGTCGCAACGCCCTTCCACTTTATCAATGATGCGGCTTTTTTGACCACATGGGCAGTTGTCCTCATCCGACATCATCAACACATCGTCCAAGCGATAGCGCACCATGAGCTGAGTGGTACGGCTAAAATCCGTGATAATCGGCACGACGCGACGGCTGGCCGCATCCAGAACCTCAAACTCAAACCGCACAAAGGCCTCATTCAAGTGCAAACGGTGCGCCGCACAAGAGACCGCCAAAAACCCTTCGGTGGCTTGGTAAATTTCATCAACCGTCACGTGCCACGTTTTTTGCACCTGTTCGCGCACGTCATCAGGCAAACTTTCGGCCACCGCAATCACCTGCCGTGGCGCAATCGCCAACGACGGCTGCGCATCGGCCAACAACTGCAAACATTGCGCAGGCGCAACCAACACCGTCGGTTGAAATTGTTTGAGCTGTGCACACAACTCGTCAAACGGACGACTCAAGTCAAAAAAAGCAAACTGCAGCCAGCGTCCCTTACCCAACTGCTCATACAAACCACTATTGGCGCGTAAAAACAAGGCCATTTTTTGCCGCCGCCACAAAGGCCTTGGCAGTAAAGCCGCTAAAATACTGCCCGCCCAACGCGCCTGCTCAAGAGGACTGACCAAAAAAAGCCCGCGCACCGCCGACGTCCCCGACGACAAGCCGACCACAACGCCGTTCAAATGCCCCGAAAAATCCCGTGACGCCTCCGCCGCCTGCGCCCATGCCAGACAAGCATCATGGGTCAGACCCGCACTGTTGAGCGCATCAAAGTGAGCCATCATGCGGGCTTTGTCCATGATGGGCACGTCATCAGGCCGCGCCACATAAGGCCGATAAAAATCCGTCCGCGCCCACCAACGCGCCCGATGCTTGGCCAACGCACGGGCTTGATGGCGCAACAGCTGCGCTCGCGACGCAAAACGATAGCCCCAACGGCTGCGCACAAATGCGACCACAAACGCCCAAGCGGCTTGCCACTTAGCCACGAGTCGCCCCTGTATAACGCGACACAATCGTTTGGCAATGCGACGGCATAATCACCACCGATGGATTGTGTTGTGACAATTGATGAATGTGGTTCAAAGTGCGCAAATACGCGACACGGCTGTCATGCACGACAAAACTCAACCACGATGGCGCACGCAACTCTTGATACGCACGGCTCGACCAACAGGCATCGGCCACCAAAAACACATCACCGCCCACATCCACCCCATTGAGCCATAAGCCCATTTGCCCACGTGCATGACCTGGTAACGCCACCGCATACGCGCTGCCGTCACCAAAGACATCCCAGCCCATTGCAAACGGCCGCATTTTATCGGGCAACGCCACCGCAGCAGCCCACGACTCAATGGTTTGATAGCGTTGCGCAAAATCATGCGGCAACAGGCTTGGCAAAAAACCACGCCGCAAAGCCGCAAACGCTCCTAAATCGCCCAGACCCGCATAACTGTCCGCCAGCGCCCAATACGCAGCACGCGGAAAATCGCTCAGCGCGGCCACATGGTCGGCATGAAAATGCGAGATGAAAATACCCGAAATTTGCTCAGGGGCAAGGTTGCGATGCGCCAGCTGATGCACAATGTCATCGTTTTTAGACCATTGAACGGGGGTTATCCAGCGATAAACACATTCAGGAAAACCTTGTGTGACTTGATTGAATCGCGCAGAATAGCCCGTATCAAACAAAAAATAACCGCGCGTTTGATGGTGAATCAACACGGCTAAAGCAGGAAAGTCCACCGCGCGCCAACCACCGCCTTGCAGCGTCACCCATTCAGGATGGCAACACGAACCCACCCGCAAATAATCAACGGTCAACATACGCATCTCGAATCAACGGCTCATGCACCCGCGCCCAAGCCACATAACGCGCCAGACCTTGCGCAATCGACACCGTGGGCGCATAACCGAGTTGTGTCCGAGCACGGCTAATGTCCAAGGTTTGGCTAAACGCCAAAACACAAGCCGAATAAGGGGTGAGCACGGGTTCACGCCCAATCAGCCGCCCCATAAATTGCAAACCATGCGAGACGGGATAAATCAGCGACCACGGTATATTTTTGAACCTTATAGGCCAAGCCAATGCGGCAAACAGCTGCCGCAAAATCTCGCGCACCGCCAATGGCTCGCCATTGCTGATATTGTAGATGGCGGAATTCTGAGTATTCAGATGCACCGTGGCCGCCAAACACAAGGCATGCACCACATTTTCAACATACGTAATGTCAATAATCGCCCGTCCACCCGCAATCAACGGCATCCTCCCTGCTCGGTACGCCCGCAAAATTCGCGGCATGAGCACCGTGTCGTGCTCACCAAAAATCGCCCTTGGCCGCAGCATCACTACGGGCAAACCTTGCGCCGCCCATCCGTGTAAAACCTGTTCCGCCTCGCCTTTGCTGCGGGCATACTCATTCATCGGTGGCGGCAAAGGCGCGGTTTCAGGCACATTCAACTGATGCCGCGTGCACGCGTAGAGACTCGGCGTGGACACATGTATTAACCGCCGCACCCCGACTTGCCATGCGGCCTGCGCCAAAACATGCGTCGCCCGCACATTAATGACCTGAAAATCAGCAGACGCCCCCCACGGCGACGACAACGCCGCACAATGAAACACCACATCATCGGCGTGCAAACGCGCCATCCAATCGGCGACGGTCAACCTTGTTAAATCCATCGCCTCAAACGTCGCGCCCATGCCCCGCAAATCTGCACCCACAGCAGCATTGCGCCCCGTCGCCCGAACGCACCAGCCATCACGACACAAGCGTTGCACCAAAGCGCGTCCCAAGCCGCCCGTCGCCCCCGTCACCCACGCTCGCCGTTGCATCCACGCCCCCTAAAATTTCAACGCCAACAAACCCACGGTCAACCCCGCACCCGTCCCCACCAGCAAAACCGTGTCGCCACGTTGGATGCGTTGATCGGCTATGCCCGCATGCAACGCACACGGCAGGCTCGCCGCGACTTGATTACCGTGCGTCGCGTAAATATCAATGATTTTTTCGGCAGGCACGTTGAGCAATTTACGCATGTGTTGCAAGCCCAAATGGCTGGCTTGATGCGGTACAACCCAATCCACATCAGCCATACTCAAACCTGAGCGCTGCCAAAATTGTGCCAAAACCTGTGGGACTTTCTCGGCGGCCAGCTTAAATACGGCACGACCATCCATCTGAAACAAAAATTCTTGCTCAGTCAAGTCATCGCCATACGTGCGTGGATTGACCGCTGTGCCGCCTGCCTTGATTTGGCAGGCGTCCCAGCCTTGTGGAAAACTCGCCACATGTGTGGCCAAAATCTGCGAAGCCCCTGTGTCGTCGTATTGCAACACCACGGCGGCGGCGCCATCACCCAAAATACTGGCCGACTCTAAATGCGCCCAATCAATCCCACGTGACGCCAAGTCACATGACACCAACACCACGGTTTTAAAACGTTGCACCGCGATTTGCGCGGCCAGCGCGTCCAAACCCACTAAAAAAGACAAACAGGTTGCGTTCACATCAAAGGTAGCCACACCCGCATCAGCCAAACCCAATTCCCGCGCCACCAACACCGCATTGCACGGAATCGCCTGTTCAGGCACTCCAAAAGCGGCCACCAGCGCATCCATTTGATGCAAACCAAGACCCGCATCACGCAATGCCGCCAGCACCGCTTGCGCCGCCAAGGCCGATTGAGGCAAAGCCAGTGGCGCAATATGCCGTGAAACCACGCCACCTGTTTTAAAAACCGTCCCTTTGGGCAAACCCAGCCGCTCATCCAACAATGCCGATGCAGCCGCAGGCGGCATGGCCACAGCTGAACCGATGATTTTAACGGGCAATGGTCTCATGGCGCACTCTGATGTCTGGCCTGCCGCGCAAACAAACTACCCTCGGTTGGCTTTTTGGTAGCAGGGGTTAAGCCGCGTTTCATCCACGGCAGCTTGCCTTGTGCGCCGCTGTTGATGTAGTCGGCGACCACCGCGTCGGTGATGAGCGGGTATTGCGCCTCTGGGCTGCGTTGCAACAGCCAGTGCGCGGTTTCGGTGAACAAGGCTTCGAGCGAAATGCTGTGGCTGCGCTGCCACACGTCATTGAGGTACACCGACAAACTTTGAAACCGCGCAAAAGCAGACTCGCTGCCGTCGCCCATGATGAGCGGCAAGGTTTGCGTGAAACGGCCTGAGTTGGCGATGGCATCCCAGTATTTGGCAAAGTGTTTGAACGCAGTCAACTCGGCCTCGCTCACGTCGATGGTGCTGATGATTTCGTACGGCGGCTCGCTCGAATAAACCATGCCAAATGCTTCGGTGTGGCGAATAATCGGCGTGCCGCGCAGGCGTTTGAGAATGCCCAGCTGAATCTCATGCGCGTTCCACGCGTACAAACGATCAAACCCTGCGGCAAAACTGGCCATGTTTTCGGACGGCAAGCCTGCGATTAAGTCGACGTGCAAATGCGCTTTGCTGTGCGTGCGCAACCAGCGTACGTTGGCTTCGGCTTTGGCAAGGTCGGTTTTGCGCGAAATATGCTTTTGCACCGTGGTGTTGAGGGTTTGAATCCCCAACTCGAACTGCAAACTGCCTGCGGGAAACTGGGCAATCGAGTCTTTGAGCAATTCGGGCAAATGGTCGGGAATGACTTCAAAATGCGCAAACAGCGGGTCGGCCTCGTTCAGTTTGGCGGCAAAAAAATCCAAAATCCGCCGCCCTGTTTCGGGCTTGAGGTTAAAGGTGCGGTCGACAAACTTAAAAGTACGCGCACCGCGCTGATACAACTGCTCCATTTCGTTTAAAAACGGCTCCAATTCAAACGCCCACGCGGTTTTGTCAAGGCTGGACAAACAAAACTCGCACTTAAACGGGCAGCCGCGCGAAGCTTCAACGTAAATATTGCGGTTGGATAAATCTTGGTCGGTGTACAAATGATACGGCGTTTTCAGCTCATCCAACTTGGCTTGCACACCTGTGTGGACTTTCATCAAGGGCTTGGGACCCTTGAGCAGCGCGGTTAACAGTCGCGGCAGAGTAATCTCGCCCCAGCCTGTAATCACGTAGTCGGCCAGTTGGGTGATGGCTTGCAGCTCGACTTCGTACGAGACTTCAGGGCCGCCGACAATCAAAATCGTGTGCGGCGCAATCGCTTTGATTTCACGCATCAAGGCCAGCGTTTCGTTGACATTCCAAATATACACCCCAAAGCCAATGATGCGCGGTGAGTCGCGCAGCAAGTCGTCGAGCATGTCTTGCATTTTGCTTTTGATGGTGAATTCGACCATCCGCGTGTGCGCGGCATGTTCGCCCAAGTTGGCCATGAGGTAGCGCAAGCCGAGCGAGGCGTGCGAATAACGGGCGTTGAGTGTGCTTAAAATAATCATCTGAACATTATACGCGAGTGGCAATGCTACAATTGTAAACCACACACATTGGAGGATTTATGCAACGCTACTTTATCTGCTTCAGCACCGCCCTACTCGCCGCTTGTGCGACCCATCCGATTCAAAACATGTCGCTCAAAGACGCGGTGGCTTTTGGTTCTGAGCAATATTACAACACACCCAACTACGCCTTTAACGGCAGCTCTCGCGTGGCGCATGTGAGTGTGCAGAACCAGTCTACCCCGACTGAAATCAACGCTCTCATCAGCCGATTGGCAGGGCGCTTGTCGTTTGACATTGACGGCGTGGTGGATCAACCCAACAAGCTCTACGAGTTCACGCCACGCTACCAATACAAAGCCAAAAACCTACAAGCCAACATTGTTTTTCCAATGGTTTACGATGGGCACAACCAAGCCTTTTTAATCGATACCAGCGCGTTGGATGCGCTGGTGAGCAAACCCGAAAATGAAGGCAAATACTCGCGCTTTGACTTAAGCTCGTTTAACGCCAACGACAAAGGCAAACAACTGTTGGATGTCTTGCAAAAGTACACCTCATCTATGTATCAAAAAATGCCCGATGCCGCATTCAGCGAACTGCCTTTAAATAGCGAAGACAAAAACCTCAACGTGGTGCGCAAAATTCAAATCGATAGCCGCCCACAAGATGCCTCTTTCGACACAACAGGGTTGATGAAAGACATTTTCAAAATCATTCAGCCCAGTCACGAATCACAGACAAACGACGCCCAAAAAGCCCAAGAAAAACTCAATGAAATGATTTCACCCGACGCCAAGCAAATTAGCATTTTGAGTTTTGACAAAAACGGCCATGTGATTCGCATGCAATCCGACCTTGACCTGACCATCAAGCCGTCAAGCGACGCCCCCAGCGACAACAACATCCGCCTCAAGACCAGCGGCTCATTCAACATACACCACATCGGCCAAGCCAAGTTGCACAACCCACCATCGGCCGACAACACGGTTGATGGAATTGAAAACTTCAAAGGCAGCTTCATCGGCTCGTTGTTTAAAGGTTTCTTCAAACCCAACGACGATGCGCAAGAGGCCAACAGCCCTGCAGTTGAAGCCGCCGAAGCCGCAGCTGAGGCTGTCGTGGTTCAACCCCGCAAAAAACGCCGCTAAAAAAAGCCCTGACATTCGTCAGGGCTTTTTAATCCCACCACGCCATGGCGCTACACGCCAACACGGCTTTTTTCACTTCGGATTTATTCATCATGTGTTCGCCCACTTGCTGTAAATTGCGCTGGGCTAGCATGCTGCGCATTAAGTTTTGCCGTTCACTGGCAGGCAAAATCGTCAGCATATCGCGCGCCACGCAGGTGCAATTGTTGCGCAACTGCCGCGCATTGAGGTTTAACGCTTGTACTGCTGAGTTGCGCGGGGCTTGCTGGATGCAGGTCTGCGCCGCCACACTCACCCACGTATTGTTGTCGTTGCTGGTTTGCGCTTGTGCGCTTAACGAAAGAGTCAAAGCCAAAAGTAAATATTTTTTCATGGCGCAATTTTAGCGCAAAAAAACCGCGCTTTTCAGCGCGGCTCGTGGCTTTATTTGATTTTATCGACAATCACCCATTTTTTGTCTTTCTCTTCCTGAATGGTAATCATCGTGTCTTTGCGCTCACCTGTTGCGTCGTCAAAGGCAATTGCGCCCGACAAGCCCGTAGCACTAATGCCTTTCATGGCCGCGGCGACTTTGGCGGGCTCAGTTGAGCCTGCTTTTTTAATCGCCTCAACCAAGGTCAGCACCGCATCGTAGGCAAATGGCGCAAAACCTTGAACTTTTTGCCCTGTGAAACGCTTTTCAAAACGTGCTTTGAATGCTGCGCCGTCTTTCATTTCTTCCAACGGCACGCCTGTGACCGAGCAAATTGTGCCTTTGGCCGCGTCACCCGCCAAGGTGATGTAGTTGTCGGTGCACACCGCGTCAGGCATGAGCAACGTGGCTTTGATGCCCAACTCACGCGCTTGTTTGGCAAAAGTGGCGGCGGTGTCATCCAAGCCGCCCCACATCACCGCATCCGCGCCACTGGCTTTGACTTTGGCCAAAATCGCTTTGAAATCGGTGGTTTTGTCGGTCGCCGATTCGTGTGAGGCAACAGTCATACCCAATTCTTTGGCTTTTTTCTCAACTTGGTCGGCCATGCCTTTGCCGTAGGTCGTCGCATCATCGACGATGGCGATGTTTTTCAAGCCTTTTTTCTTAGCGTACATGGCCAAGGCTGGCCCTTGCATGCCGTCGTGCGCGACCATGCGATACATTAACGTTGTGCCGTCGGCGGCTTTTTTGGCCTTGACGGTCACATCAGGGTTGGTCGCCGATGGGGTTAAGGCCACCAAGTGCGCACCTGCATAAATCGGCTGTGCAGCCATAGTTACGCCTGAGTTGTAGTGACCGACCACGCCAGAAATGCTTTTATCATCAGCGACTTTTTGCGCCACGGTTGCGCCTTGTTTGGGGTCAGCCGCATCGTCTTCAGAGACCAATTCGAGCATGTATTTTTTGCCTGCAACTTCCACGCCGCCTGCTGCGTTGATTTCTTCAACCGCGAGCAGTGCGCCGCTTTGGTTGTCTTTGCCCGAATTGGCCGAGCCGCCCGACAGTGGGCTGACGCTGGCGATTTTAATCACATTGCCGCTCGGCGCGGCTTTAGCGGGTTCGGTTTTGGCCGCCTCGGCTTTGGGGGCTTCTTTTTTATCGCCGCCCGTGCAGGCGGTCAAAGCAAATGCGGCGGCTATTGCGACCGTCAATGTGCTGTATTTTTTTGCAATCATGGTTGTCTCCAGTGTAAAAATAAATCCACTTGCGGTTTGGCAAGTGGTTTTACAGTCTAATCTAAGCACTACGAAAAATACTCCATTTTTTATCTGTTTTTCAGGTTTTTTAACTATTTAATTTGGTCCACCGTCACAAATTCCTGCCCTTTTTGCTGCACGATGGTCACAGTTGCGTCTTTGCGCTCGCCTGTGGCGTCGTCAAACGCCATATTGCCGCTCAAAACTTTGCTGCTGATGCCTTTCATGGCAGCGGCGACTTTGTGCGGGTCGGCCGATTGGGCTTTTTTAATCGCATCGACAATCGTCAGCACCGAGTCGTAGCCATACGGCGCATAGCCTTGGACTTTTTGCCCTGCAAAGCGTTTTTCAAACTTGGCTTTAAACGCCGCGCCCTCAGCCATTTCGTTAAGCGGCAAGGCTGTGAGTGAGCATACCGTGCCCTCGCCTGCCGCACCCGTGATTTTCATAAAGTTGTCAATGCACACGCCGTCGGCCATGAGCAAGGCCGATTGAATACCCAGTTCACGCGCTTGTTTGGTCAACACCGCGGCGGTGTCGTCCAACCCGCCCCACATAATTGCATCTGCACCCTCGGCTTTGATTTTGGTCAAAATGCCTTTAAAGTCGGTGGTGGTGTTGGTGGCCGAATCGTGAAACACAATCTCCATGCCGAGTTCTTTGGCTTTTTTGCTCACTTGGTCGGCCACGCCTTTGCCGTAGGCGGTGGCGTCATCAATGATGGCGATTTTTTTGTAGCCTTGTTTTTGTGCATAAACCGCCAACGCAGGCCCTTGTTTGGTGTCGGGCGCGACCACGCGGAAAATCGTGGTGTCGCCCGCGTCGTTTTTAATCGCTTTGGCGGTCACGTCGGGATTGGTGGTGACGGTGAGCGCAATCAAGCTGGCTTTGGCAAAAATCGGCTGGGTGACAATCATCACGCCTGAGTTGTAGTGGCCGACCACGGCCGAAATGTCTTTGGCATCGACGATTTTTTGCGCCACGGTCGCGCCTTGTTTGGGGTCACCCGCATCGTCTTCTGAGACCAATTCAACCATGCGCTTTTGGCCGTTAATCTCAATCCCGCCTGCGGCATTGACCTCATCAACCGCCAACTGTGCGCCATCGCGGTAGTCTTTGGCCACCGCCGCCGAGCCGCCCGACAACGGGCCGACACTGGCGATTTTAATCACGTTTGTGCCGCTTGCCGCCGCGCTGGCGGCAGGCTTGTCACCACCGCTGCACGCCCACAAACCCAAAACGCTGATGGATGCTGCGATTAAACCCATATTGTGCTTCATACAACCCCCTCAAAAGTTAAAGGCTGTGTTTCGGTTGACTATTGAAAACCGTCGTCATGCCGCGCTCGACGCGGCATCTCCTCGCAACAGGAGATTGCGGCTCAAGGCCGCAATGACAAAATTTATCGTGAACTGGAACATCGCCGATTCAAAATTAAGCATTCAACATACCCCTTCCAATATTTTGTTTTTCCTCTGCGCTAAAGTCTTTGGGCTTAACTTTTAACCCTAACTGAACAGCAGGTCTTTGTGATATTGAATCTATCCATCTCAATAAATTGGGACAATCTTCTAAACTTATCCCTGTCCACGCATACTCTCTCGCCCAACAAAAATTAGCAATATCAGCAATACTGTAACTTCCCGCAAGATATTCATTATGCTCAAGATGCTTATCAAGCACCATTAACAACCTTTTAGACTCATCTAAATAGCGAACAATGACGGCATCAATCTTTTCAGGAAAATAATGCTGAAATACATTCGCTTGCCCCATCATTGGACCTAAACCGCCCATTTGAAACATCAACCATTGAGTAACATTACTACGTTCATTAAAAGTTTTAGGCAACAAACCACTCCCAACTTTATCAGCCAAATACATCATAATTGCACCCGACTCAAAGACGATAAAGTCATTATTACCTTTATCTATAATGGCGGGAATCCTACCATTGGGATTGATTTTCAAATACCAATCTTTTTTTGTTCTAACTCTTTAAGGTTCAAAAAAAGAGTGGAGTATTTCAACCCCAACTCTTCTAATGCTATCGCCACTTTAAAGCCATTGGGTGTTGCCGCTGTAAAAAACTCAATCATTATTATTCACCTAAAAAACTAAAACCATTTTGATATTCATGAATACCGTCAAAATCACCCTTGCCAACTGGGTAACCCTCACATCGCAAAATTGCATGCGCGATACTAAGATGGAAAAAAAATTAGGTATTGCATATTGCGTAATAAATATTGAACCAGCCGCTTTAAAAACAACATCTCCTGCTTCATTGGTTATTTTTAAAGTCGCCAAAGCATCAACATCTTTTCGAGAAATGCTATTCAAAATTTCAATACGATTCTGCACCCTCAACTGTAATTGTTCAAGCGTATTTATAGGCATATCTTCAACAACATTTTTTTTGTTTAATAAAGGCTTTATTGCCCTCAATGCAAAATCAGCTCCAATCAAAACTTGCATTCCAAAGGGAAGCATATCTTTTCTCAAAGCAGTTTTTAACAACACCTCCTCGTTTTTTTTTCTTTTAACACACACTCTGCTACCTTTTGTAAGGTGCAATTCACCCTATCCAAATATCGAATAAAAACTGAAATTGAAACATCATATAAATCCATAAAAACCTCCCATAAAAATAAAGCTTTTTGTGCCGCCTCACAACGGCACAAAACTTACATTAATTATCAATAATGCAACCCCGAAGAGTTGGGTGGTTCATAGGAGGTCGAGCCAAATAATATAGCAGGCCAATACCTTACTTTATTAGACTTTAACTCGACAAACATTTTGGCATATGGATGCAAAACAAATCTTACAGGGTTCAAACAATAATCAGACTCCTCGTGAAACAAACCTGTTTCAGGTGGAATAGTTGGCGGCTCAATATACGTTCCAAAAAGCCTGTCCCACAAAGTAAATCGTGCTGCAAAATTACAACCATCAGACACATTATGTTTTTCCTCCCTTGAGTGGTGAGTGTAGTGAACAGCAGGAGTTACCAAAAACAATCTGAATAGCCCCAACAGTTTTATCTTCTTTTCTGCGTAATATAAAACAACAGAATGCGATGGGTCTGTCCAAGCATCAAAAACAATAATAACCAACAAAGCCCAACCACTGCTTACCACATCAAGAGAAAATAATTTTGTTACCAAAGGCAATAGCAACAACACAAAAACCTTACCGCCTGCTGTATCTAACAATAGAGACTGTGGGTCCACTGCTTGAGTTAATTGTGTTAAGTTTTGAGTTCGATGATGATTAACATGGCCTAACGCCCAGAAAAAACGAATTTTATGACACCAGCGATGCGACCAGTAAAAACAAAAATCGCCAAGAAGGCAAGCCAACAACAATGCAACAACTCCATTTAAATTAATTAGCGTTGGGATTTTTTCAATAAGTTTTGAGTAATAGCCCAAATAATTTAAAACAAGAGGGTTCATGACGGCAAATATGACAGTTAGAAGAAATATCAAGTTGACAATTGCCATAGTGACCATTGCCTCATAATTAAAATTACGTCCTGTGATTTTTTTATAAAAAATCAAATCTAGTATGCCTACAGATGCGCTGAAAACAGTCCGTCCCACCGCCGCCGCAACTAATAAAAAACCAATGTTTTCAGGCAAGTCTCCGATAAAAACTGATTTAACATTATAAAAAACTGTTACATATTGCGCGTGAAATGCTTCGGGCAAAGCCCGTAAATTATTATGAAACAACAATTCTGACAATAACGCCAAAACAGAAAGAGCCAGCCACAACAACGTTTTTGAACCTTTTTTATTAAATGAAAAATCAAACCCCCAAAATTTTTCAACCATTTTTACAATACAATTACTCAAAACTTACTCCCTGTTAAAATTTAACAATTTAATGCCGCCCAAGTAATTTAAATACTAATAAGATACATAAAAATAATCAAATTAACTAAAAACATGCCTTTTGATTATACTGATATTATATAAAACATTCAAGTCGGTATCATTTTTTTAAACGCACGCAACAATACCAAAGAGGTGGTCCAACAAAATCAAACACACCCGATAAGTGATAAACTCGCCCAACTGCCGACTTAAATGGCAAAAGGAGCATCACCATGAATCGTAGACCCCGTCGCAACCACAGCGCAGCATTCAAGACCCAAGTCGCCC
>JBOFII010000051.1:0-49942 GCA_051650085.1 Formosimonas sp.
GCAGGTGTCCCGAACCCGCGTGCATGGGCAATCGAAGTTGCTATTAGATGAGCGCATCATAGACGCGGGCTGGGGCACCCGCCCTACGCGACTCGTGAAGTCCAAACACATTTGGCAGGTTTGTACAGCAATCCGCCAAATGTGTTGAACTACAGTTTATTCAATATGTGTCCTTGCTCTGTGAGCACTTGGGCGATTTCACGGTGAACTGGCCCTAAAATTGAGTGGGTTTGTTGATGGATTTTGTGCGGTTCATGCTCAATGAGTTCGAGCCATGTACCCAGCCCGAGATTGAGGCTGAGCAGTTTTTGATGTGGTGTTGCAAAATGAGTTGTGTGTTGTTCATGATTGCTCCTTTGTGAGGCTTACAAACCACCCGTTATGTGTTCTGGCATAAAGAGGGTGTGAAGGTGTAGAAAACACGCACAAAGTCGCGCTGGCAGGTCACCTTTTTACCCACTCGCCCAAAGTCAAAGCAATTGACGAAAACATAAAAAACGCCGTCATCCGACGGCGTTTTTACATCAATTGAAAAACTCTTTAACCTTATCCAACCAGCCTTTGCTTTGCGGGTTGTGTTTGTCGCGGTTTTCTTTGAGGCTGGCGTCGAATTGTTCGAGTAATTCTTTTTGCTCAGCTGTGAGTTTGACGGGGGTTTCGATGGTGACGTGGACGTAAAGGTCGCCAACGGTTGAGGCGGAGCGCACGTGTGGCATGCCTTTGCCGCGCAGGCGGAATTGCTGGCCTGTTTGTGTGCCTTCGGGAATGCTCATCTTTGCGCCACCGTGCAAGGTCGGCACTTCAATTTCGCCGCCCAATGCGGCTTTGGTGAACGACAGCGGCACGGTGCAGTGCAAATCAATCCCTTCGCGCTCAAACACTTTGTGCGCTTTGATGTGAATTTCGACGAATAAATCACCCGCTGGGCCGCCGTTGACTCCCGGTTCGCCTTTGCCTGCGTTGCGAATGCGCATGCCGTCTTCAATCCCTGCGGGAATGTTGACTTCAAGGGTTTTGTTGGTTTTGATTTTGCCTTGCCCGCCGCAGACTTTGCAGGGGTTGGGAATGTGCTTGCCTGTGCCGTGGCAGGTTGGGCAGGTTTGTTGGACTGAAAAAAAGCCTTGCGACATGCGCACTTGGCCTTGGCCGTTGCAGGTTGGGCAGGTTTCGGGCGTGCTGCCCGCTTGTGCGCCTGTGCCGTGGCACGGGTCGCAGTTGTCCCATGATGGCACGCGAATTTGCGTGACTTTGCCGTGCGCCGCGTCTTCTAGGCTGATTTCGAGTGTGTAGCGTAAGTCTGAGCCGCGATAAACTTGCGGGCCGCCGCGCCCACCGCGTTGGCCGCCAAAAATGTCCCCGAAAATATCGCCAAACGCGTCGCCAAATGGATGGCCGCCACCCATGCCGCCCATGCCGTTCGGGTCAACGCCTGCGTGGCCGTATTGGTCGTATGCGGCGCGTTTTTGTGGGTCAGACAGCATTTCGTAGGCTTCTTTGACTTCTTTGAACTTGGCTTCCGCCGTTGCGTCGCCTTGGTTGCGGTCGGGGTGGTATTTCATGGCCAACTTGCGGTAGGCTTTTTTGATTTCGGCATCGTCCGCGTTGCGGGCGACATCTAAAATGGTGTAAAAATCTTTTTTTGACATGGCGTTTTACAAACAATAAGGTTAACAGATGAGGTGCATGTGGGGACGTTGGCGAATAATTCAAGCCTGCGCATAAACAATCTGCCCGTTAATCAACGTGGCCGAGACTTCGGCGGGCAACTCGTAGCCCAAATATGGCGTGTTCAGGTGCGCACCGACGCGGCTGGCCGACAAGGTTTGATGCACGTCGGGGTTGAAAATCACCAAGTCAGCGCGGGCGCCGTCGCGCCACTCGGGCACAGGCAAGCCCAAAATCGCGTAGGCGCGGCTCACGGCGGGCGCGAGGGCGAGCGCAATGTCGGTGTGGGTTTCGTGGGCGAGCAAAACCAATAAACTCAGCAGCCACTGCACGCCAACCGAGCCTGCTTGCGCTGCACCGACGGGCAGCTGCTTCGCGTCGACATCCACCGCCACATGGTCAGACACCACCGCGTCAATCGTGCCGTCGAGCACTGCGCTGCGCAAAGCGGCGCGGTCTGAACTGCTGCGCAGCGGCGGGTTGAACACGAACTGGCTGTCAAAATAACCCATGTCGGTATCGACCAAATGCAAATGGTGCATGTTGACATCGCAGGTGATGCGCAGCCGCTCGGCTTTGGCGGCGCGGATGAGTTCGACCGCGCGGGCCGACGAAATGCGGCAAATGTGCACGCGCGGCGCACTCGCGCCCATGCTGCGCAACAACTCAAACAACGTATGCAGCGCAATCGCCTCGGCCGCGACCGACATGCCCGCCAAGCCCAAACGCGACGCATACGCACCCGCGCCGACCACGCCGCCGCCCAAACTCGCGTCTTGCGCTCGCAACCAAACGGGCAGGTCAAAACTGGCCGCATACGCCAACGCGCGGTTGAGCACCTGCGTGCTTTTGAGCGGCACATCGGCTTGGCTAAACGCCACGCAGCCGTTGTCGCGCAGCGTCAGCATTTCGGCCAATTGCTCGCCCGCCAAACCGTTGGTCAACGCGCCAATCGGGTGAACCCGCGCCAAGCCCATGGCGCGGCTTTTGTTGGTGAGCAACTCGATCAAATTCGGCTCGTCCAAAATCGGCGCACTGTCGGGCAAAACCGCCACATGCGCCACGCCGCCCGCCACCGCTGCGGCCAAAGTGGCGCGGGTCATGTCGCGTTGATTGCCGCCTTTTTCTTGCAAACGCGTCGCCAAGTCGGCCAGCGCGAAACTCACCAACTGCTGTTGCGCATCGATAATTTGCGGCGCGGCAAAGTCGGCAGGCGCGGCGTTCAGCCCAGCAATCACGCCGTTGCGGATGTAAATGTCGCTGCACTGCGCATCGGTGTGGCTGGCGTGCACGAGGCGCGCGTTGCGGATGAGGAGGTTGTGGTTCATGGTGCGTAATCCAGTGGTTAAAAAGTTCGTCATTCCCGCGTGCTTTTGGCGGGAATCCAGCGGCCATTGACTTGCAAAGACCCAACAAATGCGGTGCGTTTGACTGGATTCCCGCTAAACCCGTGCGGGAATGACGGGATGTCAAAATGGGCGTCATGCCGCGCTTAGCGAGTTTTTCGTGTGCGGCATCTCCTTGGCTGGGAGATTGCGGCTCGGGGTCGCAATGACGAAATTAACCTGCGTGACCGCCCGCCAAAATCGCCATCACGGCCATGCGCACGGCTATGCCAAAGCTCACTTGCGGCAAAATCACGGCTTGGCCGCCGTCGGCGACTTCGGATGATATTTCAACCCCGCGATTAATCGGGCCGGGGTGCATGACAATCGCATCGGGCGCGGCCAGTGCGAGTTTTTCGGGCGTTAAGCCGTAGGTTGTGAAGTATTCGGCTTCAGACGGCAGCAGTGCGCCGTGCATCCGCTCTTTTTGCAGGCGCAGCATGATGATGACGTCCACGTCTTTTAAGCCTTGGTTCATGTCGTGATACACATGCGCCCCCATTTGCGCCAAGCCGCTGGGCAACAGGGTTTGCGGGCCAATCACCCGCACTTCGGGCACGCCCAGCGTGGTGAGCGCGTGAATGTCGGAACGCGCGACGCGCGAGTGCAAAATGTCGCCGACAATCGCCACGCGCAGTTGCGTGAAGTCTTTTTTGTAGTGGCGAATCGTGTACATGTCGAGCAGGCCTTGCGTCGGGTGCGCGTGTTGGCCGTCGCCTGCGTTGACGATGTGAATGTCGGTTTTGCCGATGCGGTTTAGGTGTTCGGCCATCAAATACGGTGCGCCCGATTGGTTGTGGCGCACCACAAACATGTCGGCGTGCATGGCGGCCAAGTTGTCCATCGTGTCGAGCAGCGTTTCGCCTTTGCTGGTGCTGGAGGCTTCGATGTTGAGGTTCACCACGTCGGCCGACAGGCGTTTGGCGGCGATTTCAAACGTGGTGCGCGTGCGGGTTGAGTTTTCAAAAAAAATGTTGAACACCGACTTGCCGCGCAGCAGCGGGACTTTTTTCACGTCATGGTTGTTGAGCGACAAAAACGACTCGGCGGTGTTGAGGATGTGCGTGAGCATGTCGCGCGATAAGCCCTCAAGCGTGAGCAAATGCTGCAAGCGACCATCGCTGCTCATTTGCGGGTTACGCGCGTTGCGCAAGTTGGCCCAAGGCACGGCGGGTGGGGTGTAATCTGCGCTCATGAGGCGGCTCCCAGCGGTTGGCGCAGCGGCACGCGAAAGCAAAAGCGGTTGCTGCTATCGCGTTCCAAAATTAATTTATAAGCCGCGTCAAATTCGCTCACGCCGCCAACAAACTGCGCCGCGAGCGGCAGTTCGCGCCCGCCACGGTCAAATAAAACCGCCAAGCCAATCCGCGCAGGGCGGCCAAAGTCAAACAACTCGTTGAGCGCGGCACGCACGCTGCGCCCAGAGTTCAAAATATCGTCGCACAAAATCACCGCGCGGCCGTCCAAATTCACAGGCACGTCGGTGGTTTTGACATTGGCGCGGATGCCCACACGGGCAAAATCGTCGCGATAAAACGAAATGTCAATCGTGCCCAGCGGCTCGCTCAGCTGTAAATCAGCGTGCAACCGCGCGGCCAGCCACGCGCCACCGCGGTGAATGCCGATGAAGAGCGGCGGGGTGGCGCATTGGGCGAGGTGCTCGCGCAGTTGCGTGCGCAGTTGTGCGTATAAATGCTCCGCGTCGGGAATGCGCGAGGTGGGGGTGGAAAATTCAGTCATGGGCTTGGTCTAAATGTTGTTGCAAAATCACCGCTGCAGCGGCATCGTCTTGCGCGGTGGCGCGAATTTGCCCATTGGCGCGGCGTTTGTGTCGCTGGGGCAAAACAGCCGATGAATACCGCTCGTCGGTTGGGTGAACGGGTAAGCCAAAGCGTTGGCGCAATTGCTCGGCAAATTGCGCGCACGCGCTCGTCATGGCGTGCGGTGTGTCGTCGGGCTGGCGCGGAATGCCGATGGCAATCGCTTGAACTTGCCATTCGCGGATGAGGGTCGCAATCTGTTGCAAAACCTGCTCGTCGTTGCTGCGCATGATGATGGTCAACGGCTCTGCGTGGCGTGTTAAGGTGTTGCCGATGGCCACGCCGACGCGTTTGAGACCGTAATCAACCCCCAAAACCGTTTGAATCATTAAGCGTGCCCTGTTTGTTCAGACAGCATGGCCGCATCAATCCCAAGCAAACGCATGGCTTGCTGGTAACGCTCACGTGGTAGCGTTTCGAACAAAACATGTTCGCTCGCCTCAACCGTCAGCCACGCGTTGCGGCTAATTTCGTCTTCCAATTGACCCGCGCCCCAGCCTGCGTAACCCAGTGCCAGCAACATGTGTTCTGGGCCTTGACCACGCGCCACGTCCTCTAAAATATCGCGCGAACTGGTGAGGCCAAGGTTGTCGTTGATTTGAATCGTTGCAGCATATTGGTGAAACGGGGTGTGCAGCACAAAACCGCGCTCGGTTTGAACGGGGCCGCCCATCAGCACGCTCTCAGTGGCGTGTGGTACGTATTGAATCGACATTTCGTCCACCACAGCCAGTTTGGTCAAAACATCCGACAGCGTCACATCGGCGGTGCGGTTGACGACTAAGCCAAGTGCGCCTTTGTCGTTGTGTTCACAAATGTAAATGACGGTGCGTTCAAACGCGTCACCCTGTTGATTGGGCATGGCAATGAGGAATTGGCCGACTAAATTGAGCGGCGTGGGGAGTTTGGGAGGGGTAGATGTTGTCATTTGGGTATTTTAACGTAAACGAAATGGGTGTGGTTATGAATCCAATCGTCCGCATTGAGGTGTGAGTTCATTTGCTACTTTCAAGTTATGGGGCAGTGGTTTGATTTTAAAGGATTTATTTAAGCGAATTGGGTTTGCAATGATGCGCTAAGTATTTGTCTTTAAAAAGAAAATCAGTGTTTCTGCTTGACTTGGGTCGATTCGGTCGGTAAAGTGGTAAAAAGTGCCATAAAGTGCATTTTATGACGCTAAAAGTGTTTTTTGGAGCGTGTGGCAAAAACGCAAAAAGGTCTATCCATGTATCAAGGCATATCCGCGCTAACGTTGGATGCGAAAGGTCGAATGTTGGTTCCGACCAAGTATCGCGACGCATTGGCCGTGCAAAGTGAGGGTCAAATGACATTGACCCGTCACCCGCACGGCTGTTTGCTGTTGCTGCCGCGCACGGTTTGGCTGGAAATGCGCCAAGAAATCATGGGCTGGCCCATGTCGGCGCGCTCGTGGCAACGTTTGCTGATTGGTAATGCAACAGATGTTGAGTGGGATGGAACAGGACGAATTTTGATAGCACCCGAATTGCGCACAGCCGCAGGTTTGAAAAGAGACGTGGTTTTGATGGGAATTGGCACGCATTTTGAGTTGTGGGATGCGCAGGCGCATGCCGAGCAAGAGGCTCAAACCATGGCGGGCGACATGCCTGATGAAATCAAAGGATTCTCGTTTTGAGTGCGCACATTACAGTCATGCTGCATGAAGCGGTTGATGCCTTGAGTGTTCATGCTGACGGTGTTTATGTTGATGGCACATTTGGTCGTGGCGGGCACAGTCGCTTGATTTTGTCTCGGTTGTCTGAACGCGGTCGTTTGTGGGTGTTTGACAAAGACCCGCGCGCCATTGCCGTGGCGCATGAATTGGCGGCAGCGGATGTTCGCGTGCGGGTGGTGCACGACAGTTTCACCACGCTGGCCACACATCTGCCCGCCAATAGTGTGGATGGGGTGTTGTTGGATTTGGGGGTAAGCTCGCCGCAAATTGATGACGCCAGCCGTGGGTTTAGTTTTCGCATGGACGGGCCGTTGGATATGCGCATGGATGACAGTCGTGGTTTGAGCGCGGCACAGTGGTTGGCGCAAGTCGATGAAAGCGAATTGACGCGAGTGATTAAGGAATATGGCGAAGAGCGTTATGCCAAATTCATCGCTCGCGCGATTGTTGAGCGACGCCAGCATGCACCATTTTTGCGCACGTTGGACTTGGCTCAGGTGGTGGCAGGACAGGTGCGTGGTTACGAAAAAGGGCAAAACCCCGCAACACGGACATTTCAGGCCATTCGGATTGCGCTCAATCATGAATTGAGTGATTTAGAAGCCACATTGGTGGGGGCTTTGCAGGTGATGAGGCTTAATGCACGTTTGTCGGTGATTAGTTTCCACTCGCTTGAAGACCGACGGGTCAAACAGTTCATTGCCAAGCACAGTACACATGATGCCGCACTGAACAAAATGCCGCTGCGGCAAGACCAGTTGCCAGCATTGGCGCTGAAAAATTTGGGTAAAGCCAAACCCAGTCAAAATGAAGTGGAGCTTAATCCACGCTCGCGCTCCGCTATTTTGCGGGTGGCGCAAAAATTAGGAACGATGTGATGTTGGTTGGACGGACGATTTTCTTGTTGGGCTTGGCTATTGTGTGCGCAATGGCAGTGGTCAACGTGCGCTATCAAGCCCGTACTTTGGTCAAAACCTTGGATAAAGCGCGTCAACAAGAGCAGCAATTGCAGGTGGAGTGGGGCGCGCAACAGGTGCAGCAAGTGGCGGCCTCAAAGAACGATCGAATTGCGCAACAAGTCGCCAAACAAAACATGCAGCGGGTTGACCCAAGTATGACACATTACCTCACGCCGAAAGTTGCGCCATGATGAACCCAACGATTGCGCCCAATCAGGTTAAGCTGGATGTTTGGCGTTCACGCCTGCTGCTGAGTCTCATCATGTTGGGCATGTTGGTGTTGGCTTTGTGGGCGGTTTGGCTGCAACTGATACAAAATGATTTTTTGCAAGGCAAGGGCGAAGCACGCTACTCGCGATTGCTTGAAATCGCCGCGCCGCGTGGCAAAATTTATGACCGCAATATGGTGGTTTTGGCCTCTAACGTGCCCGCGCAAGCGATTTGGATTATTCCCAAAGAAGTGCAAGGCATTAAAGAGCCGAACGACCCGCGCAAAAACGAAGACACCAAAATCACGCCTGCCCAAGAAGCCAAATTGGCGCAACTGCTGGATTTGAAATTGGATGACTTGCGCAAAAAAATCGCCCGTGACAACAAGGGCTTTGTGTATTTGCGCCGTCAAGTCTCGCAAGAAGTGGCCGACCAAGTCAAGGCGTTGAAAATTGCAGGCGTGTACACGCAAAAAGAAGTCAAGCGCGACTATCCGCAAAGCGACGTATTTGCGCATTTGACGGGTTTTACCAATATTGAAGGCCGCGGCCAAGACGGCATGGAGTTGATGTACGAGCGCAGCATTCAAGGGCAAGCGGGCGAGCGGCGAGTGATTCGCGACCGCTTGAACAATGTGATTGAAGATGAAGGCATTGTCACCGATGCCAAAGCAGGGCAAGACGTGGTGTTGTCGTTGGATGCACGGGTGCAATATATTGTGTACAACGCCTTGCGTGGCGTGGTCGATGGGCAAAACGCCAAAAGTGCCTCGGCCATGGTGGTCGATACGCAAACGGGTGAGGTTTTGGCCTTGGCCAATTACCCCTCGTATGACCCGAATCAACGCGCAGGCTTGACGGGCGATCAATTGCGCAACCGCGCGTTTACTGATGTGTTTGAACCAGGTTCAACCTTAAAACCTTTTTCGGTGGCACTGGCGCTAGAGAAAGGTTTGATTGCACCGAATGCCACGGTTGATGCGCAAGGCGGCAAAATGACCATTGGTGACTCGACCATCAGCGATTCGCACCCCAATGGCGCGTTGACGGTTGAACAGGTGATTCAAAAATCCTCCAACGTCGGCACGGCCAAGATTGCCTTAAAAATCGACAAATGTGACATGTGGGGCATGTATGACCAATTGGGCTTTACCAAAGCCTACAAAGACATTGCGTTTCCTGGTGTGGTGGGTGGCTTAGTGCGGCCGTGTAAAAATTGGCAAGCCATTGAGCAGGCCACCATGTCGTACGGGCACGGGATTGCCTTGACCTTGCTGCAATTGACCCATGCTTATACCGCATTTGCACGCGACGGCGAAATGGTGCCGTTGACTTTGCTCAAGCGGGACGATCGTCAAGCGGTGGCAGGCACGCGGATATTTTCTAAACAAACCGCCACCATCATGCGCAATATGCTCGAAAAAGTCACCGAATCAGGCGGCACGGCACTCAAAGCGCAGGTGATTGGCTATCGCGTCGGCGGTAAAACAGGTACGGCCTATAAAGTTGAGGGCAACGGTTACAACAAAAACAAATACATCGCCTCGTTTGCAGGTTTGGCACCGATTTCCAACCCGCGGATTGTGGTCACGGTGATGGTCGATGAACCGCCGCAGGGCAATCACTTTGGTGGGCAAATCGCCGCGCCAGTGTTCAGTCAAATTGTGTCCGAAACCTTACGCACGCTCTCGGTCGCGCCTGATGCGCCATACAAAACATCCATCAGCACCGATGGTATTGAAGTGGAGGCTTTTTAATGCAAAACGCCAATCTGTTGACGCCCGCGCAGCAATACACTTGCACAAATGCCGTACAATGGCTGCCTTTTGCCCAATTGAGCAGTGACGCCCGTAAAATCAGCGCGGGCGACGTGTTTGTGGCCTATGCCTTTGATGCGCAGCACGACGGTCGTGCTTATGTGCAACAAGCCTGTGACAACGGCGCGGCGGGGGTGTTGTGGCAAGACGATGGTCAAGGTTTAACCTGTGCTGCTGCCAACTTGGGGGTGACTGAGTTGAATGTTTTGGCGGGGCATATTGCCCACGCGCATTACGGCCAACCGTCCGCGCAAATGGATATGGTGGCGATTACGGGCACGAACGGCAAAACCTCATGCGCCCAATGGGTGGCGCAGCTGTTGAGTGCGCTTGAGTGCAAATGCGCCATGGTGGGCACATTGGGCGCGGGCTTTGTCAACGCCATGGTTGAAACGGGGTTCACCACACCGCAAGCGATTGAGGTGCACCGCTGGTTGGCTGATTTACACGCGCAGGGCGCACAAGCCACCGTGATGGAGGTCTCGTCGCATGCGTTGGAACAAGGGCGGGTCAATGGCGTGGCGTTTGATGTGGCGTTGTTCACCAATTTGTCGCGCGACCACTTGGACTACCACGGCGACATGGCCAGTTACGAAGCGGCCAAAGCACAGTTGTTCACATGGCATGGCCTGAAAAGTGCGGTGATTAATCTGGACGACGAAGCGGGTCAGCGCATGGCGCAAGTGGCCGCCGCGCATGGCATATCGGTGATGGGTTATGGCTTGACGGCGCAAGCGGGCTTGCACTTACAGGCCCGCAACATTCGTGCGCATGGCGCACACACGGTGTTTGACTTGCACGTGGCAGGGCAGGTTTTTGAAGTGACCAGCGGGCTGGTTGGGCAATTTAATGTATTGAATTTACTCGGCGTGCTGGGCGTTGTGCATGCCTTGGGTTTTGACTGGGCGCAAGTGATTCCGCTGTGCGCCGAGATTGTGGCCGCTCCAGGGCGCATGCAGCGTTTTGGCGGCGCAGAGCAGCCGCTGGTGGTGGTCGATTTTGCGCACACGCCCGACGCGCTGGACAAAACTTTGCGTGCGCTCGCGCCGATTGCCCAGCAACGTGGCGGGCGTTTGATCACCGTGTTTGGTTGCGGCGGTGACCGTGACGCGGGCAAACGCCCACAAATGGGCGCGTTGGCCGCGCAGTTGAGCGACCAAGTGTGGATTACGTCGGACAACCCGCGCACCGAAGACCCGCACACGATTGTGCAACAGATTCAAGCAGGTGCAGTAGGGCGTGCCGAGGTGCGGGTTGAGATTGAACGCCGCGTTGCGATTGCACAGGCCATTGGCGCAGCCACGGCGCAAGATGTGGTTTTGGTGGCGGGTAAAGGCCATGAAGCGTATCAAGATATTTTGGGGGTTAAGCACCCGTATTCAGATATTCAGGAAGTAGAGCAGGCGTTGCGCCAATGGACGAGAACAGCATGACAGCAATGAGCAATTTGAATCAAGCGGCTTTGTGGGTCTCCGCTGAAGCCAAAACCGATTATGTGAACACCGACAGTGAGTTTCAGCGGGTGTGTACTGACACGCGCACATTGCAAGCAGGTGATTTATTTGTGGCGTTGAAGGGCGAAAACTATGACGCGCATGATTTTTTGCCGACATTGCAACAGGGGCAAGTGGCCGCCGTCATGGCCGAACGCTTGCCTGAGCCATTTCATTTGCCCTCTTTGTTGGTGAGCAATACGCGCCAAGCCTTGCAAAAGCTCAGCCAAGGCTGGCGTGCGCAGTTTACCTTGCCGTTGGCTGTGGTCACGGGCAGCAATGGCAAAACCACGGTCAAAGAAATGTTGGCCTCGATTTTAAACGCCGCATTTGGCGAGGATTATGTGGCCACGCGCGGCAATTTGAACAATGACATTGGCTTGCCGATGACGCTGCTCAATTTACGCGCCCAGCACCAAGGCGCGGTGATTGAATTGGGCATGAATCACCCTGGTGAAACCGCGCAACTCGCGCCGTTGGCCGCGCCGACGGTGGTGATTATCAACAACGCCCAGCGTGAGCATCAAGAATTCATGCACACCGTCGAAGCGGTGGCGCACGAGCACGCCGATGCGCTCAACGCATTGACCGCGGGCGGTACGGCCGTGTTTCCTGCGGACGATGCGCATGCCGCGGTTTGGTATGAACGAGCGGCCAGCGTCGGTGCGCAGGTGTTTGATTTCAGTTTGAACGAGGCGTCACAAGCGGCCTTTACCGCGCGGTATGAGCTGGGGTTGCACGCTTCAACGGTGCAAATCATCGGGCCTTTGGGGCAGTGCACGGCGCAGCTTAATATTCCTGGCGAGCACAATGTGCACAACGCCTTGGCCGCCGCCGCCGCGGCTTGTGCGATGGGGATTGGCTTGGATGTAGTGGCCAAGGGTTTGGCGCAATTCATGCCCGCCAAAGGTCGTTTGCAAACCCATCGTTTGGCGCAAGGTTTGACTCTGATTGACGATACCTACAACGCCAATCCTGACTCGGTGCGGGCGGCGATTGACGTTTTGGCCGCCAGCAGCGGGCGCAAAATTTTGGTGTTGGGCGACATGGGCGAAGTCGGGACGCAAGGCGAGGCCTATCACCGTGAGATTGGCGAATACGCCGCCAGCAAAGGCTTTGCCTTGTTTGTGGGCGCGGGTGAGTTGATGCGCCATGCAGTGGATGGATTTGGTCAGGGCGCGACGCACACCAACGACGTGCCCGCCATTGTCGCACTGGTGCGCGAACAGTTGCACGACGGCGCACACACGATTTTGGTTAAAGGTTCGCGTTTCATGGCGATGGAGCGCGTGGTTGACGGTTTACTTCAAGCATAAAAATAAAGGCACACCATGTTATTGGAAATTGCGAAGTGGTTCGCACAGGATGTACGGTTTTTCAACGTGTTCAATTATTTGACACTGCGGGCGGTGCTCGCCTGTGCGACGGCATTGTTGATTGGTTTGGCCGCAGGCCCGCGCGTGATTCGCCATTTGACCGAAATGAAGTTTGGTCAAGCGGTGCGCACCGACGGCCCACAAACCCATTTGGTCAAACAAGGCACGCCGACCATGGGCGGGGTGTTGATTCTCATCTCGATTGCGATTTCGACCTTGTTGTGGGCGGATTTATCCAACCGCTTCATTTGGATTTTGTTGTTGGTGACCTTGGGTTACGGCTGGGTTGGCTGGGCCGATGATTACCGCAAAGTGGTCAACCGCGACCCGAATGGCATGCCGTCGCGCGAAAAATTCATGTGGCAAACCATTATTGGGGTGGTCGCGGCAATCGGTTTGGTGTTTTCGGTTTCGGCAGGCTCTGAATTGCACACCTTGGGTTTGTTTTGGGAGTGGCTTAAAAGCGGTATGACCATGCCGTTGCCGAGCAAGGCGGATTTGATTGTGCCGTTTTTCAAAACCATCAGCTATCCGCTGGGCGTTTTGGGGTTTGTGGTGCTGTCGTATTTGGTGATTGTTGGCACGAGCAACGCGGTCAATTTGACCGACGGTTTGGATGGCTTGGCGATTATGCCCACGGTCATGGTGGGCTCGGCGTTGGGCTTGTTTGCTTATGTTTCGGGCAACAGCAACTATGCGAGTTATCTGAATTTGCCGTCGATTCCTGGGGCGGGCGAAGTGTTTGTGTTTTGCGCGGCGATGGCGGGCGCGGGCTTGGCCTTTTTGTGGTTCAACGCTTACCCTGCGCAGGTGTTTATGGGCGATGTGGGTGCATTGGCTTTGGGCGGTGCGTTAGGGACGATTGCGATTATCGTTCGCCAAGAAATTTTGTTGTTCATCATGGGCGGCGTGTTTGTGGTTGAAACCTTGTCGGTCATGCTGCAAGTGACGTATTTCAAATACACCAAAAAACGTTTTGGCCAAGGCCGACGGATTTTATTGATGGCGCCCTTGCACCATCATTTTGAACAAAAAGGTTGGCGCGAAACCCAAGTGGTGGTGCGCTTTTGGATTATCACCATGATGTTGGTGCTGATTGGTTTAGCCAGTATTAAATTGCGATAAATATGAAACAGTTGGTTATCGGTCTCGGAGAATCAGGTCTGGCTATGGTGCGCCATGCGGTGCGTATGGGCGTGCCTGTTGCCGTTTATGATTCACGCACCGCGCCTGCCCAGTTGCCGCTTTTGCGCGAGCGTTATGCGGGCGTGCAGGCGTTTTGCGGGGCTTTTGATGCGGCGTATTTGGATGGCGTGAGCGAAATCGCCGTTAGCCCAGGTTTAAGCCCGCACGCTGTGCCGCTCAACGCCATTTTGGCCGCGGCCGCGGCGCGAAATATTAACGTGATTGGCGAATTGGACTTGTTCGCCCGTGCGCTGGCGCAGATTGAAGGCTACGCGCCACGCATTTTGGCGGTGACGGGCACGAATGGCAAAACCACGGTTACGGCGTTGACCCAGCATTTGTGCGCAGCGGCGGGGGTGAGCGCGGTTGCGGCGGGCAACATCAGCCCGTCCATGCTGGATGCGTTGTGCAACGCGCAAGAAACCGAGGCTTTGCCAGAGGTTTGGGTGCTGGAGTTGTCGAGTTTTCAGTTGCAATTTGCCCGCGCGTTCAACCCGCATGCGGCGACAGTGCTCAACATCAGCCAAGACCATTTGGATTGGCATGCCGATATGGCCGAATATATTGCGGCCAAAGCACGGATTTTTGGGGCGCACACCGTGCAGATTTTGAACCGTGACGACGCTTGTGATTTTGCGCGAGAAGATTTGCGCTCGGCTAGTTTTGGCGTGAATAAACCCGTTGCAATCGGCGAATACGGCTTGTGGCGCGATGGCGCAATCGATTGGTTGAGCGTGGCGCATGCCGTCGTTGACGATGAGCCGCGCAAAAAGCGTGCGCCTGATGCGCCTGTGCAAGTGGAATTACAACGCTTAATGCCTGCGGACGCGCTCAAAATTCGTGGTCGCCACAACGCCATGAATGCCTTGGCTGCGCTGGCTTTGTGCCGCGCGATTGATTTGCCTTTGCCCAAATTATTGCATGGTTTGCGCTCGTACGCGGGTGAGCCGCATCGGGTGCAGCACGTGGCGAGCATCAATGGTGTGGATTTTTACGATGACAGCAAAGGCACAAATGTCGGCGCGACCTTGGCCGCGCTCAACGGTTTGGGCCAACCGATGGTGTTGATTGCGGGCGGTGACGGCAAAGGACAGGATTTTGCGCCGCTGTTTGATGCGGTGCAAGCGCACGTGAAACGGGTTGATTTGATTGGCAAAGATGCGCCAGCCATGCAGGCGGCCTTGGCCGCGACGGGTGTTGAAATGCACATTCACACCAGCCTTGAAGCCGCTACACAGGCAGCGGCGCAAGCGGCGCAAGTAGGGGACGCGGTTTTGCTCTCGCCCGCTTGCGCGAGTTTGGATATGTTTAAAAATTACGCGCACCGTGCGCAGGTGTTTGTCGATGCGGTGCAGGCGTGGGCGACTGAACAGGGGCAGGTCTGATGCGCCACCGTTTGTTTTCTACCCAAGATAAAACCACTGCCAGTGCGCCTGCGTTTTTGCGTGCGCCCGCGTTGGCGCAGGACATTGATTGGGTGGTGTTGTGGGTGCCTGTTCTGTTGATGATGGCGGGTTTGGTGATGGTGTATTCGGCCAGTGTGGCCTTGCCCGATTGGTCAAAATACAAAAATTACAGCCATTTTCACTTTGTGATTCGCCATGTGGCCAGTTTGCTGGTTGCGTTCGTGGTGGCGTTGATTGGTTTTCGCACGCCAACCAAAACATGGGAAAAACTCGCGCCATTGGCGTTTGTTTTGGTGCTGTTTTTGTTGATTGTGGTCTTGGTACCAGGAATTGGTAAGGGTGTAAATGGTGCACGGCGTTGGGTGCCTTTGGGGTTTACGAGCTTACAGCCGTCAGAATTGATGAAATTGAGTTGTGCGTTGTACGCCGCCAGTTATTGTGTGCGCAAACAGCATGACATCAAAGACATTGGTAAAGGTGTTTTGCCCATGATGGTGGTGATGGGCGTGGTGGGTTTGCTGCTGATGCTCGAACCTGACTTGGGCGCTTTGATGGTGGTGGTGGCCATTACCATGGGGGTGATTTTTTTAGGTGGTGTGAACTACAAAGTATTTGCGGCGCTGGTTGGGGTTTTGGCGGCAGGCTTTGTGACTTTAGTTATTTTGACGCCGTGGCGTGCCGCGCGGTTGTTTGCTTACCTTGACCCGTGGGAAAAGGGCAACTCCGAAGGCAAGGCTTATCAATTGACCCAATCGTTGATTGCTTTTGGGCGCGGCGAGTTGTTTGGCGTGGGCTTGGGCGACTCGGTGCAAAAAATGTTTTACCTGCCTGAAGCGCACACCGACTTCATTATGGCCGTGATTGGCGAAGAGTTTGGCTTAATGGGTGTTTGGGCGGTGATTATCGCGTTTGCGGTTTTGGTGCACCGCATGTTCAGCATTGCCCGCGAGGCGATGGCCTTTGAACGGACGTTTCAGGCGTTGGCGGTGCAGGGTTTGGCGATTTGGTTTGGCGTGCAGGGTTTTATTAACATGGGTGTGAACATGGGGGTTTTGCCGACCAAAGGTTTGACTTTGCCGTTTGTCAGCTATGGTGGCAGCGCGTTGTTGGTCAATTGTTTGGCGATTGCGTTTGTGTTGCGGGTCAATTATGAAAACCGCTGTTTGATGCGGGGAGAAACGGTGTGAGTGGGCAAAAAACGATTTTAATCATGGCGGGCGGCACAGGTGGGCACATCATGCCCGGTTTGGCTGTGGCGCAAGAGTTGCTGAGCCAAGGGCATCGGGTTGAGTGGCTTGGCGGAGTGGATTCGAGCATGGAGGCGCGACTCGTGCCCAAGCATGGCTTGGTGTTTCACAGCGTTGATTTTGGTGGCGTGCGCGGTAAAGGCGCGGCGACGAAATTGTTGTTTCCTGTGCGCTTAATTAAAGCGGTGCGTCAAGCGCGTGCGGTGATGAAGCAGGTTAAGCCCGATGTCGTGCTCGGTATGGGCGGCTACATCACGGTTCCCGGTGGTTTGGCGGCCAAATCGTGCGGCGTGCCGATTGTGCTGCATGAACAAAATTCAGTGGCGGGTTTGTCGAATAAATTTTTGGCCAAAATGGCGCGCACGGTTTTGACAGGTTTTCCTGAGGTTTTTGCGGGTGCGCAATGGGTCGGCAACCCTGTGAAACCCGCGATTGCGCAGTTGCCCAGCCCGAAGCTGCGCTTTGCCGAGCGCGAGGGCGCGTTGAAATTGGCGGTGGTCGGCGGCAGTTTGGGGGCGCAAGCCTTGAATCGCCTGGTGCCGCAGGCTTTGGCGTTGTTGCCTGCCGAGACGAAATTTGAGGTCACTCATCAAGCGGGTGAAAAAATGCTCGCTGACTTGCAGCAACAATATGCACAAGCAGGTGTAGACGGCCAATGTGTGGCCTTCATCGACGATATGGCCGCGCTGTACGCGGATGCGGACGTGTTGATTTGCCGCGCAGGTGCGATGACGGTCTCTGAGTTGGCCGCCGCGGGTGTGGCGAGTATTTTAGTGCCGTATCCATCGGCGGTGGACGACCACCAAACCGCCAACGCGGCTTTGTTGACGCAGGTTCACGCGGGGGTGTGTTTGCCGCAAAGCAGTTTGACCGCGCAAAGCTTGGCCGATGTGCTGTATGCCTTGAATCGCGACAAATGTTTGACCCAAGCGGTAGCCGCCCGAACGGTCGCCAAACCGAATGCAACCCAAGATGTGGCGCAGGCTTGTTTGGCCGCTGCGCAATAATTAGAGAATCATATGAAACACAAAGTACACAATATTCACTTCGTCGGAATTGGCGGCTCAGGGATGAGCGGAATCGCCGAGGTTTTGCTTAATTTGGGCTACACGGTCACAGGCTCTGATGCTGCGGTGAGCGCGACGGTCAAGCGTTTGCGCGAATTGGGCGCGACGGTTGCGCTGGGTCATCACGAAGACAACGTGCAAAATGCCGATGTTGTGGTGGTTTCAACTGCGATTACGGTGGACAATCCAGAGTTGCTCAGTGCGCGGGCGCGAGGTATTCCTGTTGTGCCACGTGCGGTGATGTTGGCCGAGCTCATGCGCTTGCGCCGTGGGATTGGGATTGCGGGCACGCACGGCAAAACCACCACCACATCGTTGGTCGCCAGCGTGTTGGCCGAAGGCGGCATGGATCCGACCTTTGTGATTGGCGGTCGTTTGAACAGCGCGGGTGTGAACGCACGCTTGGGGCAGGGCGAATACATTGTGGTTGAAGCCGATGAATCGGACGGCTCGTTTTTGAATTTGTTGCCGATGATTGCGGTCATCACCAACATCGACGCCGACCACATGGACACCTATGACCATGATTTCAACAAGTTAAAAGACGCTTTTGTCGCCTTCACCCAGCACATTCCGTTTTATGGTGCGGCGGTGGTCTGTATTGACGATGTGAACGTGCGCGAAATTGCGCCGCGCATCGCCAAAACCGTGATTACTTATGGCACATCGGACGACGCGCAAGTTCGCGCGATTAACGTGACCGACGACAACGGTCAAATGCGTTTTGACGTGGAGCGCAAAGGTTTTGGCGAAGAATTGCCACTCTTGTCAGTGGTGCTCAATTTACCGGGGTTGCACAACGTGCGCAACGCATTGGCTTCAATTGCCGTGGCCACCGAGCTGGATGTGGCTGATGCGGCGATTCAAACGGCCTTGCAGAGTTTTAACGGCGTGGGTCGGCGGTTTCAGCGTTATGGCGAAGTGGTGGCCAAAGACGGCGGGACATTCACTTTGGTCGATGATTATGGCCATCATCCCGTCGAAATGGCCGCTACATTGGCAGCGGCGCGGGGCGCGTTTGCGGGTCGTCGGATTGTTTTGGCTTTTCAGCCGCACCGTTATAGTCGCACGCGCGATTGTTTTGAGGATTTTGTTAAAGTGCTGTCTGACTCTGACGCGGTGCTTTTGGGCGAAGTGTATGCCGCTGGCGAAGCGCCGATTGTTGCGGCCGATGGTCGTTCGTTGGCGCGTGCACTGCGCGTGACGGGCAAGGTTGAACCGATTTTTGTTGAGCAAATTAGCGACATGGCGCAAACGATTATTGATTTTGCGCAAGCAGGCGACGTGGTGGTGACCATGGGCGCGGGTTCGATTGGCGCGGTTGCCGCGCAAGTTCTTGAATTAAAGGCATAAAAATGAATTTAGGCAAAGTAGCGGTTTTGTTTGGTGGCGTGTCGGCAGAGCGCGAAGTCTCGTTGAAGTCGGGCACGATGGTGCACGCCGCACTGGTGCGCCAAGGCGTGGACGCGCATTTGTTTGACACGGCGCAACAGAGCGTTTTTGAGTTGAAAACCCAAGGCTTTGAGCGGGCATTTATCGCGCTGCACGGGCGGTTTGGTGAAGATGGCACGCTGCAAGGCGCGTTGGAGTTGCTCGGCATTCCGTACACGGGCAGTGGCGTTTTGGGCAGCGCGTTGGCGATGAATAAAGTGCGCACCAAACAGGTTTGGCTGCAAAGCGGCCTCTCAACGCCCGCCTATCGCGTGTTGCCGCGCGGCGCGGATGTGGCGGCTTTGACGGACGAAATCGTCGCGGAACTGGGCTTACCGATGTTTGTCAAACCGCCGCACGAAGGCTCGTCATTGGGCGCGGGTAAAGTGAGCCATGCGCATGAACTCAAAGCCGCGTGTGAATTGGCGTGGCAATACGACACCCACGCGCTGATTGAAGAGTGCGTTGAAGGCCGCGAATTGACTTGCGCCGTGCTCGGCTCAGGCGCGGATGCGCAGGTGTTGCCGATTGTCGAAATCAAAGCGCCAGCGGGCGACTACAATTTTCACAACAAATACCAAGGCAATGACACGGTTTATGACTGCCCCGCCGATGTCTCGCCCGAATTGACGCAGAGCATTCAGGCGATGGTTTTACAGGCTTATCAGGCGTTGGATTGCTCTGGCTGGGGGCGCGCCGATGTGTTGTTGCGCGGCTCGGACAACAAGCCGTTTTTGTTGGAAATGAACACGTCCCCTGGTATGACCGACCATTCACTCGTGCCGATGGCGGCGCGCCAGTTTGGCATTGCCTACGATGATTTGGTGGTGCGCTTGTTGCACAATGCGCGTTTACACGTGCAGCGAGATGTGGGTTAAGCATGTTGAATTTGTTGCACGATGTCGCCTTGATGCAAGTCGTGAGTCGTTGGATGACTCGCGTGGCGGTGTTGATGCTGCTCGTGGCAGGTGGCGGTTGGTTGTTGCAACGCCCATACTTTGCGATTCATCAGTTTCGCTTTGTCGGTGATGTGCAGCAATTGAGCGCCAAACAGTTGCATGATTTGGTGGAAAAAAACCTCTCCAGCGGTTTGGCAGGTGGCTTTTTTTCGATGGAATTGCGCGATGTGCAAAGCAGTTTGGATGAAATCACGTGGATAAAAAACGCGTCGATTCGTCGGGTTTGGCCGCATGAAATCGAGGTCAACGTTGAAGCGTATCAACCGATTGCGCAGTGGGGCGGGCGGTATTTGAGTGCCGAGGGGCAGTTGTTTGACAGTGCGTTGAGCAGTGAGGCACAAAGCCGCTTGCTTCGTGCGACAGGTCCTGATGCGGCGGCGGAGTTGGTGGCCAAGCAAATTCCCATTTTGATGGGCTGGTTCAGACCACTGGGGACGTTGCAAAGTGTCACCTTGAGTGAGCGCTACAGTTGGCGAGTGAAGTTGAGCAATGGTTTAGAAGTGGAATTGGGGCGAGAAGATACGCCCACAGCGTTGGAGGAACGGGTGACACGCTTAGTCAGCTCGTCGTCTTTTATTAAAGACAATATGGGGGAATCGGGGTATGTGGATTTACGCTATCCCAATGGATTTGCGATGCGCAGCGACCGCTTGCATCGAACAGCCGCAGCAACAAGTATGAACAAAACAGGTGAACAGCATGACTGAACAAACAAAAGATTTAATTGTGGCCTTAGACATTGGCACATCTAAAGTAGTGGCGATGATTGCCGAGGTGTTGCCCAATCAACAATTTGCGGTGATTGGGATTGGCCACCATCCATCGCGTGGCATGAAAAAAGGCATGGTGGTGAATATTGAAGACACCATCCAAACCATTCAATACGCGATTGAAGAGGCTGAGTTGCGTGCGGGTTTTTCGGTGCGCAGTGTGTGCACGGGAATTGCGGGCAGCCACATTCACAGCTTCAATTCAAGCGGCATGGTGGCCGTGAAAGACAGCGAAATCACCAAAGTGGACATTGAACGTGTGCTCGAAACCGCGCGTGCGGTGAGCATTCCCGCCGACCAGCAGGTGTTGCATGTGTTGCCGCAGCAGTACAAAGTGGGCGACCAAGACGACATCGTTGACCCGATTGGCATGACGGGCAAACGCTTGGAAGTCAAGGTACACATCATCACAGGCTCGGTTTCTGCCGCGCAAAATATTGTCAAATGCATTCGCCGTTGTGGCTTGGATGTGACCGACTTGGTGCTGCAGCCACTGGCCTCGAGCATGGCGGTGTTGACGCAAGATGAGCGCGACATTGGTGTGGCTTTGGTGGATATTGGCGGTGGGACAACCGATATTGCGGTGTTTATTGATGGCGCGATTCGCCATACTGCGGTGATTCCAATCGCGGGCGACCAAGTGACCAACGACATTGCGATGGCCTTGCGCACGCCAACTTCGGAAGCCGAAGAGTTGAAATTGCGTTACGGTGTGACCAAACAAATGATGGTGCCGCCCGACTCAGTGATTGAAATTCCTGGGGTGGGCGACCGCGTGGCGCGGCGCGTCAAACGCCAATCGCTCGCCGCAGTGATTGAGCCACGTGTGGAAGAATTGTTTATCTTGGTGCAGCGCAACTTAGAAGAGTCGGGCTTGGCACATTTGATTTCATCGGGCATTGTGTTGACGGGCGGCACGAGTTTATTGCCTGGCATGACCGAGTTGGCCGAAGAAGTCTTTATGAAGCCCGTGCGGATTGCGCAGCCTGCGTATGACGGCAACTTATCGGATATTGTGTGCAACCCACGCTACTCAACGGTGGTCGGTTTGCTGATGAAAGCCCGCGAGTTGAAAGGCGAAGCACCTGTGCAAAATTCACGTGTTCAACGCCACAACAATCATATGGCACCCGCGGCGCGACCTGAGTCCATTGGTCATGGCGAGTCGCATAAATCTATTTTGTTAAAGATGAAGGAGTGGTTCATGAAAACGTTCTGAGTTGTTGTGAGTCACGCAAAATATTTGAAATTATTCGGTTTTACTAAAGGGGAATGAAATGAACTTCGAAATGCTCAATGAAAAGCCACAAGGCACTGTTATCAAAGTGGTCGGTGTGGGTGGTGCAGGCGGCAATGCGGTGCAACATATGATTTCGCGCGGTGTGTCAGGCGTGGAATTCATTTGTGCCAATACAGATGCTCAAGTGTTGAGCAAATCCACTGTCATGCACAAATTACAGCTTGGTGAGAGCGGTTTGGGGGCGGGCGCCAAACCCGAAGTCGGTCGTGCAGCGGCGGAAGAAAACCGCGAGCGTATTGCGGACTTGTTGCGCGACGCCAACATGGTGTTCATCACCGCAGGGATGGGCGGCGGCACAGGCACGGGTGCTGCACCCGTGATTGCGCAAGTAGCCAAAGAGATGGGAATTTTGACCGTGGCTGTGGTCTCAAAACCCTTTGAATTTGAAGGGCCGCGTCGTGCGCGTGTGGCCGACGAAGGCTTGTTGGCTTTAGAGCAAAATGTGGATTCATTGATTGTCGTGCTCAACGACAAACTCGAAGAAATCATGGGCGATGACATTGGCATGGATGAAGCCTTCCAAGCTGCCGACGACGTGCTCAACAACGCGGTGGCGGGGATTGCCGAAATCATCAATGTGGACGGTCACATCAACGTCGACTTCAACGACGTGAAAACCGTTATGGGTGAGCAAGGCCGCGCCATGATGGGTACAGCGACCGCCACAGGTTTGGAACGTGCCAAAATCGCTGCGGCTGAAGCGGTGGCCAGTCCATTGCTCGATGGCGTCAATTTGGCGGGTGCGCGTGGGATTTTGATTAACATTTCTGCTTCGCGTGCCAGCCTCAAAGCCCGCGAAACCCGTGAAGTGGTCAACATCATCCGCGCCAGTGCGTCCGAAGATGCGACCGTGATTTATGGTTTTGTCTACGACGAGAGTTTGGGTGATAAATTGCGCGTCACTGTCGTGGCCACAGGCTTGGGCGGCGCCCGCACGATTGACCCTGACAACGGTTCGGGTATTCGCGTTACTGCGCCAGAAGCCGCGCCTGTAGTGGCACCTGCTGCACCAGTTGAGATGAGTCGGGTTGAAGTGGCACAAGACGTTCCCGTGTTTCGCCGCAGCATCCAAAGCTTTTCTAACTACGACGAACTCGATGAGCCAACCATCAACCGCCGTGCCCACCAAGCACCGACGCGCGTGATGAACGGTGAAGACTTCTCGGATTTGGACGTTCCTGCATTTTTGCGTCGTCAGGCGGACTAACCTTGGGCATTTTTCAGAAAACCCTCGAGAGCGAAGTCAAAACCACGGGCATCGGCTTGCATTCAGGCCGCAAAGTGGTTTTGACGTTGCGCCCCGCACCAGTTGATACAGGTGTGGTGTTTCGCCGCGTCGATGTGGACGCAACGCTAGACATCAAAGCGCAAGCCGACTACGTGGTCGACACGCGCATGGCCACGACGCTGGCGCATCCTGACAATAGTCATGCACGGGTTTTGACGATTGAGCACCTCATGTCGGCGTTGGCAGGCATGGGCGTGGATAATGTCATTGTCGAAGTCAACGCGCCCGAAATCCCGATTATGGATGGCAGCGCGACCAGTTTTGTCTATCTCATTGAATCGGCAGGCTTGGTTGAGCAGACCGCCTTGCGCCGCTTCGTGCGCATCAAACAATCGGTAGCGGTGCGTGACGGCGACAAAACCGCGCGACTAGACCCCTATTTTGGTTTCAAAACACGGTTTGACATCGAATTTGACCATCCCGCGATTGACGAGACGGGCAATCATTTTGAAGTCGATTTTGTCGGCAACGCCTTTATTCAACACATCTCACGCGCCCGCACATTTGGCTTTATTCAAGACGTTGAAGCTTTGCGTGGCTTAGGTTTAGCGCAAGGCGGCAGCTTGGGCAACGCAATTGTCATGGATGAATACAAAATCCTCAACCCCGAAGGGCTGCGTTACGACGATGAGTTTGTCAAACACAAAATCCTCGATGCGATTGGCGACTTATACGTGATTGGTCTGCCTATTTTGGCTGCCTACAGCGCACACAAATCGGGACACGCCCTCAACAACGTGCTCATCCGCACCGTTTTGGCCGACCCCGCCAACTACGAAATTGTCACCTTCGCCGATGCCGCATCAGCTCCCGATTTTGCGCGGACGGATGTGGCCGCAGCGGGTTGGCTGTAGGGGCGGGTTTCAAACCCGCCCGCTTTTGCCCAACCAAGCCCCCAATCCCGCGCCAACCACCTGCGCCAGCACAAACATCGGTGCGGAGTGCGGGGCGATGCCTGAAAAGGTGTCGGTGAACATTCGCCCCAAAACCGCGACGGGGTTGGCAAATGAGGTGGACGCGGTGAACAAATACGCCGCGCCAATGTAAGCGGCCACGCCGCTGGCGACTTGGTCGCTGGGCATGCGCAGTATCACAAACAACAAACCCGCCGTGGCGATGATTTCGCTGAACCATAATGCGCCGCCATCGCGGGCGTGCTGTGATATTTGCACCAGCGGCAAGTCAAACATGGCGTGCGCGGCGATTGCACCGAGCAGTGCGCCGACACTTTGCGCGAGCACATAAAGCACGCCTTGTGTGGCGGGCAGCTCATCGCGCCAACACATCACCAGCGTGACCACAGGATTAAAATGTGCCCCGCTGATGGGCGCGAGCATACTGATGAGCACATACAAGCCAAACACGGTGGCCAAAGTGTTGACGAGCAGGGCAATGGCGACGTTGCCGCCTGCCAGTTGCTCGCCCATAATGCCTGAGCCGATGACGATGGTGAGCAGAGCGGCGGTGCCGAGGATTTCGGCGATGAGGCGAGATTTCATACGAATTTATTGACTTAAAACGGTGTTCAACTGTGCTTTGCGCACGTTGGCGGGCAAATGGTGCCACGCTTGTTTGAGCGTTGCGCCGTTGCTCGGCTCATCGGTGAGATTGGCCAAAAAATCAAGCAACATCAACATGCGGTAGCCAATCGCTTGTCGCATCACCTCAAACGCCGCGCGTTTGTGCGCCTCGTCGCTGTTCGATGGGTCGGGGTAGCCCCAGTGCACTTTGACTTGCTGCGCCGCGCCGCTGAACAGCGGGCAAACCTCGCCCGCCGCCGAATCGCACACCGTGATGACCACGTCAATGGTTGGTGCGTCGGTGCGGCTGAATTCGTCCCAGCTTTTGCTGTGCAAATACGAAATATCAACCCCCGCCGCCTCCAGCACCGCCAAGGCGTGCGGATTGGTTTTGCCCGACGGCGCACTGCCTGCACTGTAGGCCTGCACGCCGACGTTCAACTGCCGCGCCCAATGGTTGAGCATGGCTTCGCCCAACGCGCTGCGGGCCGAGTTGTGGGTGCATAAAATCAAAATATTAAGCATGATGCATACCAAAAAAATCGGCAAACCGAAGTTTGCCGATGTGATTAAAACGGAATGTCGTCGTCCAAATCATCCATAGGCGCGGGCGTTTTGGCGCGTGGCGCGGCGGATGATGGCGCTGATGAGCGCGATTCGCCCGCAGGCGGCATGTCGTACGGCTCGCCGCCGCCCGATGATTTGCCGCCGAGCATTTGCATTTGATCGGCGACGATTTCGGTGGTGTAGCGCTCTACGCCGTTTTTGTCCGTCCATTTTTGCGTGCGCAAGCGGCCTTCAACATAAACCGATGAGCCTTTTTTGAGGTATTCGCCCGCCACTTCGGCTTGACGGCCAAAAAACACCACGCGATGCCATTCGGTTTCGGGTTCGCGGTCTTTGGCTTTGTAGGTCGTCGCAATGCTGACCGTGGCAATCGCCATGTTGCTTGGGGTGTAGCGCACTTCGGGGTCACGCCCAAGGTTGCCTAAAATGGTGACTTTATTGACCGATGCCATGAAATTGTCCTTGCTTGAATGGTTGAATTGGCGGTTATTGTACTGTGTTTTGCGCGCGAACGGGTGGCGTTTCTTGCACCAAAATCCACGGCTTGACCACAACCGACCAGACCGTCGCGTCGCTTTCAAACCATCTGAGCGCGTCTTCGTCACTGACGCGGGCGAGCTGGCCGCTGTTGAGCAAAGCCTCCACCGCTGCACGCTCATCGTTGGTGATGAGCACCGCCACATCGACCATGTCGGTCTGGTCGGCCACGCGAAACACCACGCCCGTGGCGAAAAAGCGCAGCAATTCTTTCCACGCAATCGGCGCGGTTTCAAGGTTGAGTTTGGCGTGTAAAAGGGTGTTGTCGTTCATGATGATTGATATCCGTAGGGGCAGGTTTCAAACCTGCCCGTTAAAATTTAAGGCGCAAGCCGAACTTTGTGCCACACACCGTTGTCCAGCCGATACGCGATGCGGTCGTGCAGGCGTGAGGCGCGGCCTTGCCAAAATTCGAGGTAGGTCGGTTGCAAAATATAGCCGCCCCAGTGTTCGGGGCGCGGCGGTTGTTCGCCGAATTGTTCGGTGAATTGTTGGAGGTTGCGCTCCAAAACCGCGCGGTTGTCGATGATGCGGCTTTGCGGCGAACTCCATGCGCCAAGGCGGCTGTTGACGGGGCGACTGTGGAAATACGCATCGGACTCGGCGGGTGCAATCCGCGCCACCGTGCCTTCGACGCGCACTTGTCGCTCCAAGGCTTGCCAAAAAAACAATAACGCGGCGCGGGGATTGTGCGCCAAGTCGTCGCCTTTGCGGCTCTCGTAATTGGTGAACCACACAAAACCATCGTCGCGGGCTTCTTTAATCAGCACCACCCGCGCCGAGGGTTGGCCGTCGGCGTTGACGGTGGCCAGCGTCATGGCGTTGGGTTCGGGCACTTGCGCGGCTTGCGCTTGCGCGAACCACTGCGCAAATTGGGTCATGGGGTCGGCGTGCGCATCGGCCTCATCGAGTGAGGCGTTGAGGTATTCTTGCCGCAGCGCGGTTAAATCGAGCATAAAGCCTCCTGTCAAACAAGCCGCTATGATAACACGGCCAAATGGCCCACCGCGAGGGCGTAAGTTGCGTAAAATAGCGTTTTTTAACTCACAGATGACCTCCAATGCCTGATTTAGACCGCCGTTTCTCCAGCCTCAATCGTTTGTATGGCGAACACACGCAAACCATTTTGCACGCCGCGCATGTGTGCGTGGTTGGCGTGGGCGGCGTCGGCTCGTGGGCGGTTGAGGCACTGGCGCGGTGCGGCGTGGGCAAACTCACCTTGATTGACGCCGACCACGTGGCCGAGTCGAACATCAACCGCCAAGTGCAAGCCACGTCAAGCAGTTTGGGCATGGCGAAAACCAGTGCGTTGCGCGAGCGGATTGCGCAGATTCACCCCGCCTGCGAGGTGATTGAGATTGATGATTTTGTGGCGGCGGACAATCTGCACATCATCCCGCACGACGCGATTGTGCTCGATTGCGCCGACCAGGTGCTGGCTAAGTTGGCGATGCTCGAAGAATGCCGCCGCCGCAAGCAGCCGCTGCTCACCTGCGGCGCGGCGGGTGGCAAAACCGACGGCACGCGGGTGAAAATCGCCGATTTGGCGCACGCGCTGCAAGACCCGATTTTGGCCAAAATCCGCCAAAAATTCCGCGCCAAGCACAAAACCGCTGCCAGCCTCAAAAACAAAACGAGCAAATTGCACTTGCCCGTTTTGTTTTCAGATGAACCCGTGCGTTACCCCACCACAGGCCGCGCCAGCCACAGCGCACCGCACGGTTTAAACTGCGCGGGTTTTGGCTCGTCAGTCATGGTCACCGCCAGTTTTGGCATGGCCGCCGCGCAGTGGGCGGTCGGTGTGGCGTTGACATCACAAAAGTGATAAGGCTTGGCGCAATTGCTCGATGAGCGCGGCATCTTTGAGCGCGTGGCGTTCGGCGTCAAACTGCTCGTAAAACTTCGGCACAGAAATGCTGGCTTTGACCGTTGCGCCAAAATGCGGCATGGATTGCGTGGCCGCAGCCAACACATTGCCCGCGCCACCCGGACCTGGCGAGGTGGAGAGCAACACCACGTTTTTGTCGACATACACTTTGGGTTGAATGCGCGAGCACCAGTCAAATAAATTTTTGTAGGCCGCTGAAAAAGAGCCGTTGTGCTCGGCAAATGAAATCACCAACGCGTCGGCGGCGCTGATTTTGGCCAAAAAGGCTTGCGCGGCGGCGGGTTGGCCGATTTGCGCTTCTAAGTCTTGGCTGAACAACGGCAATTCAAAATCATTTAAATCCAATATTTCGACATCGGCAGTGGGCAACAGGCTTGTAGCGTAAGTAACCAGCTGCTTATTGATGGATTGGGTGCTTGACGAGGCAGCAAAAGCAATCAGTTTCATAAAATAATCTTTTAAAAAGGTTGATTAACGAGCGTTTTTTAAATCTTTGTACGCGGCAGGCACGTTGAGCGACGGGTGAACCCAACCAAACAAGGCATAACCTTGAAACTCAGGTAACGTCACGCGAGCGACCGTTTGCTCTAGGGTCAAACCATCGTCAATCGCTTTTTGTACTTGCGTTTTGACGGCGGTCAAATAGTCGATTTGCCACTGAATGTCGGCGCGTTTCATCACAGGGCCATGACCTGGGACAACGCGTGCATCGGCAGGCAAAAAGTCATACACTTTTTGTAAAGTGGCTAAAGTGGCCAGCAAATGACCATCAAGCAACCATGGCAGAGCAGGCTTTGGCGCAATAATCGCATTGCCCGCCCACAGCGTTTTGCTCGCAGGCTCCCAAATGAACAAGTCGCCGCCTGTCTGCGCAAAGCCAAAGTCAATAATGTCAACGGTTTTGCCACCCAAGTCCAAACTCATGCGGCTGTTTGCGCCGACCAAAATGGTGCCTGTGGTCGGTTTGATTTGCTCAATGCCACGGCCTGTGCCGAAATTTTTAATCATGAATTCGGTATCAGCTTTGAAGTGCTCTTGAATATATGTGCGGGTGTTGGCGTGTTGAATGAGTTGGGTTTCTTTAGGCAAATACATATTGCCATATGAGTGGTCGCCATGTGCGCTGGTGTTGACCGCGTAAGCAATGGGCTTGTCGGTCGCGGCTTGAATCATGTTTTGCACTTGAGCGTTGAGTCGTTGATTGAGCATGGTTTCAATCATCAAAACCCCTTTGTCGCCGACAATAAAGCCGCCGCTGGTGGCGGCGGGTTTGCCTTGCTCGGTCAATGCTTTACTGTCATTGGGGTAGTAAGCGTACACGCCATCGGCGAGTTTTTCGGCTTGCAGTTGTACTTTGTTGCCGTCCCAAACGGGTTCATTGGCTTGGGCAGTGCCGCACAACAAGGTCAAGGCGAGAGATAAAGCGGAGAAGCGCAACATAAATTTCCTTTATAAGTGAATCCAAAAACGGATGGTGCGGCATTGTAATGGAAGACAACGGCTGCACCAACCCCATAAAATAAAATTCACCATCTCAAAAAACGCAAAAATGAAACAAACCACATGTCCTTTTTTGCCCCTGAGTTGGTCGTCATGCGCTCTGTTGTTGGGTTTTGAGTGCCATTATGATAAGCACTCTTTTCACCGACTAGGAGCAACTCATGCGCAGCGCCCTCATCGTCATTGACGTTCAGAACTCTTTTTTACACAGCGGCGAATTTTGCACCGATGGTTTTGCCGATTACCAACACCAACAAACCGAGTTGATTCATGCGGCACGTGCAGCGGGTGTGCCGATTGTTGGGATTTTGCATGAATCGCGCAGCACGCCCGCGTTTTTTCAAGCGTCAGGCTGGGTCACGCCGATGGACTGGTTGCCCGCGTTTGACGTGTGTTTCACCAAACATGTGCACAACGCATTTACCGACACAAAATTGCGGCCGTGGCTGGCTGAGCGCGACATTGGCCGACTCATCATCAGCGGCATACGCACCGAACAATGTTGCGAAACCACCGCGCGAGTGGCCGCTGATTTGGGCTATGATGTGGATTTCGCGCTCGACGCCACCATGACTTTTCCCATGACGCACAACGGCGTGACCTACAGCGCCGACGAGATTAAAGCCCGCACCGCGTTGGTGCTCGACCAGCGGTTTGCGCGAGTGGTGACCGTGGCGCAGTTGTTACAAGAACAATTTTCACACTAAGGGGGCGTATGTATATTCCAAAAGCATTTCAAGAAACCAGTCCAGACGCCATGCGCCAATTGATTCGCGCACGGCCTTTGGGTAGTTTGGTCACGTTGACTGACGCGGGTTTGCTGGCTAATCATGTGCCGTTTTACTTTCATGACGACGGCGCAAACGGGGTTTTGCGGGCGCATGTGGCGCGCAGCAATCCTGTTTGGCAAGACTTTGCGGGCGAGGTTTTGGTGTTGTTCCACGACCACGACGCGTATATTTCGCCCTCATGGTACGTGAGCAAGTTGGATGACGGCAAAGTGGTGCCGACGTGGAATTACGGCGCGGTGCATGTGCGCGGCCAGATGCGTGTGGTGCACGACGCGGCGTGGATTCGCGCACAAATTGACGCGCTGACCACGCAGCAAGAAGGCCAGTTTGCTGCGCCGTGGGCGGTGACTGACGCGCCAAGCGAGTTTATTGAACCGATGATTGCCCGCGCCTTGGTTGGGCTTGAAATCACGATAACCGCAATGGAAGGCAAGTGGAAAGTCAGTCAAAACCAAACCGAGCGCAATCAAAACAGCGTCGTGGCAGGACTAGAGGCGCACGGCGATGTCGCAATGGCGCAAATGGTGCGCGAGCGGTGCGGGCAGAATTAACAGCCTGTGCCGTCATTCCCGCATGTTTTTAGCGGGAATCCAGTGGGGCGCGAGGCGCACCTTTTACCCTTGATGTGCCAAGGTCAATCAAACGCTTCGCGTTTGGCTGGATTCCCGCCAAACCCGCGCGGGCATGACGAGTGTTTTGCAAAATGCAATTTTAGAGGCCAGCTTAACTTTTTTATCAAAGGATATTATGAAACTCCCTTTTACCGTGTGGGGCTTGACGCTCGCACAAGCTTTATTGGTCACGGGCAATATTTTGCTCGTCTCAGTGAGCGCATTGGTCGGGGCGCAAATCGCACCGAGCGCGGCCTTGATTACTTTACCTGTCGCCATGCAGTTTTTGGGGTTGATGTTGGTGACACTGCCCGCCGCGCATCTCATGCGCTTGTGGGGGCGCAAAATGGTATTTGGCGTGGGCAATGCGCTGGGGGTTTTGGGTGCGGGATTGGCGTATTTTGCATTGCTGCAGCAGAGTTTCGCGGGTTTTTGCGTGGCGACGTTTTTGCTCGGCATGGCGATTGGCGTGAGCCAACAGTACCGCTTTGCCGCCGTCGAACACACCGAACCTGAGCAACGCGCCAACGCGGTGAGTTTGGTCATGGGTGGCGGGGTTTTGGCGGCGATTTTGGGGCCGAATTTAGCGATTTGGGTCAAAAGCGACGTGCCGAATCAGCAGTATTTGAATGCTTTTGTGGCGTTGCTCGGTTTGTACATCGTCGCTTTTGCGGTCGTTTTGTGTTTGCCACTCAAAAAAATCAACCCTACCGAGGCGCACGGCGCGACGCGCAGTTATCGTGAACTGTTTCGCCAGCCGCGGCTGGTGGCCGCCGTTGCTTCGGGCACGATTGGCTACGCGGTGATGATTTTGCTCATGACCGCCACGCCGCTGGCCATGATGTCGCACGGCTTTCATTTTGAACACTCCGCGCACGTGATTCAGTGGCATGTGCTGGGCATGTTTGTGCCCTCGTTTGTCACAGGCACGCTCATCACGCGGTTTGGCGAGAAAAAAACCATGCTCGCAGGCTGTGCTTTGTTGTTGATTTGCCAGCTGATTGCGCAATTTGGCAGCAGTTACGCGCATTTTACCGCAGGCTTGATGCTGCTCGGCGTGGGTTGGAACTTCACTTTCATCGGCGCGACCACTTTGCTCACCCAAACCTACGCGCCATCCGAAAAAGCCAAAGTGCAAGGCATCAACGACTTTTTGATTTTCAGCTTCACCACGCTGGCCAGCTTGTTTTCAGGCTATTGGCAAAATCTGCTCGGCTGGCAAACGCTCAATTTGGTCATGATGCCGTGTGTGGCGTTGGCGGTGCTGTTGATTTATCGTGGGTTTAAACGGGAGGTTTAATGGCTCAATACACCGCCACGGCTGCATGGACGCGCCATGCGGATGAAGCATTTATCGACAACCAATACAGTCGTGTACATGAATTGCGCTTTGACAACGGCCTTGCGCTGAAAACCTCATCGTCTGTGCATGTTGTGCCTGCGCCGCAGTCGGATGAAACCGCGGTTGACCCAGAGGAGTTGTTTGTGGCTTCGCTGTCCAGCTGCCATATGTTGTGGTTTTTGGGGATTGCTGCCAAAAAACGCTTTTGTGTCGATTCTTATGTTGACCATGCGTTTGGCGAAATGTCGAAAAACGAAGCAGGCAAAATGGCCATGACGCTGGTGATGCTACGCCCCCAAGTGATTTTTAGCGGTGAGCGCCAGCCAAGCGCAGCACAAATTGCCGCCATGCACCATTTGGCGCATGAAGAATGCTTTATCGCCAATTCGGTCAATACCAAGGTGTTGTGCGAGCCACAATGACTTGCGCGGTTTACATGCTCGTGCCACCCACGGTGATGTTGTTGGATATGGTCGGCCCGTTGGAGGTTTTGCGGGTGGCGGCGCAGTTTGGCGCGGATGTTCAGATTCATGTGGTTGCGCCCAGCACACAGGTGAGCACGTCGCTGCCGTTTCAGTTGGCGCAACTAGAGCCGTTGCCCGTGCGTTTGCAGGCGGGTGATTTGGTGATGGTGCCGGGCGTTGTGGATGAGGCCACGGCGTATCGCAGCGCGGCATCGGCGCAATTGGTGGCTTTTTTGCGCCATGCGGTGGATGCGGCGCAACACGATGTGATGAGCATTTGTTCGGGGGCGTTTTTGCTTGGACAAGCGGGTTTGTTGGATGGGCGAGTGTGCACGACGCACCACCAATTGACCGCAGCCTTGCAGCGCGAGTGCCCACAGGCTTTGGTGCGTGAGAATCGGGTGTTTGTCGAGGATGGGCGCGTGTTCAGTAGCGCGGGCATTTGCGCGGGTTTGGATGTGACATTGCACTGGCTGGCGTTGCGTTATGGGGCGCAAATCGCGCTTGATACGGCGCGACATATGAATATTTATTTTCGCCGCAGCCCCAATGACAGTGCGTTGTCGCCGTGGCTGGTCGGGCGCAATCACATTCACCCCGCGATTCACCGTGTGCAAAATGCCATTGCCGCCCATCCTGCCGCGTCGCATACATTGAGCGAGTTGGCCGCCATTGCGTTTGTCGGCAGCCGTCATTTGACGCGCTTGTTCAAACAGCACACGGGCTTAACCGTGCATGATTATCAGCGCACCCTCAAACACGCTTTATTTGACCAATGGCGCAGCGCAGGCTATTCTCAAGAAGCCGCCGCACTTGCCGCTGGTTTTTCATCCGCCAATGCTTGGCGTAAATCTAAATATAAAAACTCACCTAAAAATATTTAAGTGCTTTATTGAGGTCGAAAATAATGAAAAAGTATATGATTTAGTAAAATTTATTTTGGAGGTTACATGACTCATTATCACTCCGTGTTTGCAACTTACGCCAACCAAGCGGCGCACAATGTATATGTTTTATTCAACCATTTGGCTGAAAGAGCGGGTGAAAAGACAATAGATTCTGAAGAGCAGCTTAACAATAGTGTGGTTTTAAATGTACTGAAAAACCCGAAAAAAGCCCGTGTCGCACACCACATGAGCCGTGGTTTGGATATTGCTTTGCCTTTTATCATTCCTTTATATCGCCGTATCATTACCACACAATTTTTGGCTGAATTATCTACAGCAGGTCATAGCCCTGATGGCAGCAAAAAATCTTCAGAATTTAAGCGTAACCTAACCCCCCAAAATTATGAGCAGTTGTTGCGAAGTATGGTGAAAGAATTGTCCAACATTCGCAATTACCACAGCCACGCCAAACAAGAAGTGCATCCGCCTGAAGCTGCATTGATTGGACTTTTAGAATCCATCTTTGATGCCGCTATTCGGCGCAGCAAGACTCGTTTTAACATCGAGAACGCCCAAGAATTAGAGCACTTACGTCGTAAAAATAAAAATGGTTTAAAAGCCGATTTTCAATACAACTTAACGGATAAAGAGGGTTTTTGGACAGAAAAAGGCAAAGCCTTTTTTTTGTGTCTGCTCCTAAATCGTAAAGACGGCTATCAATTTCTCAAGCAAATTAGGGGCTTTAAGAACGATAAAGGCTCATTCAAACGAACCTTGCAGATTTTTACTTGTTTTGCCATCAAAATGCCTTTCGTTCGTATTGATAGCCAAACTGATACACAAACCTTGGCCTTGGATATGCTCAATGAATTGGCACGTTGTCCGAAGCCTTTATATGAGCACCTATTCGAAAGTAATCGTCAGAAGTTTAACATTGACTTAGAAGATACCACGCATGATCAAGATGGAGCACCTTATGATTCGCGTTTCATTCGTCATCAAGACCGATTCATCCCGTTGCTGATGCGCTATTTGGATGAAACGCACGCCTTGGGTAACTTACGATTTTGCATTGATGTCGGTGACGTTTATTTTGCCTGTTATCCCAAAACCCTCTATGAAAAAGACAGGGACAAACGCTTTGATGAAACACGTCGTCTCAAGTCTAAAGTTCTGCGCTTTGCACGCTTACCAGAAGTCGAACAAACAAATTACCCCCAGCAATGGCAAGATTTAATCGCAGCGGGTGAAAGTGAACGCCCTTACATTGTGCCTACGCGGCCCCATTACCACTTGGAAGGGACTAATATCAGTTTGGGTTGGGCCACTACCGATGACGTTTATCCTGAGCTACACCTAGATGAGCGCAGTACGAATGAGCAACCGCGTTATGAAGCCCCTAAAAACCCAAAGGCTGCGTTTGAGTTAAGCCCTCATGAATTTTGGCAGTTGGCTTTTTATCAACACTTGCAATCCAAAAACGAGCTATTACCCCCGATTGACCAATTGCTCATTCGGTACGCTAGCCAATTCAATCGCTTGCTCAAAGACCTCAAAAACAATCGAGTTCAAGAATTGAGTGATTACTCTTATGCCAATAGTCAAGGTCTGAACTTATCTTTGACGCTAAAAGATTTGCCCAAAACGATTGCGCAATTTTTACGCAACACAACAGTCGCAGCAGATCTTTTGCAGCAGCAAGCCAAGCGGCGAATTGAGCGAATGCTGAAAGATAACGAACTGCGAATGGCACAACTTGAACGCAGCGTTGCTCGTGACGACAAAAATCGTCATGCACAAGCAGGTGGCCGCAGTCAACGCATCCTCCGCTCAGGTGAAGTCGCTGATTTTTTAGCGAAAGATATCTTGCGCTTACAGCCCATAGTCGACAAGGACAAACACAACGCAGGCAAAGCCACCAGTTTGCTGTATGCTGAAATGCAAGCGCGTTTGGCGTTTTATGGCCGTGATTTTGAATACTTACCCCCACTGTGGCGCAGCATGGGATTGCTTGAAAACGGTCAGACAAGCCACCCGTTTTTGCAAAATTTGCGGCTGCGTGATTATGTGGGGATATTGGGTTTTTATGAGCACTACCTAAAAGAGCGCGCGAGTCACCTCAAGCGAGTTAAATTTGACATACACGTAAACGCCAAGAACATCGAAAAATACCCATGGCTGCCGCAACGCAGCAGCCATGAAAAACGTAAAGACTTGGAGGGTTATCTGAGTCGTTTACAAAAAGCGACCATTAACTTGCCGCGTGGCCTGTTTTTTGCACCAATCAAAGCAGCTTTGCTGCAGCTGAATCATGCCCGATTGACTCAGGCCATTGAGCACGCTAAGGATTGCAACAGCAGCTACCTTTTGCGCCTTTATCAAGAGCACATACTGCAAGACCAACAACCTGAACACTACCACTGGCCTCGTCAATACGAGACGCTTAATAAAATATACGACCCTCAGGCACACCAACAAAGGCGGCCTGTCAAGGAGCACCCGCTTGAGATGCGCCACAGTTATCAAAAATTAAAAGCCGACAACAAAGGCTGGTGGCAGCAGTTGGCGCAATGGCGTGTGCAGGTGGAAGCCAACAAAAAAGGGCGCAATCAGAAGGTTATTTCCGTTGAGCATCAATTGACCGCCAAAGCACGCGCCTACAAAAAAATTGAGCAGAACGAAAAAAACATTCGTGCCTATGCCGCGCAAGATGCCGTTTTGCTCATGGCCGCACACAAATTGTTTCTTCTTGCGCCCCAAGAAGACAACGCGTCATTGCGCGTACTCAAATTGCAAAACGTTGGTCAAGACATGCTCAACCAGCGCATTGCTTACTCAATTCAATTTAAACCCAATGGTTGCACCCACAGCGTTACCATTGAACAAGCCGACATAGCCATCAAAAACATTGGAGATTTTCGCCATTTGCTTAAAGACCGTCGGTTGCCCGATTTATTGTGCTATTGCCCCAGCCGCACGATTGAACGCGCAACCCTTGAGCGTGAGCTGGCCGCTTATCAAATTGAGCGACTCAAAGCGTTCAAACGTATTTTTGAGCTTGAAAACGAATTGCTGAATCGACTGGGACAAAACACACAAGATGCCAGTCGTGGCACAGCATTTAGAGACCTGCTCACTACATTTTGCCAGCAACACCCCCAAGCCATTGCCCAGCCCGCATCATGGCAAGATGAATTGATTGTATTGCGCAATGCTTTTGCACACAATCAATACCCCAGTGCGCGCAACGCATACAGCAGCAAATACCCCGCAGCACAACACATGCTGCAAACAGCGGTTAAAGACCTGCATGACCAGTATCAACAAGCATCGCAAAGCAAACAAAGCGGCACGACACACGTTCTTGACTGGGGAGTTGCCGAGTATTTTTATCAACGCTTGAACCATTGCGTGAATTTGATTTGCCCAATCACAGCGATATAGCCCACGAAAGGACAACACATGCCCACCACACAAACCGATACATACACACAATTGGCCGCATGGTCTGGCTACGCCCAAGCCATCGCCACACTCATTGCAGTTGCTTGTGCTGGGTGGCTGACCAGCCGCACAGAGCGGCGACAAAAACGAATTCAACTCACGCACGAACTCAACCAACGCCACCTCAACGCCTTACAAATTGCATGGTCGCTGTTGCAATACACCACCTTTACCGAAAACGCACGCAGCATCATTCTTTGGTCGCGCCCAGCCAAAAATGCGAACGGCTCACAAGCGACGGGTGAAAGCGAGTGTTACAGCATACACATAGCCAACGCTCAGCATTTCATTCAACATGCCCTGCCCGACGCACAATATGGCAGTCAAGCGGGCCTGTATTGGTCTAGTGAGCTTAAGGCGTCGTTGTATGAATATCGCAGCAATGTCTATGGCCTCGTGCTCAAGGCCCAAACATCCACCACAAACCCAACCGCTATCATCCACAACACCGAATTGATACAGCGGCTCAAAAAATTGGATGAACAACTGCGTGACCAGCTGCGTGCCGAAATTGAACAGCGTCAACGCAGTGTAATCACCTAGAGAAGTCACTCAAAGAGGGTTTCAACAGAACCCATCCGCTAAAAACCAACCATGTGAGGCTGAGAAAAACGATGAAAACGCTGAATTTTCACGACGAAATATTGATTTTGTTGTTAAAAATCAATTGGATAGTTGTGGTAGGCTGTAGCAACCCCCATTTCGGGCGGTAACGACAGCAATAATAGGTTCAACCACAGCATCAGTTAAGCTGTAGCAACCCCCATTTCGGGCGGTAACGACAGCCTAATTCATAGCCAAATTGTTTAGCTGACAGCTGTAGCAACCCCCATTTCGGGCGGTAACGACAGCTCGATGCGCAGCATAGTCATGGCCACGCGAGCTGTAGCAACCCCCATTTCGGGCGGTAACGACAGTTTAAACTTACTTCTTTATCTACCTCAGATGGCTGTAGCAACCCCCATTTCGGGCGGTAACGACAGCTCTTTTAAGATTAATAACAACATCTGCTAGGCTGTAGCAACCCCCATTTCGGGCGGTAACGACAGCCTGCGGCGTAAGCATCACGTTCAACTGCGCGCTGTAGCAACCCCCATTTCGGGCGGTAACGGCAGCTTTGTGTAAGAAGTGCTAAATCAGTCATGGGCTGTAGCAACCCCCATTTCGGGCGGTAACGACATGCCTTTTTAGCAAACTTTGTACAAAATTTGAGCTGTAGCAACCCCCATTTCGGGCGGTAACGACAGCATTTGTGAGCGGGGGAATTTTTGTTATCATGCTGAACCACATAGGAGTTGTTATGCACGATGTCACCGCCACCATTGCCCAGTTGTTCATTCATCCCATCAAATCCTGCGCGGGGATTGCCGTGCACGAGGCGGAGTTGACCGCGACGGGTTTGTTGTATGACCGCCATTGGGTTTTGGTCGATGAAGCTGGGCGGTTTGTCACGCAGCGTGAGCAGCCACGCATGGCGTTGATTCAGCCCTGTATTGAGTCTGCGCACTTGCGCGTGTCCGCGCAGGGAATGGCTGAGTTGAGCGTGCCGTTGGCTGCGACGGGTGCGGGTTGTCGGGTGGCGATTTGGGACGATGAAGTGAGCGGGTTTGATATGGGCGCGGCGAGCGCACGGTGGTTCAGCCAGTTTCTTGGGGTGGCGGTGCGTTTGGTGCGCTTTAACTCCGCGCAGCCGCGGTTGTGCAGCGCAAAATGGACGGGTGAGCATGTTGCTGCGACCGAGTTTGCCGACGGTTATCCGCTGCTGGTCACCACGAGTGCGGCGGTGGATGAACTCAATGACAAATTAGCGCAGCGCGGTTTTGGCGCGGTCGATGCGCGGCGGTTTCGTCCGAACATCGTGCTGGCTGATTTGCCCGCGCACGATGAAGATTTACTCGACGTGCTGCACGTCGGCGAGCAGATTCGCCTGAAAAATGTCAAACCGTGCGAGCGTTGCCCGATTCCAAGCATTGACCCAGACAACGCGGTGTATCAGCCTGAAGCGGTGTCCGACACGATGCAAACCTATCGGCAAAACCCGCAGCGCGACGGCGCGGTGACGTTTGGCATGAATGCGATTGTGTTGGCTGGCGCGGGGAAAAAGTTGCGCGTTGGGCAAACGGTTGGGGCGGATTATGTGTTTTGAATGTGTTATGATTTTCATCCGAATGATTTTAATATAGGAGATTTTATGAGTACGCAATTAGAAGCTTATTTGAGCTTTAACGATGGTCAATGTGAGGCGGCGTTGAATTTTTATAAAGCGATTTTCAAAGGCGACATCACGATGATGATGCGTTTTTCTGATGCGCCAATGCCGTATGATGAGGCGAGTAAAAATAACGTCATGCACGCGCGGTTTGAAGCGGAGCAGGTGTGTTTTATGGCTTCGGATAGCATGCCCAATCAGCCTGTGCAGTTTGGTAACAATGTGACTTTGGCGTTGAATTTTGCCGATGAAGCTGAGGAAACGCGGGTGTTCAACGCGTTGAGCGAAAGCGGTACGGTCACCATGCCGCTCGCCGACATGTTTTGGGGGGCGCATTTTGGCATGTTGGTCGATAAATTCGGTCACTCATGGATGTTCAATTGCGACAAAGCCGCATAAAGATAAAGCCCTGCAAGTGCAGGGCTTTTTTATGGGCGAATTTTAAAGTTGAGGTGAACCTTGATGGTCGGCCATTCGGCGGCGGTAATCGAGTAAACCGCCGTATCGCGCAGCGTGCCGTTTGGGCTAATGGAATGGGCGCGTAAAATGCCATCGAGTTGTGCGCCGAGTCGCTCAATCGCCGCGCGGCTTTGCGCGTTGAGCCGATGGGTGCGAAATTCGACCGCAAGGCAGTGCCACACTTCAAACGCGTGCTCAAGCATCATGCGTTTGACAATCGTGTTGATGCCGTTGCGCTGCGCCGACTTGGCGTACCACGTTGAGCCGATTTCGACGCGGTTGTAGGTGGCGGTGTGCTCAATATTCATAAACGTGGTCATGCCGATGACGCGCTCACCGTCAGCGGTTTTTTGAATAATCGTATACGGCACCATGCTGCCTTTGGCGTACAGCTCAAGGCGGCGGTTGATTTCGGCGGCCATGTGTTCGGCGTTGGGTACGCTGGTGTACCACAATTGATCAAGGTCGCCATCGCGACTGGCGGCTTGTAAACCTTGTAAATGCGCGATAGAAACCAATTCTAAACGCACTTTTTCATGTTCGAGGGTGGTTGCGGTGAGTGCCATTGAGTCCTTTGCGGGCGGGTTTTAATACTTGAGTAATTTAATCGGGTATATGCTACAATTGCGCTAACTGAAATGTACGTTACTGGTTCATATTTGAACAGGTACATTCGCTGCACGTACTATACACCAATGGATTTTTAAAGGCGCAGTATGAGACTCACCACAAAAGGACGATTCGCGGTCACCGCATTGCTCGACGTGGCGTTGCGTGCCAAGGACGGCCCTGTGAACTTGGCGGCGGTGTCGGAGCGGCAAAACATTTCGCTGTCGTACTTGGAGCAGTTGTTTGGCAAACTGCGTCGCAACGGCTTGGTCGACAGCGTGCGCGGGCCAGGCGGCGGTTATGTACTGGCGCGTCAACCGAGCAATATCAGCGTGGCGAGCATTATTTTTGCCGTTGATGAACCGCTGGATGCCCGCTCGTGCGAAGGGCGAGAAGATTGTTCGGGCGGCCAACGCTGCATGACGCATGATTTATGGCACAACCTGAATCAAAAAATGTTCGATTACCTTGATTCGGTCAGCCTGCACGACTTGGTGCGCAACCATCAGGCCAGCCAGCCCAATGAGGCGGGCGAGCAACCCATTCGTATTCAATAAATTATTTTGGAGCAAAACTTATGAGCACCATGCCCATTTATATGGACTATTCGGCCACCACGCCGATTGACCCGCGCGTCGCCGACGTGATGATTCCGTTCATCACCGAGCATTTTGGCAACCCCGCCTCGCGCAGCCACCCATACGGCTGGACGGCTGAAGAAGCGGTCGAAACCGCCCGCGGCCATGTTGCGGCATTGGTCAATGCCGATGAGCGCGAAATTGTGTTCACCTCAGGCGCGACCGAGTCCAACAATTTGGCGATTAAAGGCGCGGCGCAGTTTTATGCCGAGTCCAAAGGCCGCCATTTGATTACCGTCAAAACCGAACACAAAGCCGTGCTCGACACCATGCGCGAATTGGAGCGCACGGGTTTTGAAGTCACTTATTTAGATGTTTTGGACAACGGCCTGATTGATATGGACGAGCTCAAAGCCGCGATTCGCCCCGACACGTGTTTGATTTCGGTCATGTTTGTCAACAACGAAATCGGCGTGATTCAAGACATTGGCGCGATTGGTGAGTTGTGCCGCGAGCGCGGGATTATTTTCCACGTCGATGCCGCGCAAGCCACGGGCAAAGTCGAAATTGACCTTGACACTTTAAAAGTCGATTTAATGAGTTTTTCAGCCCACAAAACCTACGGCCCCAAAGGGATTGGCGCGTTGTACGTGCGCCGCAAGCCACGGATTCGCTTGGAGGCGCAAATGCACGGCGGCGGTCACGAGCGCGGCATGCGCTCAGGCACATTGGCCACCCACCAAATCGCGGGCATGGGCGAAGCGTTTCGGATTGCCAAACTTGAAATGGCGAGCGAAAACGCCCGCATCAAAGCCTTACGCGACCGTTTGTGGGCGGGTTTTCAAAGCATGGAAGAGGTTCACCTCAACGGCGACATGGAACGCCGCGTCCCGCACAACCTCAACGTGAGTTTTAACTTCGTTGAGGGCGAATCCTTGATGATGGCGATTAAAGATGTCGCGGTTTCCAGCGGCTCGGCCTGTACCTCGGCCTCACTTGAGCCGTCGTATGTCTTGCGGGCATTGGGTCGCTCGGACGAATTGGCGCACTCATCGATTCGCTTCACCGTCGGGCGTTTCACCACCGAGGCCGACGTGGATGCAGTCATCGCCATGATGCAAGCGAAAATCGCCAAGTTGCGCGACTTATCGCCTTTGTGGGAAATGTACAAAGACGGCATCGACTTAAACACCGTGCAATGGGCGGCGCATTAAATTGACCCAACACGTTTTTAAGGAGTTTTTATGTTTAGCGCATCTAATTTTTTAAGACAAGCAGGTGTCGTTATTATATTGATTGGCCTTTCATATGGCATTCACCCTCAACAGTTTTTGGGGGCTTATGTGCAACTGCCCGCGTTAACGGTTGATGTATTGCATATATTCAAAGGGGTCATGGGCATGTATGTTGGGCTGGCTCTATTTTGGATTTGGGCTGCAAACAAGACGGAGTACCAGCGTGCAGCGGTATTAAGCTGTGTGGTTTTTATGGCGGGATTAGCGGCTGGACGCATGCTTAGTTTGCTTACAGATGGTATGGCATCGCCTTTGTTGATGGCCTATGCGGTGGCTGAAGTTTCTGTGGCATGCATGGGTTGTTATATTTTAAAACGCAAGAATTAATTCTTTTTACGAATTAGGAATACAAAATGGCTTACTCAGATAAATTAATGGATCACTACGAAAACCCCCGCAACGTCGGCGCGTTTGATAAAGGCGACGACAGCGTGGGCACAGGCATGGTCGGCGCACCCGCGTGCGGCGACGTGATGAAACTGCAAATCAAGGTCAACGAGCAAGGCATCATCGAAGACGCCAAGTTCAAAACCTACGGCTGCGGCTCAGCGATTGCCTCATCGTCACTCGTGACCGAATGGGTCAAGGGCAAAACCGTTGACCAAGCGCTGGAGATTAAAAACTCACAAATCGCCGAAGAACTCGCCCTGCCGCCTGTCAAAATCCACTGCTCGATTTTGGCCGAAGACGCGATTAAAGCGGCGGTGGCCGATTACAAAGCCAAACATTGACATGATGCGTTGGCTCTGCGCAACCGTTTTGGTGTTGTGCGCGGGCAGCGCACACGCGGGAGCGTGGCAAAAATGTGACTTGACCGTGCGCGTATTGGATGAAAAATGGGGGCAACTTCATGCGGAAGTGTTGGCGGTTAAAGCCAAGCCGCAGGTTATTTGCCCTGCAGTGGCGGATTTTATTGCGTTCACACCCGAAACCGCGGATTATCAGAGCGTTTTACCGCGCCGTTATTGGCCGACAATCGGGCAAAAATGGCGCGTGCGGTATCAGTATTTAGATGGTTTTTGTTACAGCGGTAAAGCCTGCACCATCAAGCATTATCCTGTATTGAAATAATGGAGTTCAACATGTCAGTATCCATGACACAAGCAGCGGCAACGCACGTACAAAACTTTTTGACCAAACGCGGCAAAGGCATTGGCCTGCGCCTTGGCGTGCGCACCACGGGTTGCTCAGGCATGGCGTACAAACTCGAATACGCCGACGCGCCCGCAGCGGACGACAACGTATTTGAAGCGCACGGCGTGAAACTGCTCATCGACCCGAAAAGCCTGCCGTATTTGGACGGCATGGAGTTGGACTACACCCGCGAAGGCTTGAACGAAGGGTTTAAATTCAACAACCCCAACGTCAAAGACGAGTGCGGTTGCGGCGAGTCGTTTCATGTTTAAGTTCTTGAATATCGCCAACTACCCGTTGGTTTTGATGTTGGTTTTGCTGGCCGCGCAACTGGTTTTGGGTCGCTTTGTCGGCTTTGCAGGCGCACTGGGGCGCACCACGGGTTTGTGGGCCGCGCTGTGTTTGCTGATTGGGTTATTACTCATGTTAATCGCCGCCGTGCAATTTCGCCTGCGCAAAACCACGGTTGACCCGACCAAGCCGCCGCAACATTTGATTCAAACGGGTTTGTTTCGCTTCTCGCGCAACCCGATGTATGTCGGTATGTTGCTGATTTTGTGCGTACAACCCCTGCTCGCCTTGCGCCCGCATTTGTTTGTGTTCACCCTCGCGTTTTTTGCCATCATGAATTATGTCATCATCCCGCGTGAAGAGCGTGCGATTGCCGCCGTGTTTGGCGAACAATACGCCGCCTATCAAGCCAAGGTGCGCCGCTGGTTATGAAGCAAAATTATTTCGAGCTGTTTCAATTGCCCATCGGCTTTGTCATCGACGAAGCCGATTTGGCCTTGCGCCACCGCACCATCATCGACAAAGTTCACCCCGACCGCTTCGCCGCCAAAAGCGCGATGGAACAACGCTTGGCCTTGCAATGGGCGACTTTCGCCAACGAAGCTTTTGACACCCTGCGCCAACCTGTGGCGCGGGCGCGGTATTTGCTGACCCTCAACGCCCCCGAACTGACGGGCGAGCACGTCCGCGTCAACTTACCGCAAACGTTTTTAATGCAACAAATGATGTGGCGCGAAGCCTTGGAAGACGGTGATGTTGAAACCGTGCGCGACGAAGTCAACGCCGCCCACGCGCAAGCCTTGCAAGCCCTAGCCGCCGCCTGCACCGCCAACGACTGGCCCGCAGTGCAAGTGTGCATCGCGCAAAGCCAGTTTGTAGAGAATTTTTTGCGGCAGTTGCCTGCATAGCCGTTATGAAACACCCCGCCGTGTACATTTTGGCCAACCAACGCAACGGCACGCTTTATGTTGGGGTGACCTCAAACTTGCCGCAACGGATTTATCAACATCGTGAAGGCTTGGCCGACGGGTTTAGTCAACAATATGGCGTTAAAATGCTGGTTTGGTTTGAGCAACACGAAACCATGAGTAGTGCAATTGCCCGTGAAAAAGCCATCAAAAAATGGCGGCGAGAATGGAAACTGAATCTCATTGAAACGCAAAATCCAGAGTGGCGTGACTTGTGGACGCAGATTATTCAGTGAGACCGTCATTCCCAATGATATGGACTCCCCACACCTACCCAACGGCATCGTGATGTGCCAAACTGTATGTAGCAACACTTACAGCAACAGTAGAGAGGAGAGTCCAAATGAATTGTAAACGAATCGGCATAGATATTGCCAAAAATGTATTTCAACTTCACGGCGTTGATGCGCGAGACAACGTCGTGATCAAGAAACGACTGAAACTAGACCAAATGATTGAGTATTTTAGTGAGTTACCCTCAAGTGAGATTGCCATGGAAGCCTGTGGCACATCGCATTACTGGTCACGCACCCTAACGGGTTTGGGACATCGAGTCAAACTCATAGCCCCCCAACATGTTAAACCATACGTACAGCGCGGCAAAAACGATGCCAACGATGCAGCCGCCATTTGTGAAGCCGCATCACGGCCGCACATGAAGTTTGTGGGCACTAAAACTGAATCTGCGCAAGCTATGCAACTCGTCCATCGCGCCCGCAGCCTGACCATGAAAAACCGAGTCGCATTACTCAACGAAATCCGCAGCACCTTGGCAGAGTTTGGCATTGTTTGCAAAACCCTAGGCGCAGCCTGTACACGAAACACCTTGATGGCAACAATACACTCAGACCAATTATTCCCAGCCCCGCTGCCCGAACTATTTAGGCTATTGGCCAATCGCTTAGATGGCTTAGATTTAGAACTCAAAGGTTTAGATACCATGCTGCAAACCCATGCTCAAACCAACGAAGTGGTGCAACGCTTAACCGCCATAGCAGGTGTAGGGTCGATTACCGCCAGTGCCATGGCGTGCGGCATACCCGACATTAGCACATTTAAAAACGCCCGTGACTTTGGCGCATGGCTGGGCTTAACGCCACGGCAGCACTCAAGTGGCGGCAAAGACAAACTGGGTGGCATTTCCAAAGGCGGCGACAGTTATTTACGCACCCTGCTCATACAAGGTGCCAAGAGTGCCGTTCGGCATTGCACCCACAAAACCGACGCGCTGAGTGTGTGGCTACAAAGTCTGCTTTTGCGCCGACACGCGAATGTTGTCGCGGTCGCGCTGGCGAACAAAACGGCACGCGTTATTTGGGCGATGTTGAGCAAAGGCGAGACATATCGAATACCGCATGAGATTGCAGTCCAAGCGTAGCTTCGTGCTGCGCACTACGCGCCTTGCTGATTGATAAAACCAATCAGCAAGGTTATTGAAAACCCAGTTATACCGTCCACACGATTGCTAGTCAAAGGCTGATGAACAACAGGTAAGACCGATGTGCCCCATTCTGAACCGTGCGGTGGCTCTTTGAAGCCGAATTCCCGATGAGAATGGCACAGGCGAACAATCATTATGGCTCTGAGCGTCTATTGTGCTCTTTGAGAAGCCGAATATACGGTTGCAGTCGTACTTTTGTTGAAATCTATAGTCTTTAACTTGCAAAACGTGGGGAGTCCATATACGTAGGATGAATGAAGTGCGTCATCAAATGCTGCGCATTTGGCTGGACTCCCGCCTACGCGGGAGTGACGAACCCGCCACCGTCATTCCCGCGCATGCGGGAATCCAGTGGGGCGCGAAGCGCACCGTTGGCGTGAGATGAATGAAGTGCGTCAACAAATGCTGCGCATTTGACTGGACTCCCGCCTACGCGGGAGTGACGAACTTACCGCCGTCATTCCCGCGCATGCGGGAATCTAGTGGGGCGCGGAGCGCACCGTTGGCGTGAGATGAATGAAGTGTGTCAACAAATGCTGTGCATTTGACTGGACTCCCGCCTGCGCGGGAGTGACGGATTTGAGATATGTAGGATTGCTGCGCAAATCCGCTTTACGGGTTATGCATGATTTGGAGTTGTGAGGGTGTTTAAAAAAATTTTATGCTTTGTTTGGGTTCTGGTCTTGAGTGGCTTTGTATTATTGGCATGGCGTGAGCCAGATGTTGATGATTTACACGTAACGCAAGGTATTGTGAAAGAAATTATTCAAACATCTCTCACTAAAGAAAAAGTAATTTTTCAGACGATAGATGGTCAAAACCTATCTTGTATCCCTTCAAAGAAAAGCAGCCGTTGTTGGCTATCACGATTAAAAGAAAGTATGATGAATCAATCACCTTTATTAATTTGGCATCAAAATGGACGGGTGTATAAAGTCAAGAACATCCAAACCGATCAAGTGATTTCAAATTACTCGCCAATATATGATCGAACGTTTGCATTGTTGTTGGCTTTTTTTGGCGTACTTCCCATACTTATTTTTTGGGGAAAACGCATTGGTATTGTTAATAAATAAAGAATCATGGCACTCCTCCAAATCTCCGAACCCGGTGAATCCACCGCTCCCCACCAACATCGTTTGTCGATTGGCATCGACTTGGGCACGACCAACTCACTTGTCGCGACGGTGCGGCATGGTTTTCCTGTCGTTTTAACCGACGAGCAGGGCGGCTCGCTGGTGCCGTCGATTGTGCATTATGCGCACGACAGTATCACGGTCGGCACGTCGGCCAAGGCCCTACAGGCCAATGACCCCAAAAACACAATCGCCTCGGTCAAACGACTGATGGGGCGCGGTTATCAAGAGGCGCGGGCTTTGCCTGATGCGGGTTACGCGCTGGTCGATACGACGGGCATGGTCAGCGTGCAGACGGCGCAGGGCGTGCAAAGCCCTGTGGCGGTTTCTAGCGAAATCCTCAAGGCTTTGTATCAACGCGCGTTGCAAAGTTTCAACGACGACATCGTGGGCGCGGTGATTACTGTGCCTGCGTATTTTGACGAGTCGCAGCGGCAGGCGACCAAAGCGGCGGCGGAGATTGCGGGGCTGAACGTGCTGCGTTTGCTCAACGAGCCAACCGCGGCGGCGATTGCCTACGGGTTGGACAACGCGGACAATGTGGCGAAAGAAGGCACGTTTGCGGTGTATGACTTGGGCGGCGGTACGTTTGATGTGTCGATTTTGAAGTTGAGCAAAGGCGTGTTTGAGGTGCTCTCGACCCACGGCGACAGTGCGCTGGGTGGCGATGATTTTGACCACCGCGTGTATTGCTGGATTTTGCAAGAGGCCGATTTGATTGGCTTGCACGCCCAGTTGTCGGCGCAAGATGTACGCTTGTTGCAGGCCAAAAGCCGCGCGGCCAAGGAGCATTTGACCGCCAACGGCGTGGCGAGCATTCGTGCGAGTTTGTCGGACGGGCATCAGGTGAATTTGATGCTTTCGCAGGCGCAGTTTTTTGAGATGAGCAAAACGCTGGTCGATAAAACCATTCGCGTGCTCGACGAAGCCTTGCAGCAGGCCAATGTCACCAGCGCGGATTTACAAGGCGTGGTGATGGTTGGCGGCGCGACGCGCATGCTCAACGTGCAACGCGCGGTGGCCGCGCATGTCGCTTGCCCTGTTTTGAATGACTTAAATCCCGATGAAGTCGTCGCACTTGGCGCGGCCATGCAAGCGCATTTGCTGGCGGGCAACCGCACGGCGGACGATGATTGGCTGTTGCTTGACGTGATTCCGCTGTCGCTCGGCGTGGAAACCATGGGCGGTTTGACCGAAAAAATCATCCCGCGCAACAGCACGTTGCCGATTGCGCGGGCGCAAGAATTCACCACGTTTAAAGACGGCCAAACCGCAATTGCGCTGCACGTGGTGCAAGGCGAGCGCGAGTTGGTCAGCGAATGCCGCTCATTGGCGCGGTTTGAGTTGCGCGGTATCCCGCCGATGGTCGCGGGCGCGGCACGGGTGCGCGTGACTTATCAGGTCGATGCGGACGGCTTGCTCACTGTGGCGGCGCGGGAAATGACCTCGGGCGTATCGGCCGAAATCACCGTCAAGCCGTCGTTTGGCTTGAGCGATGAAGCGATTGCGCAGATGCTCACCGACGGCAACGCCAATGCCCGCGACGACATGCTCGCCCGCGCATGGCGCGAAGTCGCGGTCGATGCGCAGCGCATGGTTTTGGCGGTGCAAGGCGCGATGAATGACGATGGCGAGTTGTTGAACGAGCATGAGCGGGTGGATTTTCAAACTCAAATCGACGCGCTGCAACGCCTCATCAGCAGCAACGACGTGGCACAAACCGACGCGCTGCGCGAAGCGATTGACACCTTAGCGCAGGCCACCGAAGATTTCGCCGCCCGTCGCATGGACAAAGCCATCGGCGCGGCCCTAAGCGGCCAGTCGGTGGATTCTTTATAAAATTTCTAGAAGCTGAACATGACCAAAATCACCGTTTTACCCCACCCAACCATTTGCCCGAACGGCGCAGTTTTTGACGCGGCTATTGGCCAATCCATCTGCGACAACCTGCTGCAAAACCAAGTCGAGATTGAACACGCCTGCGAAAAAGTCGCCGCGTGCACGACCTGCCACGTGATTGTGCGCCAAGGCTACAACTCGCTCAACCCGATTGAAGACGTTGAAGAAGACTTGCTCGACATGGCATGGGGCTTAACCGCGCAATCGCGCTTGTCGTGCCAAGCGATTGTTGGGGCGACGGATTTAGAAATCGAAATGCCCAAATACACTAAAAATCATGCGAGTGAGGGGCATTGAGGTTCAAAACCCCTTGGGCACTTCCCATTTCAATTTAACGCTGATTAAGCGCAACACCACAATTGTGCTGCTGGCGATGACGAGGCTAATGATGTCGTTCGCGCCCAAATGCTGCAACACGATGTACAGCCACGCGCCGACGAAGGCGCAAGAAGCGTAGGGGCGACTGTCGGAGAGCAGCATCGGGGTGTCGCCGCACAGCACGTCGCGAATGACGCCGCCAAACGCTGCGCCAATCACGCCAAACATCGTCGCTATGAAATACGGCATACCCGCATCCAGCGCGACGGCGGTGCTGGTGATGGTGAATAAACCCAAACCGAGCGCGTCGGCGACAATCATGCCTTTGGGCGAGAGCACGCGGTGCATGAAGTCGATGGATTTGCCTGCGAGCATCGAAAACACAAACAGCGCAATCACATAGTTTTCGTGTTCGACCCAAAAAAATGGCCGCCGTTCCAGCAAAATATCGCGCAACGTGCCGCCGCCAAACGCGGTGACAAACCCGACGATGAACACGCCGACAGGGTCGAATTTGCGCTGTTGTGCTCGAATAAAACCCGAAATACAAAAGGCAATGATGCCAATGGCTTCGATAAACGGCAGGATTTTGATGACGGTGACGGGGAACATTTAAGGTGACCTCTAAAAATTAACTTGAACAGAGTCCATGCATTAAAAACAATCCATACCGTCATTCCCGCGTGCTTTTAGCGGGAATCCAGTGGGGCGCGAGGCGCACCTTAATCCCTTGAATTGCAAAGATAAATCAAACACTTTGCGTTTGGCTGGATTCCCGCTAAACCCGTGCGTATATGGACTCCCCACGTTTTGCAAGTTAAAGACTATAGATTTCAACAAAAGTACGACTGCAACCGTATATTCGGCTTCTCAAAGAGCACAATAGACGCTCAGAGCCATAATGATTGTTCGCCTGTGCCATTC
>JBOFII010000052.1:0-8020 GCA_051650085.1 Formosimonas sp.
AACATTGCCCAGCCCTTAAAAATCGCGGGCTTGGCCTATGGTTCGGCCGCGCCAGAGCAGTGGGCGAGCGTGAGCACCGAGGTGGATTTTTACGATGTCAAGGGCGACCTTGAGGCCTTGTTTGCGCCGCAAAAATTGCAGTTTAGCGCGTTTGCCCATGTGGCCGCGCACCCAGGGCGGTGTGCGCAAATGACGTTGAACGGGCAAGTGATTGGCTGGTTGGGACAACTACATCCGCGTTTACAGCAAAAATACGATTTACCGCGTGCGCCGATGCTGTTTGAGTTGGACGCGCAAGCGGCGCTGCATCGCACCATTCCTACGGCGCGGGAGGTCTCAAAGCAGCAAATGGTGACCCGCGATTTGGCATTAATTTTGCCTAAAGAAGTAAGTGCATCGGCGATTGATGCGGTTTTTACACATTTTATGACGAAAAGCCCGCAGGGCCATCTGCTGCGTGAGGTACAATTGTTTGACCTTTATCAAGGTGAACATGTGGCCGCTACTGAAAAAAGTATGGCCTATCGGGTCAGTTTGCAAGATATGCACGAAACATTACAAGATGCCACTATTGATGCACTGATGGCTCAATTGCTGGTGCAATTACAAACACAGGTTGGGGCGCGCTTGCGTTGAGGACGAGTTGATGGAGTATAAAGTGGTAACGGAAATTTTGGATGATTTGATGACCCAAACCGATGGTGTGTTCACCTTGACCAAGGCTGAGCTGGCCGAGGTGTTGTTTGCGCAAGTGGGCTTGAATAAACGCGAGGCCAAAGAAATGGTGGAGGCGTTTTTTGAAGAGATTCGCCACTCTCTTGAAGACGGTGACGTGGTTAAGTTGTCGGGCTTTGGTAATTTCAGCGTGCGTGACAAAGCCTCGCGGCCTGGGCGTAATCCAAAAACGGGCGAAATGGTGCCGATTGCCGCTCGTCGCGTGGTGAACTTTCATGCCAGCCAAAAATTCAAAGAAATCGTGGAACAAGCCACGATTCATGTGAGCTGACTATGAGTCCAACCGACGCTTATGTTTTGACGCAGGATTTGCCTGCTATTCCCGCCAAGCGCTATTTCACGATTGGTGAGGTCAGTACGCTGTGTGGCGTGCGCTCTTATGTGCTGCGCTATTGGGAGCAGGAATTTAGCCAATTGCGTCCCATGAAGCGGCGTGGTAATCGGCGGTATTATCAACACCACGAAGTGCTTTTGGTGCGCAAAATCCGTGAGTTATTGTATGAGCAAGGTTACACCATCCAAGGTGCGCGTCAGCAGTTGGAGCAAAAAGCGGCACAATTGCCGATGCCTGAGCAATTTGAAATGTTGCTCGACAATACCCCTGAGTTAGATGGGGCGGTGTTGTTGGACGATGAGGGCGTTGATGAAACAGTTGAACCCTCAACTGGGGAGGTGCCTGAGTCGCTGCTGACACGTTTGCGGGCTGTTCGTGACTTGCTCAATCGCCCTTGATATGCGCGTAGAGGCACAGCTGATTGTATTTGATTGGGACGGCACGCTGTTTGATTCAACAGGTGTGATTGCCCACAGTTTACAGCACGCCTGCGCCGCGATTCATAAACCCGTCCCCAGTTTACACGATGCCCAGCAAGTCATTGGTTTGGGGTTTGCTCAGGCCATTGATGGTTTGGTGGGGCGGTTGGACGCGGCACAAACCGAGCAATTCATGTTGGCTTATCGCCGCAGTTATTATGCCAATGAAAATCTAGTGGTGTTGTTTTCAGGCATTCATGAGTTGTTGCTGCGCTTGCATGCCCAAGGCCGATATTTGGCGATTGCGACAGGTAAATCGCGCGCCAGTTTAGACCGTGTTTTGGCGCACAATCCCGATTTAAACCGCTTATTTATGGCCAGCCGCACCGCTGACCAGACTCAATCCAAACCTCATCCTCAAATGCTGCACGAGTTGCTTGATGAGTTGGCTGTACCCGCTGAGTGTGCGGCAATGGTCGGAGATACGCACTTTGATGTAGACATGGCCCGCCAAGCAGGCGTACAATCTATTGCAGTGGCCTATGGTGCGCACACGCAGCGTGTGTTGGAGGCCGCGCAGCCGACCCACTTGGTGGGGACGGTGGCAGAGTTGGCACACATTTTGGGGGGGTAGCATGCGCAAAATTTTAACTCGCGACCGAATATGGATTCTTGTAGCAGGGCTTTTGATGGCTTTGGTGACGTGGGTTGTGGTGGTGGTTTATCAGCGTATTTCAATCGGGGAGCAAGCGCAAAGCAAAAATGACGTGGAGCTGGATGTTTTTCGTTTTGAACAGGCCTTGAACCACAAAATTGATGAAGGTCAAAAACAAGTGGTGCGCATGCTCACTCAGGTGCAAAGGAGTGAGGAGCCCAAATCGGCTTTTGTTGCTCAATCGGCATTCATGATGAATGATGTAACGGGGTTGACCAACATCCAATGGCTGGATGTCAAAGGAACGGTGCGTGCGCAGGCCATCAGCGTGTTTAGAAATATGACGCAAACGGCATCCACTCGCGACTTACTTGAAGATGAAGCCATTGCCAAGGCATGGGAGACCAATGGCGTGGTGACTGTTGGCCCTTTTTTGATGAGTGACGGCGATTATGAGGTGACCGTGGTTCGTCCCTTGTATAACGAAGAGAATCGTTTGTCTGGCTTTATCTCATGTCGTTATTCTTTGGCAACATTATTTCGACGCACCATCCCTGTGGAGTTTGTGGCCAAATATCATCTCAATGCCTTCAGTGACAATCAAAATATTTACAGCACCTTAAAAGAGCGGGATGTTCATTTCAATGACAAAAACTCCATTGTTGAGCGCAATGTGCGCATTGGCGATGTGCCTTTGGTGTTGAAGGCACATTTGCGCCCAGACAGTCAAGTGTGGGTGGTGCGTGCATTGTTTTTGGGGATGGTGTTTTTATTGCTGTTGCTGTTGGCCAGTTTGCTGGCATTGATTGTGGATATGCGGCGGCGGCGGCGTACAGAAAAACAATTGGCAGCGCAAAATGCGTTGCGCCAAGCCATTGAAACCTCATTGCCGCTGGGAATTCGGGCGCATGCGATGAATGGCTCGATTATTTATTCGAACCCCGCTTTTTGCCAAATGATTGGTTATAGTGAAGCGGAGGTTATCAATATTCCACCGCCTTTGCCGTATATTCCTCCTGAAGAAGCGCCTAAAATCTTGGCGATTCGTGACAATTTGCTGCTGCATCCCTCGGCAGAAATTGTGATTGAAATTAAAATGCGCAAAAAAAATGGTGAAGTGATTGACACCATCATGCGTGGCGGCCCGATGTACGATGAAAATCAGGTGCATGTGGGGTGGATTACTTCGGTTGAAGATGTGACTGAGCGTTTGCGTTTGGAAGCGTTTCAAAAAAATGAGCAAAAGCGGCTAGAAAAGGTCAATCACCTCATCAGTATGGGGGAAATGGCTTCGTCCATTGCCCATGAGCTCAATCAGCCGCTGTCGGCTATTTCGGGTTATGCCACTGGATTGTCAAATTATATTCAAAAAGACGAACAAGCTTTGTCGCGCGATAAACTGGTGGATGTGACTGAAAAAATTCGCAGGCAAGCCGAGCGTGCCGCTCAGGTGACACGGCGGGTGCAGCAATTTGCCAAACAGCAAAATATTACCCCCATCCATTTGTCAGTCACAGAATTGATTGATCAGGTGATTGAGTTTATGGAGTTGGAGCTGCGGCAAAAATTATGCCACATCACCAACCACAGCCGTCAAACGGTTTTGCCAACGGTATATGTTGACAATACTATGGCGCAACAAATTTTAATTAACTTAGTGCGTAATGCCATAGACTCAATGGTGGACGCGGAAGTACTGCAGCGCAACATAGATGTTTATGTCGAGCCATACTCAACGCATCATTTGGTGATTCGGGTCTTAGATTCGGGGCCAGGTGTGCCTAAAGATAAGGTTGAGACCATTTTCAATGCTTTTTATACGACAAAAGCACAAGGAGTTGGCATAGGTCTAAATATTTGTCGTACAATGATAGAGTCAAACGGTGGGCGTCTCTGGGCGAAAGCAGGTACACAAGGAGGGGAATTTTTCCTTACCATGCCCATCAGCCAAATATAAAACTACGTTGAAAGGGATTAGGGATGTTGGTCTATTTAATTGATGATGAAGAAGTTTTGCGTGACTCGTTGAGCTGGTTGCTTGAGTCACGTGATTTAACGTGCCGTTGTTTTTCATCGGGCGAAGCCTTTTTAGAGGCATTGCCTTTGTTGCCCACGCATGTGCCCAGCTGTATTGTGCTGGACATTCGCATGGAGCCGATGATGTCGGGGATTGAGTTGTTTCACAAACTGGGCGATGTGCGCGACGCATGGCCCGTGATTTTCTTGTCAGGGCACGGCGATATTTCGTTGGCCGTGACGGCCGTTAAGCAAGGTGCGTTTGATTTTTTAGAAAAGCCTTTTGCCGACAACCAATTGGTCGACCGTGTGTTTGAAGCCTTGGCTTTGAGTAAATCACGAATTGCGCAAGTGGCGCAGTCCGAACAAATCAAGCAAAAACTCACAGGCTTGAGTCAGCGCGAGCTGGCGGTGATGGAGTCGATTTTGAACGGCCGCTCCAACCGCGAAGCCGCCGACGAGTTGGACATGTCGGTGCGCACAGTTGAGGTGCATCGCGCTAACTTGTTCAAAAAAATGGGGGTCAAAGGCGCGGTTGAGTTGATTAATTTGCTACAAGCCTTGGAAGTTTAAAAAAACGCTCGTGAAAACGAGCGTTTTTTGGTTAGAACGGCATTTTGCCGCCGCCGAGCATGTTTTTCATGCCCCTCATGCCACCCATCATTTTCATCATTTTGCCCATGCCGCCGCCTTGAAATTTTTTCATCATGTCGCGCATTTGTTCAAATTGTTTGAGCATTTTATTGACTTCTTGCACCTGCAAGCCCGCGCCTTGCGCGATGCGGCGTTTGCGCGAGGCTTTGATGAGGTCGGGTTTGCTGCGCTCCAGCGGGGTCATGGCGTTGATGATGCCCTCGGTGCGACGCAATTGTTGCTCGGCTTTATCGGTATCCAGCTGGCCTGCACCTTGAGTCATTTGTGCGGGGAGTTTGTCCATCAGGCTGGCCACGCCGCCCATTTTTTTCATCTGTTGCAGTTGCTCTTTGAAGTCGTTCAAATCAAAGCCTTTGCCTGATTTGAGCTTTTTGGCCATTTCGGCGGCCTGCGCCATGTCGACGTTTTTGTGCGCTTCTTCAACCAATGACAAAATGTCGCCCATGCCCAAAATCCGCTGCGCCATGCGGTCAGGATGAAAGGGTTCAAGGCCGTCGATTTTTTCGGACATCCCGACAAACTTAATCGGCTTGCCTGTGATGTGGCGCACCGATAATGCCGCACCGCCGCGCGAGTCGCCGTCGAGTTTGGTCAAAATCACGCCTGTGAGCGGTAATGCATCGTTAAATGCCTTGGCCACATTGACCGCGTCTTGACCGAGCATGGCGTCGACGACAAATAAAGTTTCAATCGGCTTGAGTTGGGCGTGCAGCGCTGAAATTTCGTTCATCATCGCCTCATCAATCCCAAGTCGACCTGCGGTATCGACCAGCAACACGTCAATATAATGCCGTTTGGCGTAGTCCAATGCCGCAGCGGCAATGTCGGCGGGTTTTTGGTCGGGCGTGGATGGGTAAAATTCGCCGCCCGCTTGTGCTGTGACGCTTTTGAGCTGTTCAATCGCCGCTGGGCGGTACACGTCGCACGAAACGGTCAACACTTTTTTCTTTTGCGCGACCAAGCGTTTGGTGAGTTTACCCACGGTGGTGGTTTTACCCGCGCCTTGCAACCCTGCCATTAAAACAATCGCGGGTGGTGTGGTGGCTAAATTGAGTTCGCTGGCGCGGGCGTTGTATTCGCCGCCGATGAGGGCAACCAGCTCGTTGTGGACAATTCCAACCAAGGCTTGCCCTGGGGTGAGGCTGCTGATGACTTCTTCACCAAGGGCTTTTTCTTTGATGAGGGCGATGAATTCGCGCACCACGGGCAAAGCCACGTCGGCCTCCAACATGGCCATGCGAATTTCGCGCAGCATTTCGCTGGTGTTTTCTTCGGTCAAACGCGCCTGTCCGCGCATGGTTTTGATGATTTTACTGAAACGACTGGATAAATTGTCGAGCATGGGTGTTCCTCGTGGGCTAAACTATGAATTCTGGGTTTTTCACATTATGGCTATGAAAAAAACAACATTGTACCTTGGTGCGCAAACTTTGCTGATGATATGTGGGGCAATGCCTATGCGTGCGCATGCTTTTGACTTTTCGGGTGGGGCGCATATTGCGTTGGCGGTGCTGACGTCGGCGGTTTTATTGGGCGCATTTGTTTTGGCGATATTGCTGTGGCTGCAAACCCGTCGCTTACATGCGTTGAGCCCGAAGCCGTCGTTGCTTGACCGTTTGCCGCCTGTTTTAAGTCTTGAAAAAAAACTGTTCAGAACCATCGGAGCGGGCTTTGTGTTGCTGATGGTGTTGATTGGTTCAGGCATGCTGTTTGGCGAGCATGTTTGGGGGCGGGCGTTGGCGTTCAATCACAAAGTGGTGCTCACGCTATTGGCGTGGCTGGTCTTTGCGGTGCTGTTGATTGGGCGATATATCTATGGCTGGCGTGGTTTAGTGGCCGTGCGTGCCACGATTATTGGCTTCGCCCTCTTGTTTTTGGCGTATGTGGGCACACATTTCGTATTGGATGTGATTTTAAAGCGTTGAAAGGTGCGTCGTGAGTGGATTGGTGATTTTGGCCGTTGTGGCCTTGGTGGGGTATGCGGTTTGGCAAAAGTGGCGGGCGTTGCCACCGCAAACCAAACAGGTTTGGGCAACGATTTTGGGTATGGCGGGGGCTTATCGGCAAATGAAAAAAACGCCCAAGTCTTCTGATGCGCAGCCCAGTGCGCATTTGATGCGTGCCTGCGCACGCTGCGGCCTGCATGTGCCTGAATCTGAAGGCGTGCGCGTCCAAGGGATGTTTTACTGTTGCGCGGAGCATGCGCATGGTCATTGATGGTTTAGGGTGGTGTAGCGCAGTTCGGCATGTGCCCTCGCCGAATTATGATGCACGCCCTGCGGATGTGAGTATTGACCTGTTGGTGATTCACAACATCAGTTTGCCGCCCAGCCAATTCGGAGGGGCGTGGATTGATGATTTGTTCATGAACCAACTTGACCCCGCTGCGCATCCGTATTTTGCGCAGATTCAAGGCTTGGAGGTCTCGTCGCACTTTCTGATTCAGCGCGATGGGCGGGTCACGCAATATGTCTCTTGTTTGACACGCGCGTGGCATGCGGGCGCATCTGAATGGCGCGGACGGACACGTTGCAATGACTTTGCAATAGGCATTGAATTAGAGGGGGATGATTTTAGTCCGTTTGAGGCCGCCCAATATGACAGCTTACAACGCCTCACAAAGGCTTTGTGTCACGCTTACCCCAGCATTCAAGGTGTAGCAGGGCATAGCGAAATCGCCCCAGAGCGCAAAACCGACCCTGGTTCCTACTTCGACTGGTCTCGTTACGAGGCAGATAGTCAAATTAGCCCCCAATGGCGAAGTTTGCTAAAAACCCCTTGACTAAAGCCAAGGCCTCCCCCATAATCTCGTTTCTTCGCAAAAACGAAGAAAGAAGTTGAGGGAAAAGAAGTTTCAAGTCAAGTAAAAAAGAACTTGACGAGTGGTGCGAAACGGTTCATAATCTCGCTTCTGTGCTGAACGAAGTTTAGCGAAACAGTCACCAAGGTGGCGGTTTAAAAAGATGTTCATTAACAAATAACAGCCGATAAGTGTGGGCATATGTGGCAAGTCCGATTGAAGAATCAGACTCAAAACAACAAATGCTCATACTTGACAAAACAAAGCAGAATCTCGCAAGAGATTCGAAATGTCAGTCAATACTTGAGAGCTGCAGAAATGCAGCAAATGCGATAAGCAATGAATTAAACTGAAGAGTTTGATCATGGCTCAGATTGAACGCTGGCGGCATGCTTTACACATGCAAG
>JBOFII010000053.1:0-10580 GCA_051650085.1 Formosimonas sp.
TGGGGGGATGATGGGGTCGTTCAACGGCCAAAATGGTTTGGGTAATATGGCTGGGTCTGCTGTGCCGTCGGGTGCGGGGGCTGGAGTGGGAGCGAATCAAACTGGGCTGGCTGGGGCGAGTGGACTGGGGGGAAGCTCATCACAAAACACTCAAGGAATGCGTGGCCAAAATGATGCTACAAAAACAGCATCAAATACAGTTCCTTCCCATGGAAATCGTGTTGCTCAAGGCTTACCAGCCACAACCACCGCATCAGATACAGTTAAACCCGCAGGTTCGGCACATTTAGGCAACGCCAGTGCTGGCAAACCCGCTGCAACCACCACCTCGGGTTCTGAAGCCACGGCTTCAACTGATGCGCCTAAATCTGCGAATCAAACGCGCCAAGAGGCCAATGCGACTTATGCAGACCAAGCCAGTAGCAATGCTACGGGAAACTGGGGTACGGCGCAAATGGCTGCCCCGCCTAGCGACAGGACGAATGCAGCAACCCAACAACTCTATCAACAAAATGCCGCTTCTCATGGCGGTGGCGGGGTGAGTTTGGGCGGCACACCCTCCAGTTCTGCTTTGCCAAAACAAGCATTGAGTGGTTCTCAGAATGCTGGGAACTCTGATGTTGTCAAACCTCGCTCTTAAGGGGATTTCCATGTTAAAGAAACTAATATGCGCTCTTGCTTTGTGCTTGAGCACTGGGGGAGCGTTTGCTCAAGTTTGTGGGGATGGTGGGCAATTTGTGTGGGACCCAAGCGGGCAAAACTCATGTTACGGTGGCTCGCAAGGCAATCGACCTTATGGTACTAATGTTTATGATGGTGTGGGGCCGCCTGTGAATAATGGGACGGGGAGTGGCAGTAATGGAACGGGGATGCAAACAAAATCCTTCATAAAAAAATGGGGGGCTTTTGCAGTTGACAGCAATACGAATGTTTATGGTTACTCTTCAGGTTACTCGAGTAAATTCGAGGCGGAAGAAGAGGCAGAAACAGATTGCGGCGCGACTGCTTGTAAAATAGTCGGCGTGTTTTATAACCAATGCGGCTCTCTCGCATGGGGCGGCGGCTACACTTACTTTGACGGTGGCAAAAACCGCCCCACTTCTGAGAAAAATGTACTTAAAAATTGTCGTAAAGACACGAAAAAATGTCAACTTTTAGTGACGAAATGTTCATTGCCATGAGCACAAAAACCTACCTTAAAGCCATATTTATTTTGAACATTGGCTTATTTATCGCCGTACTTGCTGCATTGACCCCCGCTGTTTTATTTTCTTTGGGCGTGTCGTACATGTATCAAATCAACGCTTTGACCTTATGGGTTTGTGCGGTTGTGGGTTTGGCAGCGGCGATTGTTTTTTCATTGTTTTATTGCCACAAAAAAGCGAAATCATGGATTGAGCCGCAACCCAAACTCGCGTATTTGTTGGCGCTTGTACCTAGCCTTTTAAGCGGTATTTTATTTTTTGCAGTTCAAGCCTTGCAGTTGGGGCATTCTTAAACCATTCACTATCATTAGGAGCAATCATGGGAAGCGTGACGTTACGAGATTACACAATGGCGCAGCTGTCAAACCTTGCGTACAAAGATGAAGGCCCGCTCAAAAAAGAGGGTGGCTTGCCACAAGGCTGGGCGCATTTTGATTCGCGCAATACCAACTCAACGACAGGCTTTGCGGCGCACGCTTTTTTTAATGAGAGCACAAAAGAAATTGTGATTGCGTTTCGCGGTTCAGAAATGGACAAAAGCATGATTGATTGGAAAAAGGCTGACTTGGCTCTGGCTAAAGATGGCGACCCTGATAAACTTTTAAAGGGCACTAATTTTGAGAAGCAAATCCCCAATGCAAAAGAGATGATGGCTAAAGCCCCCAATTGGGACATGCAATTCACGCAAGGCTTGGACTTTGCAGAAGACATCATTAAAAAATACGGCTCTAATTATCGTATCTCAGTGACTGGGCATTCTTTAGGCGGTTCAATCGCTCAGGTGGTTGCCAAAATGGATAACCTGTCGGGCGTGACTTTTGACCCAGGTGGGGCTAAAAATTTGGTTGAATCAGACGAGTTTAAAAGTTGGGCGCGGGCGCATGGCAAACCTGAAAATGGTTTAGGGTCAAACAACTCGCCTACCAATTACATTGTCAACGATAGCGTGGTTTCAAACTACTCAGGCCCTCATGTTGGCGTGACGTTGCCGCTAAGTGGCATTGCTCATCAAGGGTGGAAACACAATATTTCTGATGCTTGGTCGCGCCATTCGATGCCGCGTATTTTAGACGAGTTCAAAGAGGCGTACGAACAACATCGCCCTGTTAATCAAATTGGCGCAATTGAAACCAACGATGCAAAAACATTTACCGCATCGAACAATGACAGCACTCGATTTGCTACGGTTCAAATTCCAGAATACCACGCCACTCTAATCAAAGACGCAACCACCCACATTGAGGGCTGGGCAAAAGAAAACGGCTTGTCCATGAATAAGCATTTTCATCAAGCCGCGCATTCAGTCGCCTGCGCCATGCACGAAAAAGGCGCAGACCGAGTGGAGCACTTCAACGCCGAAAACGGCCGCCTGCACGCCATGCAACGTAACGGTGAGTTTATGATGAAGACCTGCAACATTGACAGTAAAGTCGCCAGTAATACGCCGATTGAAGAAAGTCTTGCCAAGATGGCGCAGATTGACCAACAGCGCACCATTGCGCAAAACAACCCAAGCCAAGACCGCAACATTGACCAAGACAAAAAGCAAAGCGGCCCACGCATGGGTTGATGCGCCCTACTTTGTTTTGTGTTGTTGTTAAGCCACTCATTTGAGTGGCTTTTTTATTGGCGACCAACGCCGAGGCGGTGCTCAAAGAATACGGCCCTTATCGTTTGGGCATGTACGAGGGTCAAGGCGGCATGGTGTTCAGTGAAGCACTTGAGTTCTACGCGTATTTGCTCAACCGCTTGGATGAGCCTGTGCCTGTGTTGAGTGCGCCTGTGTACGACTATTTGCCCGTCTCGCGCCATATGTTCTCGGACAAGACGGGCGACTACGTGATTCGCACCGCCAATGGGGTGAACCACTATGGGGCGATGTTGAGCATTAAGGAGTATCCCGAGGGCACTTTCCCTGGGGTGCTCAATGGTTTGAAGTTCCTTGACTTTGAATACGTGCTGACCCACAGCTTCACCCCCGTCTCGCGTCACGATGCGTTAAAGACTCTTGAGCGCACGCGCGGGATGATGATATCGAGTGGCGACAAGTCCTACACGCAAATCGGTGAGCTCGAAGTGGCGATGGACCAACTCTCATCGGGCAACTTTGTACTCGGCTCATACCATTTCAGCTTAGCGATTTACGCCGCCTCGCAAGATGAATTGAGCCAGCAGTTGGCCATGACCCGCGCCGAATTGTCCAACGCGGGGTTTGTCTCGGTGAAAGAAGACCTAGCCATCGCCTCGGCGTTCTACGCGCAACTGCCCGCCAATTGGCAGTACCGCACGCGCTTGGCGAATGTGAGTTCTTTGAACTTCCTTGGCCTGTCGCCGTTGCACAACTTTGCGGGCGGCAAGAAGTCGAACAATCCGTGGGGTGACTCGGTGACGGTGCTGCAAACCACCAACGGGCAGCCCTACTACTTTAACTTCCATGCGACCAGTCCAGGGGAGAACTCGTTTGGCGAGAAGGCGATTGCCAATACGATGGTCATCGGTAAGTCAGGAACGGGTAAAACCGCGTTGATTAACTTTCTGCTCAGCCAAGTACAAAAGTTCGACCCCAAACCCACCATCTTCTTCTTTGGCTTCGGCCGTTACGCTACGCTTCACTTAACTTAGCTGCGCTAAGTTAGCCTACACCGCAACTGCGCTGCGCTTGTTGTGACAAAGACCGTGGCGCGGAAATCTTCGTGCGCGCCTGCGGCGGCAACTATATGGCGCTGGACAACGGTTCGCCAACGGGCTTTAACCCGTTTCAGTGCGAGGCCGATGAGGAGAATGTGCAGTTTTTGTCAGGCTTGATTAAGTTACTCGGCGCCAAGCCGACTTATTCGGCTTCGGAGGAGGAAGACATCTTGCGCGCGGTGCGGGCGATTCTCGATACCCCGATGCAGTTGCGCAGCATGAGCAACTTCCAAAAGAGTTTGCCCAACTTAGGCGACGATTCGCTGTATGCGCGGATTCGCAAGTGGACGAACTCGGGCAGCTTGGGCTGGGTGTTTGACAACCCGACCGATACGATTGACTTTACGCGGGCGAACATCATTGGGTTTGATTATACCGACGTGATTGACAACGCCGAAGTCAGAACCCCCGTGATTAACTACCTGATTCACCGCATGAACAGTTTGATTGATGGGCGACGCTTCATTTATGTGATGGATGAGTTCTGGAAGATTCTCGATGGTGAAGGCGGTTTGAAAGAGTTCGCCAAGAACAAACAAAAGACCATTCGTAAACAGAACGGCTTGGGCATCTTTGCCACTCAGTCACCCGAAGATGCACTCAAGTCGAGCATTGCCGCTGCGCTGATTGAACAAACCGCGACGATGATTCTGCTGCCCAATCCGAATGCCGACCGCAGCGACTACATCGACGGCTTGAAACTCACCGAGTCAGAGTATCAAGTGGTAGTGAGTTTGGACGAGCGGAGCCGCTGTTTCTTGGTCAAACAAGGCCACGGCGCGGCAGTGTGTCAACTCAACCTGCGCGGCATGGACGACTCACTGGCAGTGATTTCGGCCTCAACCGACAACATTGACATTATGAAACGAGTGATTGACGAGCAAGCCGCCAGTTTGGGCTTGACGGTGGACACGATTCACCCGAACGATTGGCTCGAGCAATTCTACGCGCAGCGCAAAGGCTCGGGCAAAGGGGTGAGTGCGCAAGATACGAGCAGTCGGGGGCTGTCGCAGAAGACGGCGTGATGCCTGTCATTGCGGCTCTGAGCCACAATCGCCCCATTCGGGGCAAAACGCACAAGCACGGTCATTGCGGCCTTGAGCCGCAATCTCCAAATTAAGAAACTTAGATTAGATGAACCCTATGGAGGTTGGATTATGAAAGCGTTGAAACAGTTTGTAGTGGTGTGTGTGTTGGGCTTGGCGGTGATGCAACCCGCTAAAGCAGGTGTGCCTGTAGTTGACGGGGCGCATATTGGGATGCAACTGGGGCAGTGGGCGGAGAACTTGGTTCAATGGGGTAAGCAGTTTGATGAGTGGAAGAAGAACATCAAGCAGTGGAGCAGTACGTTTAAATCTCAATTGAGCGCAGAACTGGGTAAATTGACCGACTCCTCAAATGCGAGCACTCGTGAGACCGACATGGATGAAATCATCAAGCAGATGCAAGCCAGCAAATTATGCGACAAAGTCAAAGTTGAGCAAAGTAAAACACTGTGCGACCAAGAACAAAATCTTAAAGTCGCCCGCGCCAAGCGCATTGTCAAAGCCTTAAAAGACTCCTCTGATTCGATTAAAGAGGTCAATCGTTTGGTTGAGGAGTACAACCAATTAGTCCAGTCGGCCAGTACATCAAGCGATGGTGGTGATAGCAACACTAATAAAGGCTCCATTGACAGTAAAGCCAAGGAAATTGATGTGGCTCAGCAAAAGGTGCGGCAAGCCTTTGAAGAAGCCCAAAAAGACGTGCAAATCTACGACTCGCAAATCAGCATGGTTCGTGGTTTGCGCGTAGACATGGCGAAGATTCAACTCGAAGGGCAAGAGCCAGGATTGATTGACAAGTTAGCGGTCACCGCGGGCGTGGGTGGCACACTGACCGCTGCCGCCAAAAAGTACAAGCGTGACATTGAAATGATTAAGATCAAGAGTGACACCAATAACAATTACTAACACATCAAAGGATTCAAGATGCAAGGATTAAGTGGCTTATTGAACGGCGTAGCAGATGTCGTATGGTATAATTCGATTCGTGGTTATATCTCCACTCGGATAGATTACTTTTTAGAGCACACATTGTCAGGAACTTTGACGATTGTCGGGACGATTGCGTTGTCGGCGATGACATTGTGGATTATGTTTCAAGGTTTTATGATTGTGACGGGGCGTTCGCAAGATGGCTTTAAAGGCTTTTTGGTCAATGCGTTTCGCTCGTATTTGATTGTGTTGGTGGCCACAGGCATGGCAGCGGGCTCGGCGTTTTCGGTGCGTACATTGACCGACACATTGACCACTACCGTGGCGCAGGTGGTGACGGGTAGCACTGCGGCGGCAAAGTGTTTGGAGGCCGATAGTGCCTTTTTAGGATGTAAAGTCGATAGGAACTTACAAGTGATGCAAGCGTCTATGAATTTTGTGGGGCAACTCGATACGGCGGATGATCCGATTCTTGAGGATAAGAAGGCTCGCGCGGGTTGGTTTGTAGGCATCGGAACGGCAGGACCTGCACTGGTGACGGGCACGATGCTTCTGTTATATAAAGTAATGATGGCGATGTTCATCGGCTTTGGGCCTATCTTTATCTTGAGTTTGCTGTTCAAGCGCACGGCGCATTTGTTTGGCAAGTGGCTGTATTACGGTGTGGCGACTATATTTTCGTCGATGGTGTTGGCGGTGATGTCGGACATTTCGATGGACTTGGTCGAAAACGTGGCGGGTGCGTTGTTTGTAGCCGACTTGCTTGGCGTTAAAACCGCGGGCATGATGCAAGCGGCCACCCAACAACTTGGGCTGGGCTTGTTGCTCTCGACACTTTTGTTGAGTGTGCCGCCGATGGCGGGGAGTTTCTTTGGGGGGATGATGGGGTCGTTCAACGGCCAAAATGGTTTGGGTAATATGGCTGGGTCTGCTGTGCCGTCGGGTGCGGGGGCTGGAGTGGGAGCGAATCAAACTGGGCTGGCTGGGGCGACGGGGTTGAGTGGGAATGCGGGGCAGAGTGGGGGGCAGCGAGCTGGAGGCAGCGCAGGAAATGATAGACCTCCAACCCAAACAAATCCTGTAGCCAATCGCGTTAGCCAAGGCCAAGCTGCAACAACTACCGCATCAGATACAGTTAAACAAGCTGGCGTATCACATTTAGGCAACGCCAGTGCTGGCAAACCCGCAGCAACCACTACTGCAGGTTCTGAAGCCGCTTCGTCAACCGATGCGCCTAAATCTGCAAACCAAGTGCGTCAAGAGGCAAATGCAGCTTACGCCGACCGCGCCAACAGCAACTCTACGGGCAACTGGGGTACGGCGCAAATGGCTGCACCGCCTAGCGATAGGACAAATGCCGCAACCCAACAACTCTATCAGCAAAATGCCGCTTCTCATGGTGGTGGCGGGGTGAGTTTGGGTGGTTCTGCACCGACGGCTTCGGCTGTGCCGCCTAGAACTTTGAGCGGTTCTCAGAACTCTGGGAACTCCGATGTCGTCAAACCTCGCTCTTAAGGGGATTTCCATGTTAAAGAAACTAGTATGCGCTCTTGCTTTGTGCTTGAGCACTGGGAGCGTGTTTGCTCAGGTTTGTGGGGATGGTGGGCAGTTTGTGTGGGACCCAAGCGGGCAAAACTCATGTTACGGTGGCTCGCAAGGCAATCGACCTTATGGCACTAATGTTTATGATGGTGTGGGGCCGCCTGTGAATAATGGGGGGACGGGGAGTGGGACTAGTGGCGGTGGGAACGGCGGTTACTCTGCGCCTCGTGTGATTAATCGGTATGGGGCGGTGGCATGGAATGATAGAACAGGGGATTTTGACTCTTCTTACGGCCAAGCCAGCAAGCAAAGAGCACGACAGCAGGCTTTAGAAAAATGTGGTTTCGGATGTAAAGTTGTCAACACCTACTTTAATCAATGTGCAGCAATTGCCCTTGGCACTCAAAATAATGGACGCGTTGGCTACAGAACAGGCGGATACCACGAAAACCACGAAATCGCCGAACAAAAAGCACTGTCTGCTTGCAGTACAAAAGCCAACAACTGCAAAATCGTTTTATCCGAGTGTTCCAAGTTCGACGACAGCAGTTCTAAAATGTGAGGCCGTATGATTTTGCTTAAGAAACAATTACTCTTTGGGTTTGCTTGCTTAGGTTTCAGTGGTTTATCTACAGCGCAAACCTTGCCCTCTGATGTGCAGCCATTTATTGCACCAAACAGTAAAGCCATTTTTTACAAGGCCGTTGATTTGAATCGTGATGGACGACATGATGCGTTGCTCGTTGTGGAACAGTCGTCCAATAATGACAAGTCGAGCAGCAACAGAACTTTACTCGTTTTGACTCGTGACAAGCACGGCTCTTTACGCGAGGCGGTGCGCAATGAGCGTGTTATTGCGTGCGCTTCTTGCGGCGATATGCGGGATGACCCTTTTAATGCGCGTTCAATTACTATTAAAAACGGCATTTTGTCAATTACTCAAAGCTCAACAGGTTTTCGTCCGTCTTCGTTGTTGATGAAGTTTAAGTACAATACAAAAAGCCAAACCTTTGATTTAACTCAAGCCACCAGCGTGCGCTACCATGAGTTGGATTCGGGTTCATTTAAGCGCGTCGTCACTCAAAATGCTCAACAATACGGCTCAACTTTACAAGAGGTTGACCCCAAATGGCGCAAACGTGAGTTTTGGAATGCGGTTGTTGTGAAACCCAAAACTCAAAACGTCAGCAGCATCATGAATGAGCCGAGTGAGCAGGCTCTTAATGAAAAGGTCAAGTCATTTTGCGCTGCTGACACGTGTGAGGTCTTGGTTAAAATCCAAAACGGTTGTGTGGCGGTTGCTCAATCGTCGGAGCGTTATTTTGCAGCGCAAGCGAAAGCCAATGCTTTGAATCTGTGCACACAGTCGGGTGGAAATATGTGCCGAATTGTAGAAAGTTTGAGCGGTTGTAGTGTGGGTTCTAGTTTTTAAAAAATGAATTTTTAATTTTCAGGAGGATGATATGGCAGAAGGCAAAATTATTGGATTGGTTAAAACCGAGGGTAAAGAGCGTGTTTATCAGATGGATGATGGTTCTGTTCAGTCTTATAAAGATGGTAGCGCATCATGGCGGCACAACAACCCTGGCAATTTGAAATTTGAGTACGCGCATAGCGCGGATACAACAGTTCACACATCGCGCAGTAAAGAAAAGGCTTTATCGGACGCGCAACACCGCTATCAAGGCATTGTGGATCTTGACCAATGGGGCAATGCGGTTTTTGAGACTTATGAAGCAGGTCGTGCGGCTAAGATTCAATTGCTGGAAAAACAACATGGCGACAGAACTGTTCCCGAAATGCTCAGGAAATACTCGAAGCCCGATTATACGGGGGCAACCCATTGGGACGCACAGGAAGCATCCATTTATAAAACCGCAGATGCACAAGGCGTTAATTTGCGCGGTAAGAAAATCGGCGATATGAGTGATGCGGAGTTATCCGCACTGGCCGATGGCATTAAACACTTTGAGGGTTGGAAAAAAGGAACGGCTACCGTCATAGAACCCGCCAAAAGATTAGAGGAAAACCATAAGTCCGAACAATACCAAAATGGCATGGATAAATTGACAGCCCCGCAATCTTCAAATGCCATCCCCAAACATCACGCCCTCTTAATCGCTGACTCAACCACCCACGTTAAAAGTTGGCTGGCCGAGCGCAACATTGAGTGGAGCGAAACCTACAACCAAGCCGCGCATTCAGTCGCCTGCGCCATGCACAAAGCAGGTGCTGACCGCGTTGAGCACTTCAACGCTCAAGATGGCCGCTTGCACGGTATGCAGCGTGACGGGGCTTTTATGATGAAGACCTGCAATCTTGACAGCAAAGAAGCCAGTTTTACACCCGTTGCTGAAAGCCTTGCCGCAATGCGGCAAATTGACCAAGAACGCACCATTGCGCAGAACAACCCAAGCCAAGACCGCAACCTTGACCAAAACCAATCCAAGGGCGGGCGTAGCGTTTAAGTGATTTGCAGTGGCCACGCTCAGCCGTTGCGTACAATTCCATCCGAGGTTATGTCTCCACTCGGATAGATTACTTTTTAGAGCACACATTGTCAGGAACTTTGACGATTGTCGGAACGATTGCGCTGTCGGCGATGACATTGTGGATTATGTTTCAAGGCTTTATGATTGTGACGGGGCGTTCGCAAGACGGTATTAAGGGCTTTTTGGTCAATGCGTTTCGCTCGTATTTGATTGTGTTGGTGGCGACAGGTATGGCGGCGGGTTCAGGGTTTTCGGTGCGCAAACTCACGGACGATTTGACCAGTGCAGTGGCGCAGGTGGTGACGGGTAGCACTGCGGCGGCGAAGTGTTTGGAGGCCGATAGTGCTTTTTTGGGGTGTAAAGTCGATAGGAACTTACAAGTGATGCAAGCGTCTATGAATTTTGTGGGGCAGCTCGATACGGCGGATGATCCGATTCTTGAGGATAAGAAGGCTCGCGCGGGTTGGTTTGTGGGGATTGGGACGGCAGGGCCTGCGCTGGTGACGGGGACGATGCTGCTATTGTATAAGGTGATGATGTGTACTAGCCACGACTTCATCTGACAGACAGTGTTTAAACTGCCGTTAAAACTGTCTCGGTTGTACGAAATGTCCGATTCAGTTGTTTTTCGATAGCGATGTGTTTGCTATCTAAAAAAGTTTGCATGGGTGTTTTAC
>JBOFII010000054.1:0-11086 GCA_051650085.1 Formosimonas sp.
TTTGCAACCGCCAAAGCAAATGGCTTTGAACCATACGCTTGGCTTGTCGACACACTCGATAAATTACCAACCTGGAAAAACTCGAAAATCGATGAACTGTTGCCCATCAAATCGCAAGGTGGGGGCGGTTGACGCTTACAACTTACCCGCCAAGCGAAACGCCGCACGCAATTCATCATTGACGCGGGTTTGCCAACCACTGCCCGATGCACGCAGGGCTTCGAGCAAATCTTCATCCAGCCGAATGGTGGTTGTGATTTTGGCGCGGGCACTGATTTCAGCGGCGGCGTGTATTTGGTGTTGACCAATAAAAAACGATTGCTCAAAAAGCAATCGTTTTTTATTGGTGGCCTGGGGCGGAATCGAACCGCCGACACAAGGATTTTCAATCCTCTGCTCTACCGACTGAGCTACCTGGCCGAAATCAAGATTCAGAATTTTAACCATTTGTTTAGGTCAAGTCAAGCGTTGTTTTAATTTGTTTTGCAGTTCATGCACAACGTCCGTCCAATTCAAATCTTGGGTTTGCCGAATGATTTCAACGCCATCGTACCAATCGCAATCGGTTGACATCCAACCAAACCGCCAATCGCAGTTACGACGCAAAAGCAAAGTAAGCGGCAGTCCTGCGGCGGCGCATAGGTGAAAGTAGGCGGTATCAATGGTGATGATGTGCTCACACAGGCTGGCGAGCGCGAGGGTGTCGGCGAAGTCGTCGTTGTAGCGACTCATATCCACTATCGGTAACGCAGTTTGCGCAAGGGCTTGTGCGCCGTATTGGCGGTTTTGTAGGCTGATAAACACCACATCATCGCGCCGCAAAGGCGTCAATTCGTGCAATTCAATGCTTTTGGCACGGCCATGCGGGTTATCTAGATTGCCGCACCATGCCAGTGCGATAAGCTTTTTGCCTGATAAATCAATGCCCTGCTGCGCGGCTTGTTGCTGCACTTGTTGCCGTTGCTGCGCTTGCCGTGAGGCATCCAGTTTTAAATAAGCCTGCCGCGGGAAGCGCCCTTTGTCACGCTGCAAACGATGCGCCAAGCTGCCCATAGAAATTTGATAATCAACCGACGATAAATCGCGCCACCATTGAGGAAACTCGCCTTGCTGCCATTGCTGAATATCCGCCAAACTGCGGCGGTGCGCCACCACCCGAATCTGCGGAAAACTCAAACGCATGACTTCAACCAACGCAGGATGACAGGCCAGCACCACCTGTGCGCCACGCTGCAACAGGTCAGGCAACATGGACGCGTACATGATTTCGTCACCAATCCCTTGCTCGCCATGCACCACAATGGTTTTGCCTTGCAAAGATTCACCGTGCCACAGTGGCGCGGGCACTGGGGCGCGGTTCAATTCCAACCAGTCCAAACGCGCTTCATGATACAGCCAACCGCGCTCATATTCGCCCATAGTCAATAACAACATGGCGTATTCCCAACGCGTTTTGCGCAAGGCTTCGGGCTGCTCAGCGGCATCCGTCAACGCTTGCTCAAAATGCGCTTTGGCGCGGTCAATGTCGCGACAGCCAAAATAAATTTTGCCCAACACCAAATGCACATCAGACCAATGGGGCGCGAGCCGCGCAACCGTCAAAAATTCGTGTAAAAACTTGCGTTCAGGCTGGCCATTGAGTTGCAACAGTTGACCATACAGCCAATGCGCCTGCGGATTGTGCGGCTCCAAAACACACCACAGCTGCGCATGCGGTTCAGCGGCATGGTGCTCTTGAGTAGCGATATAGGAGAAGGTCAAGCCTTGGTGTGCCAACAGATGCTCTTGGCGCACTCGCAACTCGTGTAACCACAGCGCCCGTGCCAAGCCATGTTGACCCTGCTCAAACAGCTGCTGCGCCAATTGGTCTTGCTCTTCACGCCGCATGCTGCGCCCTCCACTGGCTCGCGCGTTCGCGCAAGGCTTGGTGCATCTGTGCGACCACATCCGTCCAAACCCCAGCTTGGCGTTGCCTAAAATAGCGCGTACCCGCATACCAAATACTGGTATCGCGCTCCGTGCCGTGCCGCCAGTCGGGGCGACTCATCAAAGGCACCCATGTATCCAGCGCCATACCGCCCGCCAAGTGCGAGACGGAAGTATCGACGCTGATGACCAAATCAAGACACGAAGCCAAAGCCGCCGTGTCGTAAAAATCGACTTGCTCAAGGCTAAAATCCAAAATCTGCAACTGCGGCACCAGCGCGGCCTCTGCGCCGCGCTCGTGGTTTTGCAAGCTGACAAACTCAACGTCATCCAACATATCCGCCCAAGCGGCCAACAGCGGTAACGCAACGCTGCGCTGGCTCGTCCACTTCATGAATTTAGCCGACACCGCCGCGGGGTTCGAACCCCACATCAACCCCACGCGCATCCGCCGCCCTGCCTGCACAGGCCGCGTCATTTGCTGCAACCGCTGCTCATAATACTGCGCTCGCACCGCATCAGATTTCAAATACGCCACGCGATGCGGCGCAAAATCAGCCACGTCGCGCCGATAAAGCGACATCAAATGCCCCATGGCCATCTGCGCATCAATCTGCAAGCCCGTTAAGTTCGCAGGCTCCGCACCGACTTTATGCGCCAGCACCTTGGCACGCGGAAAACTCTCAGCAAACAAACGCACCAACGGTGGCTTGCACGCCAAAACCACCTGCGCCCCCGCCCGCTCGGCATCGTTTAACAACTCATTGAACATCGAGGCAAACATCAACTCGTCGCCCAAGCCCTGCTCACCATGCAACAACAACGTGCTGCCTTTGGTGAATTGGCCACTCCACAGCGGAAAGGGAAAATCATGCTGATACACGCTGTTGCGCCCATCGCATAAAAAGCGGTCGTTGTACAGCTGCGTGCCTTTGGCATAGTTATTTTGCGACAACAAAAACAGCGCATACTCCCAATGCGACAACACATCGTGCTCTTCGTTCATCAAGCGGTCATACATCAGTTGCGCTTTATCGTACTGTTTAAGCGACGAATAACACACCGCCATGCGATGCCACAGCCCCACATAATGCGTGTGCCCTAACGCGACCAAACGCTCAAAACAATCCAAGGCCAAAACAAAGTGCTCGTCTAAACGCAATAACTCTCCATAGTTCCACAGCACATCAGGCATATCGGGCGCACTGCGCAAGGCTTGCTGGTAATACAAAATCGCACGCTGGCTATCGCCCATCTCATGAGCATTAACCGCAGAATTGTAGTTGATTTGCGCATGAGTGGGCGCCAACTGTCGTGCACGACTCATGGTGATTTGCGCCCAATCCACATGCCCCAAACACGCGTAAACATGGCTCAAGCAGTGCAAGACATCCACATTTTGCGCGTCCAAACGCAAAGCCGCTTCACAGGCTTGTTGTGCATGAACAAACCTATGCGCTGCCAATGACTGCATCGCAAAGTCAAGTAGAGCGCTCAACTCATTGGGCACTTGAACCACATCATCCATCGTTACACCCTTAGAAAAGCCCACATAAATGTGGGCTTGTACTTATTTTTTGCGCGCACTTGCTTCAGCCTCTTTGGCTTTAGGCTTTTGTACGGGCTCACCTTTAAGGAAATGCAGAGCCTGTTGCAATGGAAAATCGTTAGGCTCACCAAACTTCGGCGGCTCTTCTTTTTTGCCGTCTTTATTCAGAGGCGCCTCCTCTTCATTGGCCCATTCACCCCACACGTCACGCGGCTTATCCACATCCACGCCACTGTCATTAGACAAATGACCTTGCAAATCAGACTCACGTGAATAACGACCGTTTTTACCATTGGCAAAATCATCCACCAACACATCAGGAACCACCCCTCGCGCCTGAATCGACTTCCCGTTAGGCAAATAATACCGCGCAATAGTCAATTTCACGCCAATTTTACCTTCTCGGTCTAACGGAATGACTTGCTGCACCGAGCCTTTACCAAACGTCGTACCGCCCATCACCGTGGCGCGTTTGTAATCTTGCAAAGCACCCGAAACGATTTCAGAGGCCGATGCCGAACCGCCATTGACCAAGACCACCAACGGCACGGTTTTCAAACCCGCGGGCATGTCCTTAAGCCAATCACGACCACCACGCGCATAATCTCTAGGGCTCGCTTTGTACACCTGCGCCTCAATATTCTTGCCTTTTGAGGTCACAATCGTCACATCAGATTTCAAAAAGGCTGCCGACACACCAACCGCTGCCTCCAACGAACCGCCTGGATCGTTGCGTAAATCCAACACCAAACCTTTAAGGTCACCGTGTGCGTACAACTCTTTGACCTTATCGGCAAACTCTTTCATGGTCGCCTCTTGAAACTGCGTGATGCGCAACCAGCCATAACCAGGCTCAACGATTTTTCCTTTGACGCTGTGCGACTGAATCACCGCACGAACCAAGTTGAAAATCAAGGGTTTAGGCTCACCCGCTCGCACCACCGTAATGCGCACAGGCGTGCCTTCTTTACCACGTAATTTGGAAATCGCTTCGGTCAAGCCGCGCATGGCCGACACGGGCGCGTCGTCAATCTTCACAATAGAGTCGCCCGCCAAAACCCCTGCCTTAAACGCAGGCGTGTCTTCAATTGGCGAGACCACTTGAATCGCGCCTTTACCAGGTTGAACTTCTAAACCAACCCCACTGAACTTGCCCGACAAGTCTTCTTTCAACGCTTGAAAAGCCTTAACGTTGTAGTAGTCTGAGTGCGGATCGAGTTCTTTGACCATGCCCGCAATCGCGTTTTCCATGAGCTTCTCATCCGCCACATCATCCACATAACTGTTTTTGATTAAGTCCAACACGCGAGAAAAACGCTGGATGTCTTCAAGCGGTAAAGCGTTAGTCGCCTCTTTTTTATCCGCATATGCGGTCAAACCAAGGCTCAACATCACCCCAGCGGCCGCGCCACTCAATACCAATCCTGCTTTTTTCATAGATTCAACCATTTCTGTGAGCCAATTGCTCATATTTATTTCGCTTTACCCTGATTAGCAACCGCCGCCTGTGCGGCGGCAATCGCCTCGACGTCGCCCAAATAGTACGACTTAATCGGTTTTAAATCGGCATCCAGCTCATACACCAAAGGCTGAGCAGTTGGAATGTTTAAATTCACAATGTCATCATCGCTGATGCCGTCCAAATGCTTAACCAAGGCCCGCAAACTGTTGCCATGCGCCGCAATCACCACGTTTTGCCCAGCCAAAATATGCGGCACAATCGTTGCCTGCCAATAGGGCACGACGCGCTCAACCGTGTCTTTCAAGCATTCAGTCAGTGGCAACAAATCAGCTGGCACTTTGGCATACCGCGCATCGCGGCTGGCGCAACGCTCATCGGACGGATCAAGTGGATTGGGCGCAATTGCGTAGGCGCGGCGCCAAATGTGCACCTGCTCATCGCCATATTTCGCGGCGGTTTCGGACTTATTTAGCCCTTGCAACGCGCCATAATGCCGTTCGTTGAGTCGCCAGTCGGGATGCACAGGAATGTACATTTGTTCCATTTCGTCCAAAACACCCCACAAGGTGCGCACTGCACGTTTGAGCACCGACGTAAAGGCCACATCAAATGTAAACCCCGCCTCTTTGAGCAGCTGCCCTGCGCGAACCGCTTCTGCGCGACCATTGGCGGTTAAATCAACATCGGTCCAACCTGTGAAGCGATTTTCTAAATTCCACTGGCTTTCACCATGGCGAAACAAGACCACTTTATACATATCACTCTTTCTAGTTAAATTCGACGCATTCTAGCAAAAAACGCACGAGCTTTGGACGCGCAGCGTATTCTATTCTATAATGCACGCTTGTGTTTGTATAGCCGCCCAATTTGGCGCATGATGCAGACAAATTGTAGAAAAATGATGAACAGGAATACCGTGGATTTCTTTTTAAACTCCCCCATGAACATGGTTTTTGCCATTTTGGCCATTGGCTCGGCTGCGGCATTGTTGTGGCAAAGCCTTGCGGGGCGCGGCGTATCGCGCATTTCACCCACTCAAGCCTCGGTTTTGATTGCTGCGCGTGCGCAAATCATTGATGTGCGCCCCGTTGAAGCCTTTGCCGCTGGGCACATCAAAAACGCCAAATCTTTACCCTTAAGCCTCATTGAACAACAATTACCGTTGCTCAAACTCAAAAAAGACAAGCCCGTCATTTTGGTCTGTGAGCGTGGTGTGAGCGCGGCGCGAGCAGTTGCCGTGTTGGCCAAAAATGAATTCACAGAAGTTCATGTATTGGACGGCGGCCTGAACGCTTGGCGCGATGCGCAAATGCCTTTGGTGAAAGGCTAACATGCAAAAAGTCACCATGTACACCACGGGCTATTGCCCCTATTGCACCCGCGCTGAAATGTTGCTCAAGCAAAAAGGCGTGCAAGAAATCCACAAAATCCGCATCGACGAAGACCCCGCGCAACGCGAGGCCATGATGACCCGCACACAACGCCGCACCGTACCGCAAATTTACATTGGCGACACGCACGTTGGCGGCTTTGACGACTTGGCCGCCCTTGACCGTGCGGGCGAATTAACCCCTTTACTCAACCACTCTTGAAAGTGTCCAAATGACTGAACAAGCACAACCTACATTTGATTTACGCCGCGTTTACATGAAAGACGCCTCGCTTGAATTGCCTAATGCGCCTGCGATTTTTTTAGAAGAAGCCGCACCGCAAGTGGCGATTGAAGTGTCCACCGAAAACCGCGCTTTAGACACTGACGCTTACGAAGTTCAAGTCAACGTCAATTTGACCGCGCGTTTGAACGATAAAGTCTTTTTCATCTTAGAAATCAAACAAGCGGCGATTTTTGAAATCACCAACATGCCTGAAGAGCAACTCGGGCCAATTCTCAACATCATCTGCCCATCGATGATTTACCCTTACTTGCGTGCCAACGTGTCGGATTTGCTCACTCGCGCCACCTTGCCGCCGTTGCATTTGACTGAAGTCAACTTCGAGCAATTCTACCAAGACAAACTCGAAAACAGCGCAGCGACCGTTCAGTAATCATGAATATTGCCGTTTTGGGCGCGGGCGCATGGGGCAGCGCACTGGCCTCATCTCTTGCCGCACATCATCGCGTCACCCTGTGGGGGCGCGATGCCACGCTGATGTCCTCCATGGCCAAAACAGGCTATAACTCATCTTACCTTCCTGGCGCACGTTTGCATCCTGATTTACAGTATTGCGACGTGCTCGACAAGGTGCTCAACCAGCACGCAGCTCCAGTCGACTTAATCATCATCGCCACACCGATGGCCGCCTTGCGCCAATCATGCGCTGCAATTGCCCAAGCAAAATCCGCAGCCGCGGTGTTGTGGTTGTGCAAAGGGATTGAGCGTGACAGTGCTTTGTTGCCCCACCAAATTGCCGGTGAAATCTTAAGCGAAGACTGCGCATTTGGCGTGCTTTCAGGCCCGTCTTTTGCCCAAGAAGTCGCCCAAGGTTTGCCGTGCGCTTTGGTTTTGGCCTCCAATCATCCAGATTTGAACGCTGATTTTGCCCAGCAACTGCACCACGCCAATCTACGCATGTATCACTCAACGGACGTAATCGGGGTTGAAATCGGCGGCGCACTGAAAAATGTACTGGCCATTGCGGCGGGGATTTGCGACGGTTTATCTCTTGGATTGAACGCCCGCGCCGCCCTGTTGACGCGCGGCATTGCCGAAATGACCCGTTTGGGTCAAGCCATGGGGGCACAAGCCAGCACCATGATGGGTTTATCAGGCGTTGGTGATTTGATTTTAACCGCGACAGGCGGTTTATCGCGCAACCGTACGGTCGGCGTTGAATTGACAACAGGCCAATCATTGCCCGCCATCATTGACAACTTGGGGCATGTGGCCGAAGGCGTACTGTGCGCTCATGCCATACTCACATTGGCCAAGGACGCACAGGTGGACATGCCCATTACCCAAGCCGTTTGTGCCGTTTTGAATGGCCAAGCCCCCAAAGATGTTGTACAACAACTGCTGGCTCGCGAACCCACACGTGAAGCAAGATAATGATTTACCTTTTTTCGTATTGCTTTTATTGGAGCGTTTCATGAATCTGTTCAAACTCAGCGCAATCTGCGCCACCGCTTTATTGGTCTCTTGCACCCAAGAAACCCAAAACAAAATCAGCCGCGACATTCAAAACTACACAGGAACCAATGGCATACTGGAAGTTTACGCAGGCCCCACCTTAGTCAAGCGCTTTATGGAAATCGACAAATTGTCCACCGCCATGGGCACTTCAGACAACACGCCACGCCCTTATCGTTATGGCTACGGCAAAATTGACTTGAACTTAAACGGTAAAATTGACCCAGGCGAAAAACGCGTTTACTTTGAAATCAGCGATTATGCCACCAGCTATGTTTTTTATGAAGCACCTTAAACCTTAAGGCTCACCATGAAACCACTCATTTCATTGACATTATTCGCCCTCACCTCAACCGCTCATGCACAGCAAGCGGTCAACCCAGCCCAATTGCCTGGCTCTTGGGCTTGCCAAGTGAATTTGACCACAGCCCATACCATCACCACCATTACAGGGCGGGCGACCTACATGGCGGATGGCAGCGTCACCCATAAAGACATCCACAAGCATGCATTATTGACAGGTGAGTCCATTGAAATGCGCACCTTACTCGTCGGACATTGGCGCTTTGACCGCACGCACAATCGATTGATTGAAACCATCACCAACGCACAAGTCACCTACGACAATCAAAACCCCTTAGCCAACACAGTGGGGGCTCGAACACAGCGTTCGTACCAAGATGCGCTAAACAAAGAACAGAGCAGCCAAGCAGTTCGTTTGAACAACAGCGAATGGTTGGCACTCATCCCCCAACCCAATCGCGAGCCCGTGCTCATCACCTGCAACAAAAACCACTAAAATACAAAAACCCCCAGCTCAAAACTGGGGGCTTTTTGTATACCACAACCACTCACGCCAAACCTTCGGCTGAATAACCCGCTTCATCGTGGCTGGATATATCTATGCCCTGCATTTCATCTGACTGGCTAATCCGCAAGCCCACAGTGACGGCCAAAAACTTCAAAATCACATACGTCAACACGGATGAGTACACCACAGTTGAGCCAACCGCCACCACTTGAATCCAGATTTGCGCCAATACGGGTTTAGCCGACTCAACGGGTAAGGTTGAAAAAGCAAACGCTCCTGTTGCGATTGCGCCCACAATTCCCGCCACGCCGTGGCAAGCAAACACATCCAACACATCATCGACGCGCAAAAACCGTTTGTATTGCACGGCCCAAAAACTAGCCGTCGCCCCCAAAATACCAATCAGCAGTGCATACGCTGGGCTAACCAAACCTGCAGCAGGTGTAATCGCCACCAACCCGACCACAGCACCTGTCGCCGCACCGACCGCACTCATGGCCTGCCCTGCGATTTTTTCCCACACCAACCAAGCCATCAAAGCCGCGCCCGTCGCCACCTGCGTGCTCAACAATGCCAAACCTGCCGAGCCATTCGCACCCAACGCACTGCCTGCATTAAAACCAAACCAACCAAACCACAACAACCCAGAGCCGAGCATCACAAATGGGATGTTGTGCGGAACCGCATGCTGGCGGGTGATTTTCAGGCGCGGCCCCAAAACTGCCGCGGCAACCAAAGCCGACACCCCTGCGTTGATGTGCACCACCGTACCGCCCGCAAAATCCAATGCGCCTTTTTGCATCAACCAACCTTGCGCATCCCACACCCAGTGTGCAATTGGGCTGTAAACCAACAAACTCCATAAACCAATGAACAACAAATAAGCCGAGAATTTCATGCGGTCAACCAAAGCACCACTGATGAGCGCAGCGGCAATAATGGCAAAAGTCATTTGGTACATCACAAACACATATTTAGGAATGGCATGACCCGTACTCGCTTCAAAAGTCCCGACCAAACTGTTCATGTCCATCCCTGCCAACATGAGGTTATCCCAGCTGCCCCACAGCGCACTGGTGCTGTTGTCGCCAAAAGCCACCGAAAAACCGACCACCGTCCACACCATTGTCACCACACCCAGTGCTGCAAACGACATCATCATGGTGTTCAAAACACTTTTACGACGCGACAGACCACCATAAAAAAACGCCAAGGCAGGAGTCATCAGCAAAACCAATGCGCTGCACAACAGCATAAATGCGGTATCTCCCCGATCCAGCACCAACGCCACTGGCGGCGCATCCTGAGCATGAGCCGCCCCCACCATCATCAGCAAGCCCCACAGACACAATTGTTTCATCGCATTTCCTTTATCAAAATCAACTCAGTGCAGTTTGTCGCAAAATGCGGATTCTGTAAAGTGTTGCACTGCAAAAACAAAGAGCGCAACCTTTTGATTTCAAACAAGTTTACCACCAAGATAGTGCAAAACCATTTCATTGTACACGCCTGTGCACCAAAGCAGCACATTAACCAACGGTCAGTACTAAAACCGCCTCATTTTGGTGCACTTTTTTCACATAAGTGTTGTTGAATTTTTGCAACACCCATAAAAAAACGCACCCAAAAGGTGCGTTTTCAATCATTAGCCATGATTACACTTTAATTTCAACATCCACGCCTGCTGGCAAGTCGAGTTTCATCAAAGCATCCACTGTTTTTTCAGTTGGATCAACAATGTCCATCAAACGTTGGTGCGTGCGAATTTCAAACTGGTCACGCGACGTTTTGTTCACGTGTGGTGAACGCAAAATGTCAAAGCGTTGGATGCGAGTTGGCAAAGGTACTGGCCCTTTAACAATCGCGCCTGTGCGCTTAGCTGTTTCTACGATTTCAGCGGCTGACTGGTCGATTAAACGATAGTCAAAAGCTTTTAAACGAATACGAATTTTGGTGCTGGCCATAGTATTTCCTAAAGAACGTGGCATATGTGAGGCTCACAATGCCGATTAAGTAAAGAACAAATTAAAAGCGAAGCCGCCATTATAGCCGCTTCGCTGTTTTACTGCTGATTAAGCGTGGATTTTAGCCACAACGCCCGCGCCGACGGTACGACCGCCTTCACGAATCGCAAAGCGCAAGCCTTCTTCCATCGCGATGGGGTGAATCAATTCAACAGAAATTGAAACGTTGTCACCTGGCATCACCAT
>JBOFII010000055.1:0-1997 GCA_051650085.1 Formosimonas sp.
CGACATCACCGCCAACACCATCGACGAAAATATAGTCGCCACACCGTAATACAGCCACTTACCAAACAAATGCGCCGTGCGTTTGAACAACAAACTCAAAATAAAGATAGGGCCAAAGCCGATGAACATCGCCATCATCACCTTATACAATAGCAGCATCGTCCCCGTCACCAGCGCAGGCCCTGCCGTCCCGATGCCCACAAACCAACCCGCGCGAGCCTTCTTATCCTCAAGAATCGGATCATCCGCCGTATCGAGCTGCCCCACAAAATTCATAGACGCTTGCATCACTTGTAAGTTCCTATCGACTTTACACCCCAAAAAAGCACTGTCGGCTTCCAAACACTTCGCCGCCTTAGTGTCACCCGTCACCACCTGCGCCACTGCACTGGTCAAATCGTCCGTGAGTTTGCGCACCGAAAACCCTGAACCCGCCGCCATACCTGTCGCCACCAACACAATCAAATACGAGCGAAACGCATTCACCAAAAAGCCCTTAATACCGTCTTGCGAACGCCCCGTCACAATCATAAAGCCTTGAAACATAATCCACACCGTCATCGCCGACAGCGCAATCGTTCCGACAATCGCCAGAGTTCCTGACAATGTGTGCTCTAAAAAGTAATCTATCCGAGTGGAGACATAACCACGAATCGAATTGTACCATACGACATCTGCTACGCCGTTCAATAAACCGCTTAACCCTTGCATCTTGAATCCTTTGATGTGTTAGTAATTGTTGTTGGTGTCACTCTTGCTCTTAATCATTTCAATGTCACGCTTGTACTTTTTGGCGGCAGCGGTCAGTGTGCCGCCCACGCCTGCGGTGACCGCCAACTTGTCAATTAACCCTGGCTCTTGCCCTTCGAGTTGAATCTTGGCCATATCCACACGTAGGCCATGAATCATGCTGATTTGCGAGTCGTAGATTTGCACATCTTTTTGGGCTTCTTCAAAGGCTTGCTGCACCTTTTGTTGAGCGACATCGATTTCTTTGGCTTTACTGTCGATAGAGCCTTTATTGGTGTTGCTATCGCCACCAGTGGTTGATGTACTGGCCGACTGAACTAATTTGTTGTACTCCCCAACCAAGGTGTTGACCTTTTCAATCGATTCGGATGAGTCTTTTAAGGCTTTGACAATGCGCTTGGCACGAGCGACTTTGAGCTGTTGTTCTTGATTGCACAGCACCAAGCTTTGCTCAACTTTAATCTTGTCGCACAGTTTGCCATCTTGCATCTGTTTGACAATCTTATTCATGTCGGCTTCACGTGTGCTTGCGTTTGAGGTATCAGTCAAAGCCTCCAACTCCTTGCTCAGTTGCGATTTGAACGTGCTGCTCCACTGCTTGATGTTCTTTTGCCACTCATCAAACTGCTTACCCCATTGAACCAAGTTCTCCGCCCACTGCCCCAGTTGCATCCCAATATGCGCCCCATCAATCATCGGCACGCCTGCTTTAGCGGGCTGCATCACCGCCAAGCCCAACACACACACCATTACAAACTGTTTTAACGCTTTCATAATCCAACCTCCTTGTATTTAATCAAATCCCTTGGTGGGAGATTGCGGCTTTTGGCCGCAATGACGGGGCACTCAAGCCATCTTCTGCGACAGCCCCCGATTGCCCTTATCGTCCGTACTCACCCCTTTACCCGAACCTTTGCGCTGCGCGTAGAATTGCTCAAGCCAATCGTTCGGATGTATCGTGTCCACGGTTAAGCCCAAACTTGCCGCTTGCTCATCCATCACCCGCTTCATAATGTCAATGTTGTCGGTAGAGGCCGAAATCACCGCCAGTGAGTCGTCCATCCCGCGCAGGTTGAGTTGACACACCGCCGCGCCGTGGCCTTGTTTGACCAAAAAGCAGCGCGAACGCTCATCCAAACTCACCACCACTTGATACTCCGACTCGGTGAGTTTTAAGCCATCAATGTAGTCGGCTCTATCCGCATTCGGATTGGGCAGCAGAATCATGGTCGCGGTTTGTTCAATCA